>CAYOOT010000085.1:0-10433 GCA_964405665.1 uncultured Bdellovibrionales bacterium | reverse complement strand
TAGCTCAGTTGGTTAGAGCACCCGGCTCATAACCGGAGGGTCCCAGGTTCAAGTCCTGGTGGGGCCACATAATAACTTCCTTCATATTGGTAATCATTGGTGGAAACAAATTCATCCGTTCCCGGCTCTTCAAATAACAACTCTCCTTCAAATTTATTAGACTTATCCAGATTAGATACGGAAATAGCAGTAATCTTTCAGAAACTAAAAAATATCGCCGATCAAAAAAACTCTGCTCAAAAAGAAATACAAAACTTAAAAACAAATTTTGATAAATTGGCGGCACAGCATCTAGATGGTGCAAAAAAGTTAAAAGTAGAAGAAGAAAGAGTTGAAACAGAAAATAAAAAAATTATTGAACGCCGAAAGCAACTTACTTCCTTGGGAGGAACCAAAAGTGCCAAACTGATGGAGAGAGAAGTTGATATTGCGGCAAGAACTCTGCAAACAATGGAACAAAAAGTTTTGCAGATGATGGAGGATACGGAAAAACAAAAAGTAGCCGAAGAAAAAGCCAGAGCCATTTTAGAACAAAAGCAAAAAGATTTTGAAAATACAAACGCCGAAAATGAAACTTTAATTGCCGATCTTACCAAAAGGCAAGAGGAGTTTAAAAGAAGAAGAGAAGAATTGCTAAGCACTCTTGATGAAAAAGTTAAGACCTTATACTCAAAAATTACTGCCCGTTATCCTGCCGGAGCAATTGCTCAAATCGTTAGCGGTTCTTGTCGAGTTTGTTTTACCGCCATTCGTCCTCAGATTTTTAATCAGGTATTATCTGGTGAACTGCATCAATGTCCAAGTTGTAGTAGAATTTTAATTATCATTAATGAGTAAAGAAAAACTTTTATTTCTTAAAGGCAATTGGTTCTTTGTTGTTTTTCTAAATATTTTTTTATTCACTGGTCTTTATTTTCTCCAGCAATTTCTCAAAAAAGTTTATTTTCAAAGGGTTTATCTTTCTTTGGAACAGGAACTCAATCAGGAAGAAAATCTTGAAAAAGTAATCGGCAACAAAAAATATTTTAGGATTTTTGAAAACAAAAAAGATCTTTTAAAAATCATTGCGATGTTCGACTCTCTTTTGGTGCAAAATGATTTTAAACAATTGGAAACAAGACTAAATGAATTGGCGCCGCCGGTAATTCCTTTATTTAGAAAATTTAAATCAAGATTCAATTTGGAAAAATTAGAAAAAAAGGATGCTGTTGCAATTGAAGAAAAAAAAATGTTACGTAATATTTTAAAAGAGATGATTAATGAATAAATATAGGTATTTTTCATTCTTATTTTCAGCGTTTTATTAAGACTTGCTATGCTTTTGCTGCTTTGCTTCTATTCTTCGCTTTCAGGAGAGATTATCGATATTTTATATTTTGGTTTTTAAGGCATAATAGAATTCCTACATTTATGCAGATTTCATAGAACCAGTGCTAGAAGGACAGATCTCAAATAACTTTTGGTGTAGACATTCTTTTCTTGATTATCTATTGTCAGTATATTCGACAATGAATATAACTTATGGAAAATATGAAAGGATTAATCCGCGATATTCTCAGAAAAATCGGTTACGATGTAGTGAGATATAGTCCAGGAGAATTTGGTCAGGATCCTTTTCAGGACATGAGTTTTTTTCTAAAAGGGATACAAAATCCTGTTATTTTTGATGTTGGTGCGAATATTGGTCAATCAGTAGATGAGTTTAAAAAAGTATTTCCCAATTCATTAATTAATTCATTTGAACCTAGCCCAAGTACTTATGAGAAACTCAGTGAGCACTGTAAGGATCTGGATGGTGTAAAGACTTGGAACTATGGAGTGGGATCGCGCCATGCGACATTACCGTTTATAGAAAACAATATTTCATATATGAGATCATTTTTAACTCCCAGCGAATTTTGTACTGGTCAGGTAGAGAAAACAACAAATGTTAAAGTGTTAACATTAGACTCTGTCGCCAAAGAGCAGAATATTGAATTTGTCCACATTTTAAAATCAGATACTCAGGGATACGATTTAGAGGTTTTTAAAGGTGCGGAAGGATTGATGAAAGAAAACAAAATTGGCTTGATTTATTTTGAATTTATCTTTTCCAATATGTATCAAGAACTTCCTTCATTTCCTGAGGTTTTTCGCTTTCTTTTAGAACATAACTTTTCTCTTGTAAACTTTTATCAATCCCATTTCCAGCAAGATCTTATTAGTTGGACAGACGTAATGTTTATTAACGTCGAATACAATTACCAGAGAGTTAAGCAAAATACTGCATCGATGTGACAAAATATAAACTAGATAAAAATCAAACTAGCAGAGGCATTTGAATATGATATTAAAAACAATTTATAAGAATTATAAAGGAGCAAAAAAAGCAGGTGGAACTTTCAAAGAGCAAATAAATAACTTTATTTCCCTTAGTAAGGTTTGGTTAAAAATAAAATTTTGTCATAAAAGTGATCAACCTTTTTCAGAATATTTTTCTAACTATAAAATATTGACTTATAATTTGAATTCATTCATCTATTTAATTAGAGAAATATTTATAGAAAAAGAATATTTTATTGAGCTAAAGACTAATGAACCATTAATTATTGATTGTGGCGCAAATATTGGAATATCGATACTTTATTTTAAGAAAATTTTCCCCCAGGCTAAAATAATTGCTTTTGAAGCAAATCCTTTTGCCTATGACTTGCTTCAAAAAAATATAGCAAATAACAATTTAACCAAAGTTGATGCCTACAATTTTGCCTTAACGGATCAAGAAGGTGAAATATCTTTTTTTATTGGGAAAGATTTGGGAACAATGGTTGGTTCTACTAAAAAAGCAAGAGGTGGTGATAAAGAAATAAAAGTTTCTGCAAAAAAACTCTCGAGCTATCTTGATAATATAGACAACATTGATGTCTTAAAAATTGATGTAGAAGGGGCAGAATGGCAAATCATCAGAGATTTAGAAACAACATCCTGTCTAAAAAAAGTAAATAACTACTTAATTGAGTTTCATCATCATTTAGCAAATGAACCTTCTAAATTTTCAGAATTTTTAAAGATATTTGAGGATAATGGATTTTGCTATTCGATTAAAACTGCTTATAATTATAAAGGAGCTTTTCAGGACATTTTTCTACATTGTTATAAAAGATAGTATTGTATTTTTAGAAAAAACTATACCGCTCCGACAACTTTACCTTCGGTCTTCCCTTCAGTTTTACCGATATAATCGAGAAAAGAATTTTCAATAACTTGGCGAGCCATTGTATAAACAAGATTTTTATCTTCATGCAAACTGAAAAATCCCAGTGGGATTTGGAATCCACCGCGATCCCTGATGTTTCCTCCGCCATAGTAACGGCCACTTTCCGGTGAAATACCCAGGAAGCCTTTGAGAAATTCATCAGGACTGATTGTTTCACTGCGAGTGCGCAGTGAACCATCAATTATTTTTTCATCGACGATACCAAATACTAAGACCGTATCCGTGCCTTCACGACACAATAGCAATTCCGCAACTTGCGGGATGCCATCGCGGTCAATAGAGCGGACGAAACCAACATCAGAGAAAATAAAATTATCATGGATTCTCCTATTTACTAGAGCATTTTCAAACATATCAAGCATTGAAGAAGTAAGAACCTTGCGCTCAATCAACTCAATTACCTGATTATCGATACAGGGAGCGAGAAAGGCAGACGCTTCGTAGTCGAAACGACTGGCCGTAAGAAATTTTGAAGTATCACTGCGGATACCATGCATTAAAGCAGTTGCTAAACGAACTTGTGCTGGATCCCCTGGGACTAAACCTGCAGGGAAAGCACCTTTTAAATATTCTGTGCAAATTGCAGCGGTAGAAGCAGAAAGGGGACGAATATCCACAAACATCGCTTGAGGTGTGACCATATCTTCGCGATGGTGATCGATAAAAGCAAAAAACTTAATGTTATGTTCAAAGAGTCTGGTATCTATCGGTGTTTGAGTTCTTTGAGAATCTACAATGCTATAAATAGAGTAGGGAGAAAGATCAAACTCAGGGCTATATCTTGTAAGCTGAATTCCTAAACGTTTTACCAATGCTCTGTTTTCATGGTGACTGACATTATTGAAACAAAGAATGGTCGTATCGATATCGTATTGCAAACCTAAAAATTCAAGAGTTAGAGCTGAGGAAATTGCATCAGGATCCGGGGTTCCTTGGAGAATTACCAGGTGACTATGTCCTCGAAAATTTTCAAAAGCAGCCACAAGCTTACGATAACTAGGACTGGCCTCACCGCTTCCATTTTTATATGGAACAGCAGGCATAGTATTACTAGCACCTGTTAGCTCTGAAAGTTTTGCAGAATCTATTTCCAAAATTTATCCTTTTTTAAATTGGAAACTTAATCATTATAATAATAGATTTCAATAGTACATAATTTTACTAACAACTATAAGACGCTATGAACCTTTTTACGGGTTCAAATACCTGATCGGCAAGTAAATCAAATTTAATTAAAGTAAATTTTATCAGAAAAAAAGACTAAAAAATAGGATAAATCATAAAAGAATCAAAATATTAGCAGTAATTTATTCGGTTATTTCTTTTTTTTAGTGTTATCTACCGCTTTTATTTGCCCAGCAGGGCCACTTAAATTGATTTTTAACTCTTTTAGCTCTTTAAGTTCCTTGCCTGTAAAATCAATTCTATTGATTTCAATAATCAGTTTATCTTGTTCTATATTGATTACTTTGCCCCCCTCTTTGCCGATAAGAGCACCATTACTAATGGAATAACCTCTTCCCTGATTGTCTTCGACAATAGCTTTGCGTTCTCCCTGAGGAGAAACTGCAACTGCAGTTAGACGTAATTGCCCAAGTGAATATGAAGTTAACACATTCCCTTCTTTGGGAACTGGCGTAGAAGCGAGGTTGTAAGGCTTAAAAGGATCGCGCTTATTGGTAGTATTATAACGATAGTTTTCTTCGACTTTAGGTATTTCCGGTGTTGGGCTTGCAGTAGGACTAATAACAGGTCTTTTATTTTGGGCAAAGCAGGTGCTGTTTAAGAAAAAAATGGAAAAAAGAATAATAAAAAAGCTTTTCATAAATTTTTTAAGTCAATTGCTTCTTCGACTACCATTTGGGGAATATTATTTCTTACTATATAGGCAAGTTTTTTATCTTCTCGTATCAATAGAGTATCGACTTTTTCTAAGATTATTTCACCGGAATTATTTTTTAGTAACTTATTTTCGATTGCCTGATTGATCTTTGAAGCTAAGCTGTCCTCAGCAATACTTAAGGTTTGCTTTGTTAAGGGACAAACTAGGAAATTCATAAATTCTTTATTAATCATCTTGGTTTCTTCTTAATTTTCGTTGCAAAATTGCTGTTATACGATATACCCTAAAGCCATTAAAAAAGAACATCTATTTTATTATATATCGATATAAAAATGAACAAACAAATCTTAAAAATTTTTTCAATTTCTTTAATCCTGATTAGCTTTGGCTGCAAGAATGATACTTTTGGAGCAGAATGGTGGCATCATCTTCCCGGTTGGGGCGGGTATTGGTGGCAACGTGGACAACCAAAATCGGTTAGCCAGCTTCTTGATGAATCCACTACTAGACTTACTGAAGCAGTTGCCCAATATCAAACTAAAAGGAACGAATTAATTCCTTTAGCAACGAGTATTGAAAAAAATTTACAAACGACACTGATCAGTGTTCAGCAAAAAGATGCCAAGATTTCTGATAATCTTAATCAAACCGAATTGGCGATGCTTGAACTTGAAGGAAAACTTTCTGTAGGCTCGAGATCGGCATATGGAGAACTTTCTTCAGAGCTTCGGGCCTTTGCCGATCAAGCAAGTGCTGGCGCGGAGATTAAACAAGAAGCTTTTGGACTTTATACTGCAAGAATATTTTTCTTTTTGGCAAATGAACTTTCCATGCCTAAGCCGGTAATTCTTTAACTTAAAGGAGCTAGTAGTTTACGGATTTGCTAAAAGTCCCATCGAAGGCCAAAGAATTAATTGCCAATAGACTTAAACGTTTAGAGCAGGATCTTTCTCCATTAGCTGCGCAAATCGAAAATAAGCCTTTATTTTACAACAATAAGCAGCGTTTAAGTGATGCTAATGTTTTTTATCAGGAAGCAATAAAACTTTTTGGTGATTCTCATCTCTTCGATTATCGTAGTTGGAGAAAACAGATTTATAAAGCAATTCTCCATGCCCAGGTAGAAATTGATACAATCAACAATCCGGAAGTTGATCCGGTCAATGGTTGGGTAAAGCAGGAATATGCTGATCTAGATTACGATGGTCTAAAAGAAATTCACATTGATACTCAATTAATGAATCTAATTTTCAAACCGGAACTTTCGGGAGCTTTGGTTGATTTTGAGTATAAACCAAGAAAGACTAATCTGGTAAATTATTCACCTGAGTATGAAGCTGCCCTTAACTATGTAGACTATTTTTTTGAAAAAGATTTTAATTCATTAAGTATTCCGGAAATAAAAGAACTTGTTGGCCAGCAGGCAAAAGCAACAATTGCAATCCCCACAGATTATTTAAAAACCAAATATTCTAAAGATTTGGCTGGTTTCCGTTTGATCAAAGAACTTAAATCCAATTCTCTAAACTCTGTAAAGATAATCAAACATTTTAACTTTAAAGCCGGAATTGGCGGACATCTTCCCAATTGTACGACAGGATTTTCAACAGAGTATTGGTTAGAAAGTGCTTCGGAAATTAATGACAATCTTTTATTAGCGAATCAATTTTCTTTCTTATTTCCTAGCGCTAGTGAACAGGGAATGTTCCTTCGTCCACTTAGTGTTTTTGGAGGGATTGCGGAAAAAGCGATCGATGCTTCAAAAGAACAATTAATTCCATATACTTCAGTTGAAGGCGGTTTGTATGGCATAAGAATTATTGACGGACTTTCTAATTTGATTATGGATATTCGTTCAGCAAAACCACTTTCCGGTGCTTTGGTTTATCCGCTATTTGATGCCAATTCCAATTTGCAAAGCATGGTTTTGCTATTTTTTATCAAAGCCAAAACTGTTTTTACAGATGAAAAAGCGAATATGATCTTTTTGTCGATTATGTAGCTAAGTTCAGAGCAAAGAATAAATTTTAAGCGAAAAGATTCTTTTCCTAAGAAACACCAAATAACTTTTAGACGAAAAGCATATCGGAGCGCGGACTTTAGTCCGCTAGAACTACAAAGATATTTTAGAACCCATCCCTTATTAGCACCTTTTTCCTGCCTAAATCCCTGACTTAATTATGAAATTCACAATTTCTGTCGATAAAGAAAGCGTAGAGTAACAAAAGCAGTTTCAATTTTGGAGATTGAATTGACTTGATACTGCAGAAAAAAATTAAAAAAGAAATACCAGCAATACAGTTGCGTCGAAAATCCGGCGCCGAAGCTAAATCATTACTAAAAAATTCTCAAGGTATTGCTTTAATGGAAGGAACAATAGTTCTTCCATTTTTAATTGCTTTATTTATTTGTGTAATTGATTTGGGTAATCTGCTTAATCAATATATTCTTTTAACCAATGCTGTGAATTCGGGAGTTCGTTACGGCATCGGTGTTTCGAATTTAAAAGTTGGAAGCTTTGAAAAATTAACACCCAATCAAAATTGCCCTTTTGAGACAGAAGAAACAGGCACTCATCAATACGATGCCGGACATAAAGACATCCAGCAAAAAGTTTATGATCTGGTGCAATTCCAAAATATTTCTTTAGATACGAATTTCTGCATGATTACAGATCTAGAGCGAGATTCTGCTATGCCAACAAGAGGCAATCTTTTGATTTTGTTAAAGACAAGGTTTTCCGGGATCTCGCCTTTCTTTTCCAATATCACTTTAGAAATTTCTGCCAAAGGGCCCTATCTAATGGATATTCCAGAGCCGCCTTCGCCTTAATTAATCTCCTCTTCCTCTAGAAGAAGTTCCAAAATCCCGAGAATTTTCTTCTCTTCCTTCATTAGACTTAGAATTATTGCTTTCCGATCTAACCTCAGGTTGGCCCTTGGAATCTTTTTTAGAATCATCTTTTGGCTTGTTTATTAAAATAGGGGGCTGTTTATGCTTTGGATAAAGGCGATCGCTACAATAATCATCATTATCAATCATCGTAGAATTACAATAAGACTGATCATAGAATGGATTCTTTTGATTTCTCTCAAAACTTTTGGAGCATGAGGAGAATAATAAGAAGGCTGTAAAGAATTTAAAAAAGTTTGTTTTCATAAAAATTATTTTAACCGACTAAGCACAAATAAAGCAAAAGTTTTTCTGATATTTCTTATTATTTTAATAATTTAAGATTTAGTGTTAATCTTAGTTTTAAACCTGTGATTAATATGGCTATGTCAGTAAGATTAGAAACGATAATTCGGCCCTATAGATCAGAAGATGCAGCGCATGTTTCAGAGTTGATTTGCAGATGTCTTTTGGAAGTGAATAGCCAGGATTATTCTGAGGCCGAAATTAGTAGAATGCTTCCAAAATTTGCTCCGGAAACAATGGCAAAAAGATTCACAGGGACCGCAACTTACGTAGCTATTGTTGAAGAAAAATTAGTTGGCACTGCCACCTTGGATCAAGCTCAGGTGCGGACGGTATTTGTTGATCCAGACTTCCATTGCCGTGGAGTCGGTGGCAGTCTCATGGAGTATCTTGAGCGTCTTGCCCGGCACAATGGTGTGGAGGCAATCTCGTTAAATTCCTCTATAACTTCTTATAATTTTTATGTTCATCTAGGGTATAAGAAGCAGGGAGAAATTTATTGCGAAATTGGAGGACGAATGATGGTGATGACTAAACGATTCTCGGATTCGGATGGGTCAAGTCCTAAATAGTGTCTACACAATAAGCTTTTGCAAGCAAAGGCATATTTGTGATGAAATTAAGGTTTTGCAGTATTAAGCTAATTTTTTCCTTGGAACCAAATGAATCTCTATTTTACGGTTTAATGCTAAGGCAATTTTTTGCAGCATAGTTAAAGAATGTCCTAAATAATCGGCATCTTCCAAGCGGGCAATTACGGGTTGATTGGTGCCGACCAAATCAGCTAGTTGTTTTTGCGTGAGATTAGCGGCAATTCTTGCTTTGTAAATTAGTTGGGCAACACGAACATTAATTAAAGCTTCGGAAATTAAAGAATTACTTTTCTTATCTTTCGCTGCAATGGAAGATAAGATTTTAATAGCATCAGTCGTTTTTTTTCTAATTTTTTGTTTCTTCATATTCAGTTCCAAATATTGGCAATAAGCGGACTAAAGTCCGCGCTCCGTACGCTCTTTGCTTACATTTAAATTGTCTACTGAAGCAAAATACATTTGGAGCGCGGACTTTAGTCCGCTTATTACCAAAACTTTTTTCAATAACCGGAAAAAATTACTTTACTTTTTGGCATTACCACTCCTTGGTATTATACCAATATTGGTATAATCCATTAAATTTTGTTTCTCTTCAACAACAAGCCTTATTTTTCGAACTATTGAGAGAAATTGCCTCGAACTGCTTAAAAATTTATAGAAATTTCCATCTATTTAGTTTGATTTTACTAAATTCTCTTGTTTTTACAGCTAGTTAAATAAATCAAGCTAATGTTTTTCAATACTAAGTCGATATTAATTACGGGGATTAAATAGAATTGAGGTTCTAGAGTGGAGCACCGGTGTTTACTTAAAAAACAAAGCAAATGAAACAAAGTCCGTCACTGATTAAGCAAGACAAAGGAGCAACACTGGGAGAATTCGCTTTGATTCTGCCGGTTCTTCTTTTATTTTTTATTGGAGTAATTGATCTTGCAAGATACTTTACAATCAAGGTTCTTTTAACGGCAGCGGCAGAAAAAGGCGTGAATGAAGCGGCAAAAATGCCGGACTTAGATATTGATATCCGAAATAAAACTTCAAGTGATCCGGATTATCAAAGATTTTTAGATGCCCGACAAAAAGTTGTAGATAAAACTTTAGAAATACCGCTGGGCACAATGTTTACCACATCGAGTAATGCCAGTGCGGCAAATCTCTTAAATATTAATGCGCTCGAAGGATCTTCAAGTTACGATGTTGCAGTGCTGAGGCCAGGAGAATGTGGAGAGTACACAGATCTTTATAACAACACCCAAAAATTTTGTAATAAGCAAACTCTGCATATTGATGACAACGCTAGTGCACCGAATACTCCAGTAGCAAGCCTAATGGAAAATCATCCGATCAAAGTGGAGCTATATGCGCGTGTAAGTATGTATCTTCCGATATTTGGAACACTCTTAGTAAGAGGATTTGCTTTAGGTAAAAGAGAAAATGTTCCCCGTGGTCCGACTGCAGAAGAACAAAACGCTCCCGGACTTGCTTTTGAAATACCTGCGGCAAATGAGAATGGGGATCCTTTTCCGGTGGTGGAGCCGGAGGA
>CAYOOT010000084.1:0-10458 GCA_964405665.1 uncultured Bdellovibrionales bacterium | reverse complement strand
TCTGATTTCTGATTTCTGATTTCTGATTTCTGATTTCTGATTTCTGATTTCTCTCCTATTTCAACAATTCAATTTCCGCAACTGACCAATCAAAATTATCATTATTGGAAATCTGTTTAATCAACAAACATTTGCCTTCTGCCGGCGCAGTAAAAATTCTGGAAAAGTTATATTGTTCGGTATAGTAAGGATATCCATCAGTTGAAAGCTTAATTTCCCCCTGATAATTATTTTGAGAAAATATTTTATTAAAATTTTCAAAATTAAAATAACTGCCGCTGCAATCATCAAGAGAAGAAATTTCTATTCCTCTGGGAAAGTCCGTATAGAATTTTCCGGTTTTTAATTTAATCCCCTTAATTGATTCTGACTCTTTAAATTTAATTAAAATCCACTCTTTGCCTGTTTGTTCACTATTGCTTTCAGACCAGCGGGTATTTTCATTTTGATCATAAATATTTTTTAATTCATCTTGTTTTTTTGAAGAGAATATTTCAAATTGAAAAGTAGCTAGGGAGGAAAATTCTTTCCTGTTATTGATTTGTAGTTCCATTTCTGTCGAGCCTTCTTTTCTTAAAAGATACAAAGAAGGAGAATTAAAAATTTTATTTAAATTCTCAGGCATTAGATGATTTACGAATTTATTTAATTCAATAAAGGTTCTATTTGCAAAAATAGGATAATTCACCCCTCGTTTGATATCTAATCCAATCAGAGGGACAAGAAAAAACAAACAACTGATTAAAGAGAATTTAAGATCATTGATCAAGAATAATTGAATAAAATATATTACTAAAATTAAAAAAAGAACAGTGTGAGCAAGAGGCAAATAAAATAATGAGGGTAACATTCGCGAAATGCTTGCCAAGGGAGAGATTTGATTGACAAAAGGAGAAAATAAACAACTGTCTAATAAAATAAAAACATAAAGAATGAAGAAAATATTAAATAAACTGAAAAATATTTTTGGTTGAAGTAGAATATTTCTTTTCCAAATATGAAATCTGATTATTAAGAATCCAATCAACAAAGCAGTTGCCGGGAGAAAGTAGTAAGTCCGGACTGCTTCACGATCTATTGCCGGGAATTTCGGCTGATTTCCGATATCAGTTTGCAGACCATCGGTTAATCCGTAAAGTGGCACCAAATGAGCATTAATTGGATAATTAGGGAATTCCACGGCTGGAATAAGATAAGAAAGAAATAACGGCAGAAAAACAAGTACTGCCAAAAGAAAAATTTTAAGTTTTTGAGAGAAGTTTTCAAAAGTACAGAAAACTAAAAAAATGATAAAAAATGAAGAAATTAAGGATAATTGATTAAGAGAAATGAAAGAAAAAATTAAAATGAAAGAAAAATAAAAAAGATTAAGCGATGTTTTTTCTCGGATAAATATTAAGCAGCCCCATAAGATCCAAGGAATCCAGGCAAGAAAGCTCAGTAGCGGCGTGTCAAAACCGAATATAAAAAGAAAGCAGAACTGCAGAAGTGCTATCAACGTGCAACTGTTAAATTTGTTGTTTGCTTGCGCAAGGTTTAAATGCGGGATGAGAAAATAAAAACCGATAGCCGAGAATGATAAAAGTAAAGCAATATAAAAATTAAATCCTAAATTTAAATACTTGCAAAAAGAATAAAAAACCAAATCATAGCGCCAGCTATAATAAGCATTGGTATGAATCTGCACTAACGGGAAAAATTCCCCTGGACCAGGTTTTAAAAAATTAAAACTTCCGTTATCCGTATAATAATAATTAATGAAAGTAAGATTCCTCATTGGGCCTGAAGACAAGACAAATCCGCTGATTGTCGGTAAAAATAAAATAAATAAAAAAAAGATTAACATTTAATTTATAATTCTTTTATAACCATCAATTGATTTAATGGTGATCGCTTTATTGCTTGGACACATACTTAATTTTATAAACTTAATATTACCGGGCAATTCTTCCGGTGTTAATGTGCAATCATCGGCTTGTAAAAAAGGGAAATATTTAAACTTAATTATTGCTTCCGGACTGTTTAATTCCAAAGTTACAGAATTAGTGTTTTGATCGAGAATTTTTCCGGAACCTTCTAGAAAATAATTTGATTTAAAACCGATCCTTTTAAAAAGTTTAAATCTGCCGATTTCTATGATCAATTGGTAATCCTTTGTTTTACTCCCAAAATATGTTTTCCAATTGCGCTCATGGGCCAAGACGGTTCCCGCATTCATCAGATCCAGGTATTTTTCTACCTGCTGATTGTCCAAATAGTATTCCGGGATGACATCGGCATATGACCAATTATTATGCAGGAAACTTGAGGCAATAAGAGGAACTTTTGTAAAATAGGTAAGCGGCGCCAGATGACCCTGTTCCAGTTCATGCAAGACAAAGCCGGAAAATAACACTCGCCCTCCGTTTTCCCGAGCATTTTTTTCAATAGCGGTAATTAAATTATCCACCACCTGATCTTTAAAAGAATAGGTAATCAATGTGCGGTTATGGATGATTGAAGAAGTGGAATAAAGACCACAAAGCATAAAACTTAAAGGAAAAGCCAGGAAGCATTTTTTTAATTTCTGCGGATTATTTTCCAGGTATTCTTCAAATAGATAATTAAGGCATAGGGCTACAGGAAGACAAAGTAAAATTAACATAATTAAGAGCATTCTTTCCAATTCCAACTGTGGTTTCAAGGGAGCGATAATTAATCCCAGGAAAAGTAACCAAATAATTGTTGAAACAAAAACTTTTTTGGAATTTTTTCTAAAAAGTAAGCTTAGTCCGGGAATTGCCAAAAATAAAATCAGAGGATTGGAATTAGTGGCAAAACTCTTTAGCGCTTTGGAAGTTATTTTTAATGATAAATCTTTTTTTTGACCTTTGCTTTTTCGGCGATCCACTGACGAATCCTGATCAAGATAGTTCGATGCCGAGATGTCTTCTCTATTTTCTCGCTTAATAACTGTGGAATTTTCGTTGCTAATAAATTTTTGCACGTTTGCCACTTTCAGCCATAATACGATCCAGGGCAAATTAAGAATTAATAAACTAAAGATTATTGTTTTTAGATATTTCTTGGAAATTATTTCTTTAATGTTAAAGAGTGCATAAAAAATCAACGGAATAAAAATTAAAATAGTTGGAGTCCAAAAAAGCATCAAACTAAATGTTATAATAAAAAAAAGTGCTTCGGATAATCTGATTGAACTCTCCGAACAAATCTTGATCGCCAAAGAAAAATTTAACGGCAGCAAACAACAAGAAGTGACAAAGCCCATTGAACCATAGCTTAAAGCCCAGCGATACCAAAGGATTGAACTGCAAAGAACCAAGGTTATTGCGAGAAATCCAATTTTCTTTTCTTCTCCTAATATTCTTGCGGAAAGATAGGTGCTAAAAGGTAAAAAAACAAAAATCATTAAAGCGATAATTAAATTATAAGTATTTTCTAAAGGGAAATACTGAATTAAAGGGTAAGCAAGAAAATATAAATTTAGTATTCCCGTAGAGAAAAAATCACGAGCATCTATTCCGGCATTCCATAAAGGCTGATAGAAGGGAATATTGGGAAAATGTTCTTTTAAGAGATTTAAGCGATAAAATACGGCAGTGTGATCATCGGAAAAGATTAATCTGCCCGAACTGATTTGGAAAAAAGAAAAAAACAAAAGTGATATTACAAAAATAAAAAAGAGATAATAAAAGTTTTGTAATTTTTTTGTTAATAAAAAATAAGACAAAAGAAAACAAACAATTAATTCTCCTTTGATTGCCGGACCTTGAAAAAAATTATAGGTGTCATCAAGCCAGTCGCTAAAAAAAACAAGAATTAAACCCCAAATAAATATTTCGGGTCGGATTAAACCATGAAAGCCAAATCTGTAATTAAGGGATTTGCCAATCAATACCAATAATGCACCAAAGTAAATAAGCTCTGAGCTTTTGGGAATTAATTTGAATCCTTTATCGTGCCAAAATACAAGTTTCCCGTGAAAGAGGGCAAAGAGAATTAAAACCAAGCCGAAGGAAAATAAGTTTGATTTCGAAAATAATTCTTTGATAGAATTTTTTATTTGCATGAGTAAGATGGTTTATCTTGCTCCAATGAATTGCTTGGAGTTGGCAATAAGTTTTTGAGCTGGCAACATTACTTCTTCGCTTACTTTTTGTCCAAATACAGCGCTATAAATTAAACCTATTCTTCGTGAAAATTCTTTTTTATTAAATCTTTCCTCAAGTAATTTTGAAGCATTGTTTATTAAAGTCCCTTTTTCTTCAGTTGTTGAACTGAATGCTAATGATAGAGTATTAGCCAGATGTTCTGCGGAGGGAGAGCAGAGATAGGCATTCTCTGAATTAAGAACGTTGGTATGGGCCGTAATTGTTGTTGCAACAATTAGTTTTGCCGCTGCAATATAACTATATATTTTAAGAGGAGTGTGTGCTCCGGCGATGCGCGGTGAAATTAAAATATCGGCAATTTGCAGATAGGCGCTGATTTCATCTTCCGATTTTTGACCGCTGAAAATAACAAAATCATTTAGCTTTAGATTGCTAGTTTTTTCCTGATAAAACTTAAATTTAAGATCACGCTCATCCCCTCCTCCCACAATAATTAAGCGCATTTTTTCTCTTATTTCGATTGAGGAATTAGAGAGGAATTCGGCAAAGCCATCGAGCAGTAAATCAATTCCCTGATAGGGTTCAAAGTTGCCGGTGTAGACAATATTGTTCGTATTAAAAAGGCTTAATTCTTTTCTGATTTTATCTTCATGAATGTGATTGCTAATAAAACAATTATCCAGAGGTAAATCTTCCACGGTGATTGCCGGGGTTTTTTCGGCAAATCCGCGCACTCTTGCCGTAATCAGATCGGATACCGTAATAATTCCGGCGGCTCTTTTAATGCAGAACTTTTCGATGCCAAAAATTATGCGATAAAAAATTCCTCCAGGTTTGACAAGGCGCTGCGATAGCTGTTCGGACATATGCGAATGCATATCAAAAATATATGGTGTCTTATTAAAAAAAGAAATTAGAGCGGCGATAACACCTGCTTCTTCTACGCCATGAATAGCAGCATATTTATTTTTAAAAACTAATTTAATTGCCGCAAGCAAAAGAAAAAAATCCAAGAAAATTTTATTCCAGGAAAGTCCGATTCCTACTTTCTTGATCCAGAATGGTTTAAGTGATCGATGGATCTTGATATTTTTTAAAGCGATATTTTTTCCAAAATTATAACAAAGTAAATCTACTTCACAGCCATTTTCAACAATCGCTTGCAACTCTGCCCTAACCCGATAAGGACTCCCCCTTTCTAAAAAAAAAGGCTGCGGCGTAATGAAGAGAATTTTTCTTGACATTATTACTCGGTATTAAAGATGACTATCCGCATCGGAATATTATAAAATCAGGTTTTCTTCAACTTATTTTATATTTTAAAGCATTTTCAAAGAGATATCCTCACAGCTCCGGCTTGCCGTCCGTAGCTTTAGCGTAGGACGGAGCGAAGGAGGATCGTGATTTATCCGATATGGCTATGACACTAGTTCTTAACGCAGCGATCCCCTGAAAGCCACATTCCTGGGGGACAGGCATTTACCGTTCCCTTACCACCGGATCGTCGTCTATTTTCAGGAACTATACAATGTTTTCCATCGAATGTTGTATCGGGCGGGCAACTGGGTCTAATCACAGCTTCAGGTCTTGGTGCAGGTGGTGGAGGAATCGTGTCGTAATGTTCTGGGCGATAATCATGATTCTTTTTCCATTCTTCACGATCATGCTCTCTCTGCCACTCTTCTCGATTATGGTTTCTGTTATAATCATAATAAGGATCCCTGCCGTAACGATCATGACCATAAGTGTTTCTGTCATAACCATAGCCGCCATAGGGTGGGGCCGGAGGAGCACAATGTCCATAGCGGCAATTTGGAGCACTATCCCAAGGATTTTGGTAATCACTGTTTTCTGCGCAACCAGAAATGCATATAAAAAGTAAAAGAAATAAACTTAATTTTAAAAAGAGATTTTTTTGTTTTTTAGTGAAGATCTGTTTTTTCATAAAGGCGATAATAACACTTTCCCAATGGATATGAAAGATCAAATTAGCCAGGTAATCTAATTCCAAAAATACTTTTTGTTACATAATCCTCATAATTTCTTTTAATAACTTAGTGATTCTTTGTTTTGCCATCGATAAATTCTGCTATTACAGACGTACAACGAACATACAATGCCCAGATTAAAGCCTGGACAGGATTAGGACCGTTTACCGGGCCAAGATCGTAACTATTTACCATGAGTTTTGATTTTGGAGAACGGCTGGGTATGCCATATTTTCTGTCATTTAAATCGTGCCCTCGTATTACATCATAACCTCTTCCCTTGCGACGGAAACTAATCTTTACCTCAGGATAAAATTCTTCCGGAATATTTTCTGACACATATTTCCCGGTCATGAAAAAAGCCAGTTCTTTAGCAATCAGTTGATAATCAATTCCCAATTCGGAACCGAATATTAATTGCAGTTGCTCTACTAAAAAACTTTGGGGATTGTTTCTTTCATTTTCATAATTTAGTTCTCCTCTTCTTTGTAAATAAGTAGCGGATAAAAGCGATAAGGCAAGCAGCTGATCTCCCAAATATCCGGCAAAAATATATTTCATTGCCGATTGACCATGGCTCAGTAACAGAGGAGTAATGCGATTATCTACTTGATCGGTAAACTGCGGATCCTTTATCAAACTTCCAATAAATTGTATTGAAGCAAAATCTGCGGGACCAGAAAGTCTAGGATTGGGGTATAAAGTGGATTTTGGTACGTTATCCAATCTTCCTGCTCCATTACGATATCCCGTCTCGTCTGCATCGATCATCCAATTGTAAACTCTACTTTCTCTCTCTTCTTGATTGTGGAATAATTCTATTATTTCAGTATTAAAGATTCCATGTCTTGCCATGAGCAAGATATCATGGATATTTATTTCTAAAGCCTTTTCGAATTCATCGTGACTAAGATGGGGATCGTTGAGATAGGTGAAATAATCCTGATCTGCTTCATAAACCATGGCATAATAGCAGTTATCTTTTACTTTAAGATTAATATCCCAATTTTCTGCCCGTATAGTTTCCGCTGCTGCGGGTAATTGATCAATGGGTATTTTAACTATTCTACATTTCCCTTGAGGATATTTCCCAATTAGTCCCCACTCATCTTTTATGGAATTTATAAAATTCATCATTTCATATTCTTTGGCAAGGACTGCGGGAGATTCCTTTCTCTTTAGTAATTTTACAGCCAAGCATCTTCCATTATTTTGTTGGTAGACTAGAGTTCTTCCGAAGCGTCTAGATTCCTTTTTTAATTGAAGATCAAGCTCAGAATTTTTTTCTAATTCCGGTATAACTAAGTTCTCTGAAGCGATTTTTCTCGGAAATCCTTTCGGTTTTTTAAAATCCAATTCAAAAGGAAATTTCAAAATGGAAGTTAAATGCTCATGAAAATCAGCTTCGCAATAACCTCCATCGCCTAAGATCATACTGCTTACTTTTCTCGGATACTTGCAAGCCAAGAAACTCGAATACCGGGGTAAGGGAAATTCTGATTTTCTGTTTTCCAAAATATCTATTAGCTGATCAAAATCAGCCTTTGCAGAACCTTGCTCGTCTGCCCAAAATTCAAATATTCTTGCGACTTCAGATAAAACATAATCAATTGGCTGCTTGCACTTTAAATAATAAATGATAGCTAGTTCTATTTTTAATACCGGATCTTCTTTCTGATCCAATAAATTATAAAGTTCAGTTATTTTTTCTGCAGAAAATTGTTCGGGGGAATACAATCCTATTTTTCCCAAGTCCTCTAATATTTGATAATTATTCGAACTGAAACAATAATGCTCGGCCAGCAATTTGATTATTCTAATTTCCAAATCTTGCGTATCTATTTCCTGCACTGCTAATAAACCTGCTTCTTTTAAGGCAGTTAAGGCATGTGAATTGATTCTTCTTTCTTCCGGATTGGCAGCAGTTAGTCCTGAAATTAATTTTTTTATTCCATTACGCAAAATTATTTTATTTACATTTTGTTGCAAGAATAAGTTTGTTCTTTTTAATTCACTTAATGACAGTGCGCATATTCTTCTGACCATTGGATCTTCTTCATTAAGTCCACAAACTAGTGTTTCTGTTCCCTCAATAAAAGCCAATCGATTAATAGTTTCACTGCGGATTAATCCAACTTCAAACAAAGTTGCTAAACATTGAGCACTACTTAGCCGCACTTCTGAATCGTAGTGCGCAAGTGCTTGGACTGATCTTTCTACAAATGTTTGCAATAAGTTCTTATCTATTGTTTGTAAAATACCCAATTCTTTTAAAATCTTTAATGCCCCAGTATTAACTAATCTGATTAAAGGATCAGAATCACTGAGTCCCGAAACTAATTTCCCCACTCCCTTTTGCACTTCTTCTTTTTCTATTCGGACAGCTTCTAATAATTTAGCTTCATTTAATTCTCTTAATGCTTCGCTATTGCATTGTCTAATATAGGGATCATCTGCGCTTAGTCCGGAGACTAACAGGGAAACATTTTTTTGCAATTCAGCAAAATTAGGAATTTTTAGTAAGTCCAGAGAGTTTAAATTTTTTAATGCTTCAGCACAAATTTTTCGGGTTTCCAGAGCATCATCAGACAAGCCTACTACAAATTTTTCGGCAATTTGCTCTAAAGTTGCTGTTTGTAGAGTTGCCAAATGCCCGTCATCTTTTAGTTGTTTTAATTCTCGTGCCCTGTTTTGTCTGACAAAAAAGTCTGCGTTACCTAGTCCTGAAAATAATTCATTAAAATTGATCGCAGAAGGATCTCGATTCTCTGACATAAGATTTTCTGTCCTAGTGTCTGCAAATGTTTGGACATTTGTAGCTGCTTTTCTGCTATTATAGTCTTCATGAAGTTGGAGTGCCTCTTGTAATTGCTCAGCAGATAAATTAATCTTAGCGAGAATTTTTTCTCTGATTTTTTTTAGATCATTGCTATAGAGGAGTCTTTTTAATTCATAATTGGAAAAATCTTCCGTACTCAATCCAAATTCTCGTAATTTTATAATACTTGCTGTTATAGCTTTTGCTTTTATTATTCCTTTTTCGTATCGTCCCCAAAGATGAATTGCTTCACCTCTAGAAAATCCTATTGCTTCAATTTCCAGAACTTCATCGTACATTATTTCCAAATTGCAGTATGGTTTGTCGATTAGTACTTCATAGGCATCGGATATGCCAAATTTATATCGACCATCTTTTTGAGTAAGGAGGGTTAATTTATTTTTTATTTTCTCCCACATGATTAAAGGGCTGATCCATTGATATGCCATTCGATTGGCAAAGTAAGTAGGTATTCCTAAAGAGAGAAGAGGAATTGCTCGATCTTTAATATTTCTTATTCTGTTTGTGGGGTCTTTAGAAAATAATAATAAATCAAGTATTTGTGACTCTGAAAGATCAAATTGTTCCAATTCACTTCTTTTGGCTAAGCGAAGTCTAATTTCTGCTCTCGGATCTTTATGATTTAAGCCAAATTTAATAAGCATACTTATTGGAATATCTGTCGATTCATGTTCCTTAATTAAAGCTTCTACTTCTTGCCACTTTTCCTGGTAGTTTGTGCTTAATAACAATAAACGTTTAATTTCGCTTCTCGATAAATCTAGAGCCGCTAATTTTTTATATTCAGGAAGCAAATTAACTAGTTTATCTAAAGAATTTTTATTTCTCAGATTAAGCCTGATCGCATCATTTCTGGAAAGTTTAAATAATTGTGTTGCCTCGAATTGATCGGGAGTTAATTCTGCTTTTGATTTTCCCCGAAGAAGATGCAAGGCAAGCTTAATTTTCTGTAGTCTTTTAAAAGAATCACAGTCTCTAGAAAATTGTAATCTGAGATCAGATGAATTATAGCCAATTTCGGAAAAAACTTGAATATGATCAAAAGGCAGTAATCTCTGAAATAAAAGTTCTTCAATTATATTATCTTTGAATTTTCTTCTGCCATATTTATCTTTTTCATTCCTATATTTTTTTTCTTCATTAGTAAGAAAACTTACAAATTTTCTTATTTCATCCAGATAGGGCATTTCCAGATTGAGAATTTTGTCAGCCATGTCAGACGGTAACATTCCATTTTCAACTCGATAATTTAGTGATTCACTTTTGATTTTACATAAAGCAGTTACTAAATGATTTACTCTTTCTGAAGTTTTATCTTTTCTTGTTTCTCCACTGTCAAAACCCGCATCTAATAAAGCAGTTTTTAAATCTTCAGCAAATTGCGCTTCTTGGTGGTTTAATGTAATTCTTAAAAAACCACTGCCTTGCCACTTCTCCCTTCTATGTTTTTGATAATCAAGCTCAGTTGCCGTAAAAACTCCCGGAACAAAATTTAAGACATCTTGGTTAATACAAGAAT
>CAYOOT010000083.1:0-10552 GCA_964405665.1 uncultured Bdellovibrionales bacterium | reverse complement strand
ATTTTCTTATTTGTTTACTCGGGACTAAATAAAAAATAGGGCGGCTCTATTCACAACTAAATATACATTTAGGGCAAATTATTAATGATTCAATACTTTACTTTTTATGTCATTGAGAGTTTATTTGTGGTTTTATAGCATGAAAATATTTTACACTTTCTACATGCTCTTATTATAATCACTCCGAGGAGAAAAATATTTGTGAATATTTCGTTAATTTTATTAATTCTAATTGGCTTATCAGCAGGTATTGCTTCCGGTTTATTTGGTATTGGCGGTGGAGTGTTGATTGTTCCAGCCCTTGTTTATTTACTGGGATTCTCGCAGCATAAGGCAACGGGTACAAGTTTGGTAATTTTATTGCCTCCAGTTGGACTGGGTGCTGTTTTAGAATATTATCGTAGTGATAACGTAGATTGGAAAGCAGCTTTCATTGTTGCGGCTTGTCTTTTTATAGGTGCCTGGTTTGGTGCTTTTTTGGCCAATAAACTTGCCGGTCCTACTTTAAGATTACTTTTTGGTTTGTTCGTAGTGGCTATCGGCTTTTACACTATAAACGGCGCTTTAAGTAGTATTGCGGAAGTTAAACGTGACAGTAATAAGCCCACAATAGATCTTTAATTCTCTAAGAATACCCTTATTAAAGAACTTAAACCAATGTATGTTGGATACTGAAATCATTGAGGAATATAATTATAATTCCAATTAATTTAAGTTACCGCTATGCTCTGAGGGTATTTTTTAGGTCAAGATGAAGCCGATTCATGAAATCTGCCAAATAACAGGTTCTTCATTTGAAATCTCAAATGAAGAACAAGAGTTTTTAAGTAAGCTTTCTGAAATCAATTCTTACTTGGGCGAAGATATCCCATTTCCCAAGATTCATCCATTAGAAGATCTTCGTCGCATTTTTTCTTTTCAAAATCTAGTTTATCTTTACCGTAGAAAAAGTGATTTAAGCGGAAAATCATTACTTGCCAGATATCCTCTGGAAACTGGACTTAAAGTTGTTTCGCCAGAAGAATATTGGAGCGGGAATATTGATAATCTAGAATTCGGCAAAGATTATGATTTTAAAAGATCTTTTTTCGAACAGTGGCAGGAGTTGTTATTGCAATGTAGAATTTTAGCCGTCACTAATATTAATGCAGAAAATAGCGAATATGCCAATGGTTCTTTAAATATTAGAAATTGCTATCTCTCTTTTAACGTTGCCGAAAGTCAAGATTGTTTTTATGCACTACAAACATATGGCTCAAATGATATAATTAGCTGTGTAGGTTGTATGGGTTGTCAGTATTGCTACAATTCTGTTGACATAGAAAACTGTTATGAATGTCAGAACTGCCGGGATTGTAAGAATTCCCACAATTGCATTGCCTGTTTAGATCTAATTGGCTGCAATAATTGTATTGGCTGTGTTGGCTTAAGAAATGTCAGTTATTATATTTATAATAAACCGGTAAACGAAACGGCGTATAAGAATTTCCTTAATAATCTAAATTTAGGCGTTGGAAAGAAAAGGGCATTTTTTCTAAACCAAGCAGAAGAATTTATCGAAAGTCAGAATCATCAAATTAATCGAATGATTAATTGTGAAAACTCAAGTGGAGAGACTCTTAGAAATTGTAAAAATATTTTTCAATCTTTTTTTACAAACGAATGTGAAGATTGCGGATATTTGCTGATGGGGCGAGGATCAAAAGATGCTTGGCGTGGTTTTATTGTGCGAGGCGAATTAGCTTACCGCTCCATAACAATTGATTATTATAATAATATATTTTGTTTTGCTAGCCTTGGTAATAAAAATATTATTTATTCTGCCTACTGTTATACTCAAAATGAAAATTGCTTTGGTTGTGTTGGACTTAACAGAAAATCATATTGCATTCTTAATAAACAATATTCGAAAAATGAATATTATAATTTAGTATCAAGAATTGTTAAACAAATGAAAGCAACCGGAGAATGGGGACAATTTTTTCCTTTAAACTTTTCACCTTCTCCCTACAAAGAAACAATTTCCAATCTTTTCTTTGCAACTCTTTCCGACGATCAAATAAAAGCCAGAGGCTATCTATTGGGAAACTTCGAGGCTGATATCAAGGGCGAAGCCTCTTATGTTAGAGATCTCTCGGTAGATGATATCTCTTTAATCAAATACGAAGATATAGCTTCTAAGCGCTTTATCTGTGAAAAAAGTAATAAGCTTTATACGATTCAAAAAAAAGAGTTTGCTTTCTATCAAAAATATAATATCGCACTGCCCGGAACTCACTGGAGAGAAAGTATTTATTCACTTTGTTCCAATCGTCATTTAATTCCCGATGTGGTAGCAAAAAGTTAGAAATTTTTTAAGCATTTACAAAAGAATTTTTATTCTTGATTTTTCAACCTATTCTCCACTGGACTTCATATTATGATAAACATTTTGCACGTCATCATCTTCTTCCAGCATTTCAATTAATTTATGCACATCAGCTTCATGTTCGGCAGAAAGTTCTGTTTGGCTTAAGGGAAGTCTTTGAGAACTAGCGCTGCTTACTTCGATTTTCATTGACTCTAAGGCTCGCTGTAAATTGCCAAAATTTTGAAAACTGGAATAAAGGATATAGCCTTCATCGGTTTCAAATAAATCTTCCAATCCATGATCGATTAATTCCAATTCAATTTCTTCGATATCACCTGCTGGTTTAGGAATGGCAAATACCCCTCTTCTTTCAAAAAGAAAATCCAGTGAACCGGCAGTACCCATCGTTCCGCCATACTTATTAATAATCGATCGCACATTGGCTACAGTTCTTGTGGGATTGTTGGTTGCTGTTTCTACAAAGATTGCTACGCCATGCGGAGCATAGGCTTCATAATTTACTTCTTGCAAATCCGCTTCTCCTTTTGTGGAAGCTTTAATGATCGCATTTTGAATGCGGTCCTTGGGCATGTTAAGAGATTTGGCAGTTTGAATTGCCATTCTTAATCTTGGATTAATATCCGGATCCGGTCCCGAAGCTTTTACGGCGATTGCAATTTCTTTTCCCAGCTTGGTAAATGCTTTAGAAGTCTTGGCCCAGCGGGCAAACATTCTATATTTTCTTTTTTCGAATATTCTTCCCATTTGCTTATCTTATTTAAACTTGTTTTAAATCCTCAGTTAAAGTATGTTCAGGTCAATAAATTAAGCATAATTACTATGAATTTACAAATCTTAGACATTAGTGAACTAAAACAGAGTTTTTTTAATATAAAAAATCGCCTGGAGTCTCTCCGGGACTATCTTTGACCTGCCTAAAAAAAATATAAGAATTCAAGAATTGGAACGAGAAGCGAGTCAACCGGAATTTTGGAATTCTTCTTCCACTGCACAAAAAGTTACCAAAGAAATTTCCAACTTAAAAAGCCAGGCACATAAAGCACAAAAATTATTAGACGATATCGAAGAACTGGAAATAATTTTAGATCTTGCTCAAGAAAGCCAGGATAATGATTTGACTCAAGAATTTTCTTCCAAATTAACGATTGCCGAAAAAGAACTGCACGAATTCGAGTTAAGTAGAATGCTTTCCGGAAAGCACGATTCTTATGATGCCATTTTGGAAATTAATTCCGGAGCTGGCGGAACTGACGCTCAAGATTGGGGAGAAATCCTTCTTCGAATGTATCTGCGTTGGATGGAACAACATAGTTATCAAGCTCAAGTTCTAGATTCTAGTCCCGGCGAAGAAGCCGGAATAAAAAGTGCTACTGTTTTAGTGCAAGGCTTAAATGCTTATGGTTTCTTGCGTTCAGAAAAAGGAGTGCACCGCTTGGTCAGACTCTCCCCTTTTGATTCTAATCACAGAAGACATACTTCTTTTGCTTCTGTTTCTGTGGTTCCCGATATTGAAGAAGATATTCAAATTGAAATCCGACCGGAAGATATCAGAATAGATACTTTTCGGGCAAGCGGCGCTGGTGGGCAGCATATCAATAAAACTGATTCTGCTGTCAGAATTACTCACCTCGCTACAGGGATTGTTGTCGGTTGCCAAAGTGATCGATCGCAGCATCGCAATAAAGATGTGGCGATGAAACTTTTAAAAGCAAAACTCTATGAGGTAGAACAACAAAAACATCTGGAAGCAATCAATAAAATTGCCGGTGAAAAAAGAGAAATAAATTTTGGCAGTCAGATTAGAAATTATGTGATGCATCCTTACCAATTAGTTAAAGATGTCAGAACAGATTTTCAAGTAGGTAACGTCCAAGCAGTTTTGGATGGAGACTTAGATCCCTTTATTCAAAGTTATCTTTTATCAAAATACAGCAAGGAGGAATAATGCCCAGAGTAACATTTTTAGGTGCTGCAAAAACAGTAACTGGTTCTAAATATTTAGTGGAGTTTGATAATAAAAAAATTCTTCTTGATTGTGGTTTGTTTCAGGGGAAAAAAGAATTGCGCCTGCGCAATTGGGAGAAACCAAGATTTGAATGCCGGGATTTAGAGGCTATTGTTTTAACTCATGCGCATATAGATCATACTGGTTACCTTCCTTTAGTTAGTAAGCTTGGATTTAAAGGACCGATTTATTGTTCTGCGGCAACCAAAGAGTTGCTCGCATTACTACTTCCCGATTCCGCACATCTACAAGAAGAAGAAGCAATGTATGCAACTCGCCATGGCACTTCCCAACATCAACCGGCTAAACCATTATATTCGATACAAGATGCAGAAAATGTTTTAAAGCAATTAACAGTTTTTCCAAAAAATCAATCGACTAAAATTACAGAAAATTGTTTTATTAAACCGACCCTGGCCGGACATATTCTGGGTGCAACTTCAATTAATATGGATATAGCGGGAAAAAGAATTACCTTTTCCGGCGATGTGGGAAGATTTGTCGCTCCCCTTCTTCCCAATCCAGAACCTTTGGATATCGGTGACTTGTTAATTTGCGAATCAACTTATGGCAATAGAGATCATCCTACTGGAAGTATGAAAGATGATTTGGCAAGAGTACTTCTGAAAGCGATTCCAAAAAGAGGACCAATTATTATTCCTGCTTTTGCTTTAGGAAGAACTCAAGATTTATTATATATTATCGGAGAACTGGAACGCGAAGGAAAAATCCCTGTTCTTCCGGTGTATGTTGATAGTCCTATGGCAATAAATGCAACAACTATTTATAAGGCACATAAGGCAGACTATGACGAGGCGGCACTGGCAATTCTGGAAAAAGGCGATATTCCGCTAGAAACTGCAAATACTTCTTACTGCCGAACAGTGGATCAATCAAAAGAATTAAACCAAGCTACCGGCACAAAAATTATCATTGCTGCAAGCGGGATGGTTAATGGTGGGAGAGTACTTCATCATATGATGCATTGGCTTCCCAAAGAAGAAACGACAGTTATTTTTGTTGGCTACCAAGCGGAAGAAACCAGAGGACGGATCATCTTATCCGGTGCTAAAGAAGTTAAAATTTTTGGCTCTTTAGTGCCGATTCGTGCTGAAGTTCATGAAATATCAGGACTTTCCGCTCATGGTGATCGCGGAGAACTTTTGCGTTGGCTTAAAAGTTGTTCAGGAACTCCAAAATTTGTTAAGATAACGCATGGCGAAATTGATGCCAGCACTGCTTTTGCAGAACTTTTGAACAAGAATTTTTCTTGGAAAGCAGAAGTTGCTGATTATTTAGAAACTATAGAAATCTGATAGGTAAAATGCCGGGAAATTCTTTTGGAAATTTATTTAAGATCACAACCTTCGGAGAAAGCCATGGCCTTGCTCTGGGAGTGATTATTGACGGTTGCCCCGCTGGACTGGAACTTGATTTGGAAAAAATCCAAAAAGAACTAGATCGCAGAAAACCCGGACAATCAAAACTGGTCAGCCCCAGAAAAGAAGATGATCAGCTAGAAATCTATAGTGGGATGTTTGAAGGAAAAACCACAGGCACGCCCATAATGATCATGGTGCGAAATACTGACGCAAAATCAAAAGACTACTCCGCAATCAAAAATTTATTTCGTCCGGGTCATGCCGACTTTGGATATTTTTCAAAATTCGGTCACAGAGATTATCGTGGCGGTGGACGCTCTTCGGCTAGAGAAACAATTGGTCGTGTGATTGGAGGAGCAGTAGCAAAACAACTGCTCTTAAAAGCGGGAGTTACTTTTTTAGGTGGAGTAATTCAAGTCGGAAAAGTAAAAGCTAAAAATTATCTTTGGGAACAAGTTGAAGAGAATGATGTGCGCTCGGTTGATCCCGATACAGTTCAAGCGATGACTGAAGAAATCGAAACCGCCCGAAAAGAAAGGGATTCAGTTGGCGGTATTGTTGAAATTCAAGCTTTAAATGTTCCCGTAGGTTTGGGGGAGCCTGTATTTGAAAAATTGGAAGCGGCAATTGGCGCTTCGTTAATGTCAATTCCGGCAGTTAAAGGCGTAGAGATTGGAGCAGGTTTTTCTTCTGCTGCCATGCGCGGCAGTGAGATGAATGATATTTTTTCTCCTCAAGGATTTTTAAGCAATAATCATGGTGGAATTTTAGGTGGTTTTAGCACCGGTGCACCAATTGTTGTAAAGATTGCAATCAAACCAACTTCTTCTCTCCCAAAAGATCAAGAAACAATTGATATTAATTTCTTACCACAAACTATTGTCACTAAAGGAAGGCATGACCCTTGTGTTGCTCTTCGCGCTGTTCCGATAGCAGAAGCAATGCTTGCTTTGGTAGTTGCCGATTATTGGCTAATGGATTTAGCTCAAAGGGCTGCAAGAAGCACTTATGAGGAAATTGAAAAAGTTAATTACGGACTGAAGAAATAATAATGCATCCTTTTTTAGCAACAGCTTGGAAGCCTAGTAAGGAATTTGATCGCGATAGTTTAGAAAGAATCAAAAATTTATCTAATCTTAAAAAAGGAGATTATATCCATATCTCCGGAATTTGCGGAACAGGTACCGCTTCCGTACTACAACTTTTAAAAGACTTAGGATTTAAAGTTACTGGAAGTGATAAAGCTTTTTATCCGCCGATGGGTGACGTTGTAAAAAATTTAGCAGATCATGTTTATCAAGGATTTAGCGCTGATAATTTAAAAGAAAAACCTACACTGGTTGTAATTGGCAATAGCCTGAGTAAAGACAATCCCGAAATACAATATGTTTTAAAAGAAAATATTCCTTTTGCTTCAATGCCGGAAATCTTTGCTGGACTTTTAATTGGCGACAAGCAACATTGCCAAACTTCCATTGTCGTAACCGGAACTCATGGAAAAACTACAACTTCTGCTGCTGTTGCAACTTTGCTTGATATTGCTGGATTAAAACCAGGATATTTTATTGGCGGTATGCCTAAAAATCTAACGGGAAGTATTAGAAAAGTCGATCTTAATCTACCCCTAGAAAAAAGAACTGTAGTTCTAGAAGGAGATGAATATGATTCTTGCTTTTATGCCAAATATCCTAAATTTCATTCTTATCGTCCGGATATTTTAATTGTCACCAGCATTGAGTTTGATCACGGAGATATTTACAATTCGATAGAAGAGATTGAAGAGGAATTTACCAAGCTAGCGAGACGCGTTCCCGCTGATGGAACTATTTTAGTCTGCGATGAAGGAGAAAGGTTAAAGCAAATATTACCTCAATGGCAAAACGACATTGATATTATTGCACCAATTTATAGCTATGGTGAAAAACCAAGCTCCAGATTTAAACTGGAAGCCAGGAATGTTCTTAAAAGCAACAAAGGCCAAGAACTAAAATTAAAACTTAATAATACAGAAGTTAAAACTAGAACCCCACTTAGTGGAAGGTATAATGCACTTAATCTTTTAGTGGCTGCAGCAGTTTGTGAAATCTTAGAGATTAAGCCGGAAAAAATCCAAAAAGGAATTGAAACTTTTCAAGGAGTCCTAAGAAGACAAAACATAATTGCCGAAGTAAAAGGCAGAACGATCATTGAAGATTTTGCGCACCATCCTTCTGCTGTAAAAGTAACCTTGGAAGGACTAAAAGAAAGTTATCCAAGTCATCGCTTAATCGCGGTATATGAACCGCGATCGAATACAAGCAGAAAAGCCTTTTTTCAAAAAGATTATGTAGAGAGTTTTAAATCAGCGGATCTGGTGGTAATCTTAGAAGTGCAAAATAAAAATGTTTATTCCAATATCGCTGCTGCAAACGATATGATGGATGTCAAACAATTAGTCAAAGACATTTCCAATAATGCCAAGCATGATGCAAAAAGCTTTGCCAGCGTAGAAGAAATTATTAAATTCTTAAAAGAAAATTCAAAGGAAAAAGATTTAATAGTTTTAATGTCTAATGGGGATTTTGGGGGATTGGCGCAGAAGTTACCCGGCTCACTTTAATTTCTAGAGCACGAACGTTTTCCTCCTCATACTTGACTAAGCGCTCAGACAGCTTTGTTCTGCCTTTTTAATGCCTTATCCAATAGTCCTTTATAAACGGAATTTCCCATAAAGTATCTTGCTTTGTGTGATAAGTCACAGCTGGCATTTCTTTGACCAAAGTTCATTAGCACCGATAGCTACTTTATATAAATATATGAAATTTAGTTTTTTTATTAAGTTGCTAATTCTTTTGGGATTCTTCTCCGTAGAGGTTAAAGCCCAAACTCTTAGTAATAATACTTACGACATAGGCTCTGTGAGCGTGCATGAAATTTATGTTGATTCGGTAAATGGCAGCGATAACAATTCGGGAAATAGCACAACAAGTTCTCTATTTTCAATAGCAGAAGCTTGGAGAAAAATTCCGCAAGGGCGAATTTTAAATGAAACTGGCTATAGAATTAATGTTCTTCCCGGCAACTATTCAAAAGAAATGCTTCCAAATTATTGGGAAGAAAGATACGGGACTAGAGAACATCCTATTATTTTAAGTGCATCGGGAGGATTGGGTAGCGTTACTTTTGAAGACGATATCAATGCATACGATGTTCACTATTTTTATTTAATGGATATTAAAATTTCAGCTGGAGGCGATGCCTTTCATTGTGAGCAATGTAGTTTTATTCTTCTTAGGAATATGGAACTTGATGGAGGAGATAAGCTTGCGCACGAAACATTAAAAGTAAATCAGTCTCAATACATTTACATCGAAGACAGTAATATCTATGGGGCAGATGACAATGTCATAGATTTTGTCGCCGTGCAGTATGGGCATATCGTTAGAAATAAAATTCATCATGCTGATGATTGGTGTATTTATTCAAAAGGTGGTTCTGCCTATATTTTGTTAGAAGCTAATGAAATATATGATTGCGGAACAGGCGGCTATACTGCCGGGCAAGGAAGTGGTTTTGAATTCATGGTTTCCCCTTGGTTGCATTACGAAGCTTACGATATTAAGTTTGTTAATAATATTGTGCATGATACGGAGGGTGCAGGGTTTGGAGTAAATGGAGGATATAATATTCTTTTAGCACAAAATACTCTTTATCGTGTTGGAAGCCGAAGTCATGCCATAGAGATAGTTTTTGGTTATCGTTCCTGCGATGGGAATTCCTATGAATGCAATAATCGTCATAGCTTGGGAGGTTGGGGACCGGCGCAAGTTGATTCAGAGGAAAACCCGATTCCGAATAAAAATATTTTTATCTATAATAACATCATTTATAATCCTCTGCCTTTTCAAAGTGCCTATCAACACTTCGCTATCTATGGTCCAAGAGTTCCTAATGCCGGCTTAAATATTCCTTCCCCGGCTTATGATGATCAAAATCTTCAAATCAAAGGAAATATTCTCTGGAATGGTCCGGCAGATTTATATTTAGGAGTGGGTGAAGAGGAGCAAGCTTGTACCTCTAATAATCCTAGCTGTAACATCGCTCAACTTCAGAGAGAAAATACAATTAACATCTTTGAACCTAATTTAATAAATCCATCTTCGGGAGATTTCAGACCAACAGTAAACAGTAATATTTTTTCTGTGCCAGTATTTCCTATTCCTGCTTTCATGGGAGGAGATAGGGAGTCCTCTCCCCAGGCTGCTATGGGTAATTTAAAAAATAATATCATTTATGATCGAGGAGGACAGTTTAGAGATAATGAGAATAGAGTTGCCGGGGCATATTTAAATAATATGTCGGAGCTTAATCCTTCTCCCGGAAATCCAATTGTGCCAAATAATCCCCCTGATAATTTAGGACCAAGAGATCGCAGCGCTCCCAGCATAAAAAATGCCAGTAAATCTAGCTCTAAAGTTAAAAAAGAAAAAAAACTAACGCTTAATGCAAAAGTAACTGACAATGTTGCGGTAAAAGAAGTATGGGCATTGATTGATAATCAAAAAATTATCCTGAAAAATGTTAAAAAAGAAAAATATTCAGCTACTGCCAAAATATCTCTAATAAAAGGACGCTATTCCATGATGCTGTATGCCAGGGATTTTTCTGATAATATTTCTAGTCGACAATTAGGAAATCTGACTGTCAAATAAGTCATTTTAATTGAGGAGATTTTCACTAATTATTTTTGTGAATAGAGCGTGTGAATAGAGCCGCCCTATTTTTTATTTAGTCCCGAGTAAACAAATAAGAAAA
>CAYOOT010000082.1:0-10576 GCA_964405665.1 uncultured Bdellovibrionales bacterium | reverse complement strand
TATCTGCTGTGGGCGTAGGAAAATTGAGTGGAGCTGTTCCTAGTACGAGAGGACCGGAATGGACATACCTCTAGTGGACCAGTTGTTCTGCCAAGAGCATAGCTGGGTAGCCATGTATGGAAGAGATAACCGCTGAAAGCATCTAAGCGGGAAGCTCGCCACAAGACTAGTTTTCCCTTCTCCTTTATGGAGACTAAAGGTCCGTCAAAGACTATGACGTTGATAGGTTAGGTGTGGAAGCGGAGCAATCCGCGGAGCTGACTAATACTAATAGACCGTGAGACTTAATCTTTTTACTTTTTTTCTTGAACTTCACTTGTTTGATTCTTCGATATTCGCTCGTCTACCGGTATTCATTTGGAGAATATTCGTCTTTCGCCAAGTGGCTTAAGACGACAAGTTGTGATAAGGTTTTTTGCTGAGCTAGGTCACAGTAAAGATAAATTACTTTTAAAAAGTTGTTTAACTTTCCTGGCGGCTTTAGCGGAGGGGTCACACCTGATCCCATTCCGAACTCAGTAGTTAAGTCCTCCAGCGCCGATGATACTACCATTGGTGGGAAAGTAGGTCGCTGCCAGGGATTTTTTCCCCTTAGTTATAGAAATATAACTAAGGGGATTTTTTTTGAGCAGATTTCTGTATGCTGATGAAACAAATTTATCTTTTATTTTTTCTTTTCTTCTTCAATATATTTTTTACAACACATTGTTCTGCAGAAGACAGTCAAGCAATCAAGCTGGGAGCGATTTATCCTCTATCCGGACCATTAAGTTTCTTAGGAGCGGGGAATAAAATTGGAGCGGAGATCGCTATCGATCTGGCTAATAAACAAGGAGGAATTAACGGCAAAAAGTTGGAGCTTGTTTTAGAAGACAGTAAAAGTGAAACGGTAGCTGGACTTACGGCATTTAAAAAATTAGTGGAAATCGATAAAGTTCCTTTGGTTTTTACTACTTTAACAAGTGTGGCGATGGCGATAAAACCGATCGTCGATAAAACAGGAGTTTTATTATTTGCAGAATCCACTCATCCGAAATTAATCGAAGGAAGTAATTTAATCTTAAGAAATTTTCCGACAGTAGATAATTCAGCCAAAAAAGCTTACCAGTTTGCCTTAGAAAACAAATATAAAAATATAGCAGTTTTATACGCAGAAGAAGAATGGGGACAACAAGCATTTAATTCCATGCAGCAAATCTGTGAAGCAGGGGATTGCAAAATTGTTGCCGGCAGTCCTTTTACAAAATCAGCCACCGATCTGCGAGTGGAAATTTTAAAATTAAAAGCGGCCAAGCCTGATTTGGTTGTGATCTTTGCGATTGGCCCTGCTTCGGCTATTGCTTTTAAGCAAGCAAAAGAATTGGGTTTAAATGCAAAAATGCTGGGCTTTGTGATTTGTTCGCAGTTAGAAAGCGTTTATCGGGATTTTTTACAATATCTCAATAATGTTAGCACCTTGGAAGTCCTAATGGATAAGAACAACCAGAGTTATGAATTATTAAATCAAGAATTTTCCAGGCGCTATCCCCAAAGATATTTAGATCAAGAAGTATACTTAACTTTTGATGCGATTAATATTGTAATTGCGGCATTGAGAAACAATAATAATTCAGGAAAAGAAATTAGAGATTATATTCTCAATAAAAAATTATTTTTTGGAGCATCGGGTAAAATTGAATTCGAGAACAATGGGGATTCCAAGCGCACTTGGATGATCCAAGAAATCAAAGAAGCCAAATGTAACTAAACTGGATTGGCCAGTGAAGCTTTCATCTCCAGATGTTGGCTAATTAACTTAGCCAATTCTCCGATATCGCCCATGGAAAAAATTTCTTCATCAGAGAAGCTAACGCCAAACTGACTCTCAATTTGCGACATAAAGATCATATGAGAAAGAGAATTCCAACCGGCAACATCAAGGGCAGTTGTCTGGGAAGTTATTTGAATGGTCTTATTTCCAAAAACCAAACTTATAGTTTCTTGAACCATGGAAATAATCTGATCAATCGTTAAATCGGCGTTTACTTTTTTGTTCATTAAATATCTCTTATCATTATTGTTTATTTTTTGTCATTCTTAAAAATGATTGTCAGAGCATAAATATAATTCATTTTTAAGGCGTATTTTATTTCAAATTGATAGCCTTTTTTCAGATCTTCAGCCAAATCAACCAACAGTCGAGCTTGGAATTTTCCAGCGTCAATTGGCAGAAGTTCAACAGCTTTAAAACCGAAAAATTTTTTACAAATCGGATAAAGAGCCTTATAAATTGCTTCTTTAGCGGAAAAAATAATCAGAGTACGCAGATCAGTTTGTTCTGCTTGACACCAAACAAGTTCCGATTCGACACAAATTCTTTCTTTTAATTTTGCTGGTATTTTTGTTCTTTGGAATTCTAAATCGATTCCTAAGGAAAGAATATTTTTGTTGGAAGAAACTACTGCCAGAGCCAAGTTATCGGTGTGACTAATTGATCCGGTGAATCCCTCGGGCCAAAGAGGATTGTTTTTTGAGTCGAACATAATTGCCGGAGGATTGACTAATCCGCACAAGGCCAAAGCTCGATGTGCAGCCGATCTGCCGAGATAAAAGCTTTTTTTCTTTTTTAAAGATAAATATTGATCCAGTATATTTTTATCTATTTGATTGCTGAGAGAAAATTCCGGGCTGTCTTTTTCTTCACAAAGGATCGTTTGGGGGGGCAAATCGAACAACGTAAATTTTTATCTCCTAAAACTTAGGAAGCAACAATTATCCCGCTTCCGTAAGTGCCAGTTTGTGCTGGTTCTTCAGTTTCAGGAAGGGCGATTAAATGATCGGTGCTGTATAAATAATCATTAAAAATATGTTCCGCACCCGGCAAGAGAAAATCTCCAGTGGGAAGCTTCACGGTTGTATCTTTTAAACGATAAACGTTATGCCCGCAGGTGTAGCAATCATATTTCATAAAATGATAACAAATACACATTTTATTTGTTACCGGAAGCTTTTTGCCTTTCTCGTCAAAGCCAGTTTGCTCCCAAGCTTGATGGTATTGGCATTGGCCGTTTCGATCCAAAATATACCCAAGGGCTTCGCAGTTAGGCTTGATATTAGATCTTAAAGAAGGGCTGTTTTTGAGCATGCGCATTGGATAACCGGTAGGAGAGCTGAAATTTACTTCAACATCTTCTTCATTGGAGGTAAGATAAATTTGTTTTACTTTTGAAGGTAGTCCGCATTCCTGAGAAATAGTAAAGCGAGTTGCCAATTGTACCGCGGCGGCACCCATTTGCATATAATCAACAGCATCAGTTCCGGTAAAAATTCCACCTGCAGGAATTACAGGAATATTTAAACCTTCGCTTTTTAAAAGATTAATAACGTTAGTTACAATAGTTTTTAGATCGTGTTCTTTCCAATCTTCGCCAAATCCCAAATGGCCTCCGGCAAGTGGTCCTTCTACGATAATATAATCAGGGGATCTTTTTACTCGATCGGCGCTTCTTAAAAATATTTTAAGTGCGCGATCGGAAGATACAATGATCCCAATTTTTACATCGCGAAATCTAGGGTTATCTTCGGCTAATTTTAATGTTCCGTTATGTAGTCCGGCAGAAAGAGTAATTCCATCAATTCCGGCATCCATTGCTGCGTTAAGTCGCGCTTGCAGAGTTTCTTGAGGATTTCCCATTGTAAGCTTTTCCATCACATTGATGAATACGGCACCTGCCCCCTTCTTTTTTTCCATTGTTGCTTTAACAAAGTTCATTGAAGCGGCGTAGACACTTTCATAATCCCATTTGACTTGGCTCTTATCCAAAGAGTCTTCAAATATTTTAAACTTTTTTTGTTTGTTATTCTGAAATTTAGTTTTAAAATCTCTATCGGAAAGAAAGGGGGACATTGCATCGGAAATATGCCCAATGCCGCCTAAGGAAGCGATTTTGAGGGCCAACTCGGCAGTTGAAATATCAACTCCCATACCACCTTGAAGGATCGGGAGATACTCCTTCTTTCCAAAGCGAAGGCGGTAATTATTCAGTTTTGGCATATTCCTATAAGACTACTATTAATTTATTATAAAAGGAAGTAAATATTAATAACATTTTAAGCTAAAATGGTCAAAAGATGGTTCTTATGATGCATAATACAACTCTCAGCGACTTAAAGTAACCTTTTTGCCCGAAATATTTGATTATTTTACTGCAACTATCTACTCCTTTTAGACTCCGGATGAGGTTTGATTATTTACGGAGCGCGTATACGGACTTTAGTCCGCGCTCCGTAAATTTACTTCTTGATCAGCTTCTCCAATTTATCCAATCCTCTTTCAATTTCTTCCAAAGGTGGACCAAAAGAAAAACGAGTATAATTTCCAAAACGACTATACCTATCAGGTCGACGTTTCCCTGGATTGATATCGAAAAATACTCCTGGTACAGTAATTACTCCTGCCTTTAACCCTTCTTGAAATAAGAGAGTTCCAGTATTAAATTTTGGATTTAATTCACTAACATTTCCCCAACAGTAAAATGTGCCTTCTGGTGGATTGTTAATAACGATGCCCATCTGATTTAATCTTTCGCACATTAAATTTCTTTTTTGAGTAAATCTTTTTTTAATCGCCACAGCTTCGGCATCAGCGACTTTAGGATCCAGTAGAGAAATAGCCAGTCTTTGTATGGGACGAGCACAACCGCCATCTAAAAAACTTCCCGCAGAGGCCAAGGCTTCAATTACTGCTTTTGGTGCCAATGTCCAGGAGACACGCAATCCGGGATAACGCCAGTTTTTTGTTAATCCATCAAAAACAATTGCCTGATCTTTATTCACATCTTCAATATATTTTACAGCAGATAAATATGGTTCCGGTGAATCGTAAACATAGTGCGAATAGAATTCATCAAAAACAATTGAACATTCTAATTCTCTTGCAGTTCTAACCCAGGTATTCAATTCTTCATTTTTAATTACAGTCCCGATTGGATTTGCCGGATTTGATAACAATACGGCAGATAAGCCCAAACCAAGTACTTCTTCTTTTAAATTTTCCGGGCTGAATTTATAATTTTTTTCTTGATTTCTTAGAATTGGAATTGCCGTAAAAGAACGAAAGGCATCCAGTAATTCTTCATAAGCAGTGTAGTCCGGAAGAAAATGTCCGACATTACCATATCCTAATGCAGAAACTATTCTCGTCAGGGCCAATCTTCCGCCGGAACAAACCGCGACATTCTCAGCAGTATATTGACTTTTTTTGCCTTGGCGGTACCTTCTATTATAAAAATTAGCGATCGCTTCTTTTAATTCAACAATGCCATCAGTGGGGGCATATTCTAAATCGTCAGTTTGAACAGGGATAGATTTAATTCGCTCCGGAGCGCCAGCTATTGTGCCGACTTCCGGAGAACCCTGACCTAAGTTGGCCCAATCTTTACTTTGTTTGTTATATCCAAGCTTTACGGCTTCTGTCATTACATAAATTACGCCAGATCTTGGGACTGGGCGGAAATTGTTTATTTCTGAACTTTTTGTTACCATTTGATTTTATATATAAGCTAAAAAGGCTTTATTATGCAAAATGAAAAGCAAGTTTTTTTAGATAAACTTAAAAGCCAGCTGGGAACAAAAGTTTCAACTAACTCCTCAATCTTAGAACATCATAGCCGGGGCGAATCCTGGCACACCGCGCATTTGCCCGATGCTGTAGTTTTTCCGGAAAGTACCAATGAAGTTAAGCAAGTGGTAGAACTTTGTAATTCATATCAAGTGCCGATTGTGCCCTTTGGAATTGGCTCTTCACTAGAAGGACATGTCGTGCCTTTATTTGCCGGAGTGAGCATTGATTTTTCTAAAATGAATAAGATCTTAGAGATCAGTCCTGAAAATTTGTATACGACAGTGCAAGCAGGAGTAACTAGAATTCAATTAAATGAGACAATTAAATCTCAAGGAATATTTTTTCCTGTGGATCCCGGAGCAAATGCAACATTAGGCGGGATGGCTGCAACTAGAGCAAGCGGAACATGTGCTGTTGGTTATGGGACGATGAAAGATAATGTTTTGGGGATGCAAGTAGTACTTGCAGATGGTCGGATCATTAAAACCGGAAGCAAAGCAAAGAAATCTTCCGCTGGTTATGATTTAACAAGATTATTTATCGGTTCTGAAGGAACACTGGGAGTAATTACTGAACTTACCTTAAAAAGTTATGGTATCCCCGAAGCAATGTCGGCAGCGGTTTGCAGTTTTAAAACTTTAGAAGGGGCGGTGCAAACTGCAATGCAGATCATTCAAATGGGACTTGCTGTAGCAAGGATTGAATTGCTTGATGGCGTTTTAATCGATGCGGTAAATCGCTATTCACATTTGAACTTACCAATTTCTGACACCTTATTTTTTGAATTTCATGGAACAAATAAATATGTAATAGAGCAAGCAGAGATTGCTCAAGAAATTGCTAAAGACAATGGCGGAGAAAATTTCGTTTTTCGAACAAAACCAGAAGAAAGAAATGAACTTTGGAAAGCAAGACATAATGTTTTTCATGCTTGTAAGGCTCTTCGACCGGGAGCCGAATATTTTACAACAGATGTTTGTGTGCCGATATCCAATTTGGCAAAATGTATTTTGGAAACAAAAGAAGAAATAAAAAAATCTTTTTTAATTGTACCTATTGTTGGTCATGTGGGAGATGGAAATTTTCATTTAAGCTTTTTACTTGATCCCAATAAGCCGGAAGAATTTAAAGAGGCGTATCGAATCAGTGAAAGAATGGTTTATCGAGCTCTAGAATTGGGAGGAACTTGTACGGGAGAACATGGCATCGGCAATGGAAAAATTAAGTATCTATTGGATGAGGCAGGAGAAGCAGTGCAAGTGATGAAATCAATAAAAATCGCTCTTGATCCAAAAAATATTATGAATCCTGGTAAAATATTTTAATAAATTATATGAAAAGAATTTTTAATTTATTTTCGTTAATTAGTTTTTTTTTAATGTCCCCTGTTTTTGCCGAAACAAGAGAATTTGATTTTGGTGTTTTATTACCACTAACGGGCAATGCCGCTGATCAAGGAGAATGGGAAAGAAAAGGCTTTGAATTAGCCAAAGAAGAAATTAATGCTGCTGGCAAATATAAAGTTAATTTAATCTATGAAGATGTTAGTGGAGCTGATGCTAAGGCCGGAGTGCAGGCTTATAAAAGTTTAATGTTTAAAAAGAAGGTTTCAGTAGTTTTCACTTACGGTTCTGGTGTGGGAATGGCCTTAACACCTTTAGTTAATCAAGATCAGGTAGTGCAAATGGGAGTCGCTACCGGAACTCCGGCATATTCTTCCGAGGGAGATTTTACTTTTAGAAATTTCCATTCAGCAAATTTAGAAGCGGATTTTAATATTAAAGTTTTAAAAGATTACTTAAAACTAGATGACATTGCTATCTTGCAAGTGGATAATCCCTATGGAGTAGGTTATAAAAAAGCTTTTTTAGAAAAATTTAAAGGTAATATTGTTTTTCAAGAAACATATGATCCCGGAGAAAGTGATTTTAGAACCTTACTACTGAAAATAAAAAATTCAAAAGCAAAGCTTTTGTACCTTATTTCCTATCCCAATGATGGGGCTTTGATTTTAAAACAACTAAAACAAATGGGATTGAATTTGCCGATACTGGGGATGGGTGGCATTGCCGGAGGGGAGAATTTTTTTAAATTAGTAGGGGACAATGCCGAAGGTTTATATGTTGTCGGAGCGAAATTTGATCGCAGTCACCCTTTTTTAAAAGCATATAATGAAAAATATCAAGTAGCATTTAATAATCATGCACAAATTATTTTTTCTGCACGTGCCTATGATGCTTTAAAAATCGTAGTTTCAACTTTGGATCAGTGCTTAATGGCCGAAGCAATTTGTATTAAAGACGAATTGTTTAAAATAAAAGATTATCCGAGTGTTTGTGGAAATATTTCTTTTGATAAGAATGGGGATATTAATTCGGAGTTTGAAGTGTACCAGATCAAGGGAAGAGAGTTTGTCACTGTTTATTGAAAGAATTTTCTATCTTAGAATACCCAAACTAGAACCATAAACGATTACGCTGCTGACAATGGAAAGTCCAGAAGCAGGAATATCTAAGCCAGCTGTTTCGCCAGATTTGAGTAAATATTTGACAATTTCTTGCTCCTTATTGGCATAAAGCAAGCAAACTTCGAATTGATCATTACTGTCTTTACAAACTCCAATAGTAAAATTACCATCGGGTTTGACTCTAATTGATTTTGCCACGGAGCTTCCGCCAATTTCCCAAACATCAATAACCCTTGCTCCGTGATCTCGATCCATCTTCAATAAAATATCCTTAGTGGCATCTCCATAAGCATCCGCAATATAGGCTAATCTAAAATCCCCCACATTCTCTTGTTGCAGAACCACTGTGCCATTGAGGTTTATCGCAACAAGATTGTATTTTAGATGTTTACCTTTGCCGCTCTTGGTTTTGAAAAGTAATTCATCAATTCCATCGGAATCCACGTCCCCACAACCACGAAGATTTCTATGATTATATGGAGAAGAAAAATTAATTGTTGTCACATTAGAACTACCCTTGTGTTTAAACATTAACTGAGAGTCATTCATGTATGTCATTTCTTTTTCTGGAGAACTATCAAAATTACAGCCAACAATTAAAGAATTTGTACTGCTACCAAAAATTTCGGAACTGATTTCTTCTGTTGCGCTATCATAAAAGTTCCAGGTAACATTTTTCTTACTTCCACGTGTTAATGTTGTTATATCTGCCATTCCGTCTCCATCGTAATCAGAACTAGCAACCTGGCTTTTTCTTCCACCTAAAAGTATGCCATCTCCATTGCTATTTTCAGAAGATGCCCACTGGACATATCCTTTATTAAATAAAGTAACATCGCTTACTCCGTCTTCGTTAAAATCAAGTGGGGATTGTGGTACAGAAATCTCAACAGGAGCAGTGCTATGTCCATTGGAGTCAGAAACAGACAAACTAAAAGCTCCCAAGAGCAAAGGAGTACTTAATTCCAAAGTCCATACTCCATTTCCATTTGCTACAGCAGTACCCAGAAAAGTGCTATAATTAAAAACCTCAACAATTGTTCCCTCAGTGGCAGTTCCTGAGATGGAATTTAGTGGAGTATTTTGTGAACCATTATCAACGTTAATTGTCAGGGCCACAGGTGTTGGGGGTGGAGCTGAGCTATAAGTAATAGAAAATTGTGTTGCTGCAGAATTTCCATTATTAGCAGAATCTACTACAACGCTTGAACTTACATCAACAGTTACTGCTCCATCGGCGGTAGGTGTAACATCTGCCGTATAAGTAGCACCTGTTCCAGCAAAGTTTCCAGCACTTCCATTTTCTACTGTAATGTCTCCGACAACAAAACCTGTAACAGGCTCAGAGAAAGTAATAGTTACTGGTATTGGAGAAGTATTTGTGGGGCTACTTGCGGAAGAAGTAATTGCCACTGTTGGTGCAGTTGTATCAACGATTAATGCCTTATTATTACCAAGAGACCCAGCAGCTCCCGGACTTGCTAAAGTAAGGTTAGCATTGTTACTAATCGCATCTCTGATCGTTGCACCATTTAAGGCCAGAGAATTTGTAGCTACGTAATCTAGATCGGAAGAAGTATCGCCTGCTTGTACTGTATAAGTAAATGTTAAAGTACTTGATCCTGATCCACTTACATAGCTTGTTGTTCTATCAGTTCCTCCGGTTTCTAAAGTTAACTGCGGTGTCCCTGTAACTGTTACCGCTTTGGAAAAAACTACTTGAATACTTATGGCATTGCCAGCTTTATATGAACCGTTATTGGTAGAGGATGTAACGTTTGTAATTCTTGCAATTGAATTATAAGTTATGGCAAACTGCGTTGCAGCTGTATTTCCGTTACCGGCAGCATCAGTTGCCACACTAGAACCAACATCCACGGTTACTGTTCCATCTGCAGCTGGAGTAACACTTGCAGTATAAGTTGTACCACTTCCAGCAAAGCTTCCAGCAGTTCCATTTCCTACCGTAATGTCTGCAAGAACAAAGCTGGTAACGGGTTCAGAGAAGGTGATAGTGATTGAAATCGGTGTATTAGTTGTAGGATCTCCTTCTAAGGAAGTAATTGTCACTGTTGGAGAAGTTGTATCAACAATTAGAGCCTTGTTGTTTCCCAGAGAGCCAGCAGCTCCGGGACTTGCCAGAATTAAGGTGGCATCATTTCCAGCTAAGTCTTTTATCGTTCCACCATTTAAAGCCAAAGAAGTTGTGGCGACGTAATCAAGATCGGAAGAAGTATCACCTGCTTGCACCGTGTATGTAAATGTTAAAGTGCTTCCTCCAGATCCGCTTACATAGTTTATTGTTCTATCTGTTGCCCCAGTTTCTAGAGTTAATTGCGGAGTTCCTGTAACTGTAACAACTTCCGAGAAAGTCACTTGGATACTTACGGCATTGCCTGCTTTATAAGATCCATTAACAGTTGATGAAGTAACATTGGTTACTGTTGTTGCTGTTGTATCGTAAGTTATGGAAAATTGCGTTGCGGCAGTATTGCCATTTCCAGCAG
>CAYOOT010000081.1:0-11065 GCA_964405665.1 uncultured Bdellovibrionales bacterium | reverse complement strand
TCGCCTGATTGTTGAATGTTTTGCATTAAGGTAGCAGGAGATTTATTGTTATTGCTATCCGTAAGAATTTTTCCAACCCGAATAATTAAATCATGCATTACGCAAGCTGAAGTAACTTGATTTTCATTATGATAACTTTCAATATACTTTTCCTTAAATTGTGCTGGTACTGAAAGATTAACAAAGACAGCGCCTTCCATGCCCCCTTTGGCGGCAGCAATTTCCTCTAAACTTTCAAAGATGTCAGTTCCGAATATTTGTGATTTAAGTTGTAATGGTCTTGATTGATCGAAAAATGTGCGAACTTGACCAGGAAGCAAATAAACTCCCAAGGCATCACAGGATTTTGAACGTAATTTTAATACCGAAGATCTAAAATCACTATCTTGTGGAGAATAATGATCGATTATAAAAATTGATTGCTGATTACCGTGAGTTTCTATTTCCCGTTTCAATGCATTAAATTCTGATAAAAGATAATCATTTTCAGTTAAAACAAAACACAAATTTTTAAATTTTTTTAACTCTAAATACTTTTCAAGTATGGCTGCCCATTCATTTGCCGGCGAAGTCATTCCAAAAGAGAACTTTTTCCCTTTCGTCAATAAAAGTGAGGAACAAAACAATGCCGTCGGGATCTGAACTTGTTCGGCAATGGGAGCAATTGCTTGAGACGTTGGACATCCAAAATTAATAATAAACTTAACATTGGAGTCGGAAGTAAATTTTCTGAAAATTGTAACGGCAGATTGCGGATTATACTGAGAGTCTTCATAGATAAATTGCAATCCTCCCAATATGTCTTTTTCTTTTTGTTGAGCTAACTTAATGCCATTTTGAAAAGCAACACCAAATTCCGCTAATGGCCCGGTCAGTGGTATAATAACACCAACTTTTATAACGCCATTATCTTCTGCTAAAGCAGAAGATAATGAAATTAATAAGCTCAATAATATCGAAACCAAATATCTAAGCATTTTCCAACCTTTGTTTGAGATTGTTTAACGTAACTTTTTAAAAATATAAGAATATCATCTTTTGCAGCATTAGTGCACAATAGAAAAATTGAAAGTTATAATAACTAACTTAAGTATTTGAGAATAAACTTGTATAGACCACTTCAAAAGCACTATATTCCTTGTAAATTGACAGTATAATTCGATTAATATAGTTTTATTTATATGTTAAATATGAATCCAAATGATACTTCTCTTGAAATGACCGAACTGCAAAAGGAACTAATCGGTTCCTTATCGGATGATGAAAAACTATTGAAAATTTTACAATATATGGAGTTTGCTAGAAACTGTATGCTTGCCGGAATTAAAGAACAGTATCCTGATTGTTCAGAAGAGGAGCTTTGGAGAAGATATGCTGCAAGAACCATCGGTAAAGAGTTCACCATAAGAGAATTCAATTGGGATCCTGAGATAAAAGGTTATTAATGCAGAATGAATTTTCAGAAGTACTTTCAATAATAACATCATTATTAAATTCTCTTAATCTCAGATATTGTATCGGTGGTTCTGTTGCCAGCGGACTCCGTTCGCAGTTTCGAGCAACTTTAGACATTGATGTATTAGTAGAATTCTTAAGTAGCGATTTTGTAATTGAATTTTGCAATAAAGCCAAAGATAATTTTTATGTTTATGAAGATGCGGCTTTAGAAGCCAATTCTTTGCAAAAATCATTTAATATTATTCATAAAAAATCCTTTATAAAAATTGACCTATTTACTTCTTTTAATGATTTCTCCAAAAGTGAACTCAGTAGAGCAACGCTGGTAACAATTCCCAATACAGAGTTAAAAGTTAAAATCGCAACAGCAGAAGATATGATTATCAACAAACTAGTTTGGTATAAATTAGGTAATTGTCAATCAGAACGTCAATGGAATGATTTGTCCTCCCTTATTTTCTATAATAAAAATTCTCTAGACTATGACTATTTGAAAAAGTGGGCAAAATATAAAGAAGTAGAAGAGTTATTAAACAAATTAATAGGCTAATTAACCTTTCTTCTACCTTTAAAATATAAATTATATGCTAATGAATAAATTGTCACAAATGCAGCGGCTGCAAGTGGCCATAGAGACCCTAAAATGAGTGAAAAAACTCCTGTTATCAGCCAGATGAAGCCAAATTCTAAAATAATTATTGCAAAATTTAATATCTTAGCAAACCTTTTTAAAAAATTATTCTGAGAAGAGGAAAGTCGTCTCACAATCAAACGCAACATGCCCATAATGTCTAAATTTTCTTCAAATCTCATAATCAAAACTGCAAAATGAATTTATCTCTCTATTTATCTCAGCAACTTTTTAATAACAGCTTAGATTTTTTCTTCCTGATAAACTCAGATATTCCTCTTTATTTGTTATTGTAGGCTAAGAAATATATGTATCATTTGGCTATTGGACTTGAACCAAAGAAAAATGCCAGAAAAGATTTAAAATTTGCTCTCCCGAACAGTAGGAAGACCAAAAAAGTGACCGTCCCGTTAATCGAGAATCTCAACAGTGCCCATCTTTCCATTGACACGCACATATTGGCCACTTCGTAGTTTTGTGATACCACGAACTCCCATCACAGCCGGAAGTCCCATTTCACGTGCTGTTACTGCTCCATGCGAAAGCGGCCCACCGCTTTCAGTGACCACTGCGCTGGCAAGATAAAACAACGGGGTCCAAGTGGGATTGGTTGTTCTTGCAATAAGAATTGCTCCTTTTGGAAAACGAGCAAAATCTGCAACTCCTTTAACAACAAAGCAAGGCGCTTCTACTTGTCCTGGACTTCCAGGCAGACCTTTCAGCGCTTTATCGCTTACTACTGCATTGTCATCTTCTCCGAAGCTCCAAGGTGGTTCCGATTGTAGTGCCTTAGAAAACTCTTGAAATCTGACAGCTAGTATATCTGCCTGCAGAATATTCTTTCCTCCCACGCAATCTTCCAGTTCTTGCTTGCTGAAAAAAAATACGTGCTCCGGAACAGCAATTATTCCACCCTCAACCAGCTTTCGTCCCAAAACAAGAGCTGCATTTCTCGCAAGCGGATTTAACCGAGTGGTTTGGTAGTGCTCAAGATCGTCCAAAGCAGTGAACACACGGGTTAGGCGGATAAGTTCGTCGAAAAAAAATTTAAGGCCATCCGGAAGTAGAGTCATGATCTCGCTTCGTGCCTGATGAAAGGAAATTCTCCCTTCCCGGCTTCGAACTGCTGTGTCATTGTCCCCGGTAGCCTCTGCCATAGCAGCAATTAAGTCCAAGGGGGCCCAAGGCACATCCGACCATGTAGGATAGTAATAATCCATGAAAAGTTCTCGATGTCCGTGCAGTTTGATAAAAGCTAAGAATTCAGGATAAAATATCGAATTTTGAAAAAGACTTTCAGATTTAATCAAAGTTTCTCCTCCGCTAAGGCGCAGTTGTTCAAGAAGCTGTTTGTCTTTTCGAAGTAACGATGCAAGCTTATGCATCTGTTGATTAACTTCACTGGTTTTTGTTTCAAGTCCAGAGAGTAAGTGATCAATAAGTGCGGCCGCTCGTTCTCTTCCCACCGCGAGCACAATCGCATGGTATAAAGACTTGTAAAGTAATCCATGACTCATGGAGATGGCGATATTTGGTTCGAAATAATCCGAAGCTGCAGCTAGAAGTTTTTGCAGATGGGCATATATCTCTTGGGTGTTTAATAAATCGAGATTGACTGCTGAAAGAATTCCTAACTGCAACAAGTAAGTATCGAGGTTTTGCATCCACAAATTCGGAAATTCAAGAATCCAAGAATAATATTCCCTAAGCCGAGGAACTTCCAGCTCAAGATCAGCCAGTGTTTTAGCAGAAAGCGGACTAAATGAGGTAAGAACATTAACTACGTTTTGATTTCCGTAAACATACCATCCCTGCCGCTGAAACCATTCTCCTTCAAAAGCGGGGAAACCTAATCGGGGCAATGACCATTTTAGCGATCTCTGAAAAGCTTCAAACATATAATCCCAACTCAAAGGGGTAGAGGGTTGGGGAAAGCGTTCGGCCGACTCATCACGTGTCCACTGGGCTGGAATTCTGGTAATTGAACGCGACTGAAGCAGCTGGAGTTTCCCATCAGCCCAGGCCCATTCGATATCTTGTGGCCAACCAAAATGCCGCTCGCTTTTTACCGCAAGTGCTCTTACGGCACTTAGTTGTTCCATATTGAGTGCGGGACTGTTCTGCAGATGGTCCGGGATAGATTGATGCTGAACTCCCGAAACAGCAGAGATTACCTGATGTGTCTTTTGGGCAATTGTCTGAGTAATTATCTTCCCTGTAGTTTTTTCCACTTCGAAATGATCAACCGGTTCTTCGCCAGAAACAACTGACTCTCCTAACCCAAAATTTGCATCGATACATACGACTTTTCCACTTCCTGTAACAGGATGAAGCGAAAATGCTACACCAGAAATTTCCGATTGAACTTGAAGTTGCACAACAACAGCCATGGCTGCTTCCAATTGAGCAACCCCGAGTGAATGACGATAAAGAACCGCCCGGGCACCCCAGAGAGAAGACCAGCAGCTGCGAATTTTTTCCAACACCATCTTTGATCCGCTGCAATTAAGAAATGTATCATGCTGTCCAGCGAATGCTGCATATCCCAAGTCTTCAAAAGTTGAGGAAGAGCGAACCGCAACTGAATTTTTGGCACCAAGTGCCAAAAGAGATTCATTCACCCGTGTTACCAACTCAGGAAGTAACGGCTCTTTGGAAAGTTTTTTGATTAAGCGATCACAAGACTTCTGCAAGGCTGCTTGGTCTAAAAGCGGCAAAGCGGCAACATCTTTTTCCAGCCACTTAATACCCTCGATCCATTTTCGATATGCCTCTGCAGTAATTACAAATCCTGAGGGGACCGGAAATCCTGCATCGGCAAGCAGACAGAGATTGTAACCTTTGCCACCGACACTATAAATATCCTGTGTGCTCGATCCGGGAAAGGAAACTATTAATGACATAATTCTTTCTCCAATGAAATGAGATAAAAACGTAGATCTTCTACTGCTGCTTGTAAACTTTTTCGTTCTTTTGAATTGTTGATCAGGCGCAGAAATGTTTTTGTCCGTCGATATGCCGCCGAAACTCTATCCAGAAAAAGCAGCGCAACTGTGCTTAGATAACAGTAACAAATAATAGCCGATACCGTAATAACAGTAGGAAAAAATAGAAACATCAGCAAAGCAAGTAAAATCCAAAAGATAAGAAAGATTGCTAAGCCGAAAAAAACAGCATGTGTTGCAACTTGATCTTCATCCTTAGTGATCAATCGAACCAGAACTCTTGTTCCTAGATAAGGAAGTGCATTAAGCACAATGCCCAAACTAGCAAAAAGCCCGCCAATAAATAAAATTTCCAACTCCCTGATCAGAAAGACCAGAGCCTGCAATGGAGAGATAGAAACAAATGCTTCCCGGAGATCAAAACCTAAGTCTTCCAATTGTTGGCGATAGGCGAGCAGACGCTTAAGGATTTCATTTTTTTTGTTATCATCAGAAAGAAGTGTTAAGGAACGGCTGCAACGTTGCAGAAGTTCAAAAAACTTTCTTTCTCTTTGATGTTCCTCACCAAGACGCGATGATCCATAAATCTCTGCCGCAAATAGTTCTGCAATCCAGCGTCCCAATTTTTGTTGTTCCTGCGTCGTAAATTGAGGCACTTCCGTGGCAAGACGCGCTTTGAATTCCGCTGTTAACGCTCGGGCTTGATGTGGGACCTCTGATTCCACAATTGGTGAAAGAACCCTTAAAATGACGGAACTTCTAAAGCAAGATTTTGCGTCGTAAAGCAAAGCAACGGGAATAATCGGAGGTGCGACGTCCTTCTCCCAAACATACTGAATAATTAGGGCCGGACCACTATGAAATTTAAGTAATGATGGTTCGGAGTGACTCTTTCCTTCCGGAAAAATACAAACAAGTTCACCATGCAGCACTCGATCAGCTAGTTTTGCAAGAACAGTTTGATTTGCAGCGCGCGCTTCGGAAGAGGAATCGTCCTGGCTCCGATAAACAACCTCAGCATTAATCATCCATAATAAAAATCTGATCAATGAAGATGATCTTAGTGCAGCCTTGACAACGATACAGACTGGACGCTTAAGAAGACAGAGAAAAAGCAATCCATCGACCAAGCCATTAGTATGATTCGCTACAATTAATGCGCCACCTTTTTTTGGTATGCGGTCTTCGCCTTCAACTACGAGTCGCCCGAAGAAGACTCGCAGTGCAATGGCAAATAGGGAACGAGTTATTTGATAGCGAAGCTGCATCAAGATTCCTCCCGCACCAACTGCTTTGATAAGCTCAAGGCGAAAAGGGCACAAATTACTCCTGCGGGCAAATCAATCACATAGTGATATCTAAGCACTATAGTGGAAACAATAATACTTAGTAAAAGAGGAATAAAAAGCAGGCTTCTTAAGCGATCCCGTTCACGATCCGCCAGCACAAAATAGAATGAGGCACCCACATGCAAACTGGGAAATGCCCCTAAATATCCGCCAGTTTTTTGAACAGCATCCTGCACAAGCTGCAGAAAGTAACCCCCATGCAGCGGTTGATAACCATATTGATCTGCAAATGCTCCGGGACCTCTAGCCGGAAAAAAGAGATAACCAAAAAAACTCAAGAGATAAAGAAGACAAAAGCCGCAGAGAAATTGTTCTCTCTTCGCTGCGCTTCGTCCAACAAAATTTAGAAAAAGCGAAAGGTGGATATAAGGGATAAAGAAAGCATAAGAAAACGCCAAATATTCAATGATCATACTTGGAATATCTGGAAGTAAAGCGGGATCTCTGCCTAACATCAGCAGATCAATATTTCTCAAGACAGAATCGATGCTCCTGCCTTTTGCAATCAGTAATCCCAGTTTCCCGCATACTCCGTAGAGAGAAAAAATCGCAAGACCATAAATATATGGGCGAATAATTGCCCAATGAGAACCGAGCACTGCCGGCAGCAAAAAAAATCCAATTATAAAAATCGTTGTCTGGATACGATATTGAAAAACCTCATTTCCATTCGGAGCTATCCAGGCAAAAAGTGCCGTCGTAAAAAAAAGAATAAAGACTGCGACATCCGCACTGGCCAGTCTTTGCTTTTTTAAAGATATTGAATTCACTTTTTCTACCAAGATATACTTTTATTATTACTTGCTATGCTACATTGTGTGAGGTTTCCCTTCTCTTAGAAGCTTCCTATAGTTTCAAACTGACCCTAACACTCTGAATCTACTAACATGAATTATCACTCATCGTATCTTTTTATTCAGCCGTTTCAACCAGTTAATTTACTTAATTGATGCTTTCGGTAACATTTTTAATGAGGCAATGCGTCATCTCTTCTTATGTAACAAAAGCTAAGATTTAAGAATAACAATACTTATGGACGCTACTAATGTAAGCCAACATTCACAGAAAGAATCAAAAGACAACTTAGGGCAGTTAACATTACCTAAGACATCTATCCGTGAATATAATTTATCGGTATTGGAATTTGCAAAAAATCAACATTTTTTGTCACAAGAACATTACGGTGATTTAAAAGCTAAAAATTTGTCCTTAGAAATTGCCGAAATAAATACTTTAGCCGAAAAGATAAATTTTAGAACAAATGTCGGAGTGATAATTGAAGAATCTTTTTCTCGATTTAATTTAATTTCTGAAGAAAAACGAAAAGAACTAAAGGATTTGTCTAATGCAGATTTTGGCCAATGCTGTGCTAAATTAATAGAACATAAAATCTTCAATAATTATAAAGAGGCAGAAAAAATTCATTATCTCCTTGTCAATTCAATGTATGCTGCTGTTCAGCTAGAGAACGGGATTACATTTAATAGAGAGTTATTTAATCAAACAAAAGTTTTACCATTTGAAGAAAGGCAAAAGTTTATTACAAATAATAAATTATTAGAAAAATGTACGGCTCATGCAAATAGACAAGAAAGTAAAAATTCTCTTCCAGCAAATACCAACATGCTCACAGATCCTCAAGAATTACTACGTATCGGATATGTCCAATTATTTAATGGAAAGGATCTAAGTGGTTGGAGTGGTGCTAAAGATGGTTATACTGTTAAAGATAATTGTATAATGTGCCAAACAACAAAAGGTGGTGTGTTATTTTATGGGGAAAAACAATATAAAAATTTTGAGATCTACCTAGAGTATCACTTACCAAAAGGTGGGAATAATGGGCTTGCTCTAAAATATCCTGGTGTAGGAGACACTGCCTACCAAGGGCTGGAAATTCAAATATTAGACAATCCACAAACAGAAATCGATCCCAGGCAGAAAAATGGCGCAGTATACGGAATAGCAGCTCCCAGTAATGATGCAGAACAGTTAACAGAAAAACAAGGTTGGAACAGACAGAAAGTACTGGTTCATGGTTCAAGAATAAAAATTGAATTAAATGGAAAAGTTATTTTAGATAAAAATTTAAATGAAATAAATGAAAAAGATTTTTTGGACAAAAAATTACGTCCTGGCCTAAAAAGGACAGAAGGATTTGTAGGATTTGCAGGCCACAGCGACCCAGTAATGTTTCGAAATATTTGGCTAAAAGAGCTTGAATGACTTTTCATTAAATTGAGATAGTTCCGATCTAAGCACAAAACACTATAATTCAGAATAAATCCTAGCACTTAGATATTTCTTATTTCTCCAATATCTCCAAGGCATTATAGGCTCAAGTAAAATTTAATATTACGCAATAGAAAATGCAATTAGTGCATATCTAAATGTTACTTCTAAGCAAATTTTCCTCATAACTATTTGAAGTTATTAGAAAGTATATGTGATTGTCCGTAAGTTGGCAGTTGCTTATCAAAGTTGTTCATAATGGGTCAAACGAAAGAGTCACCAGATCAACTAAACGCATTTCCAAAGATGCCGCTAACCTCATCGCAGATCAATAGTGCGAGCGTAGCTGTTCTGCCTGAGCAGCAAAATTCCCCAAGAATTAATTCTCAATGACATAAAGTAACTCTCATATCACCTAGCTATAAATAAAATTACAATGATTTTTAAAAAAACTTTACAATCAAAGAAACTTTTTAAAAAATCGGTCGAAAATACTAAATTTGAATTGCAGCGAGAGTGTGTCAAGCTCGCTTTTCTCTATGTATAAGGTTGTTATCGCTAACTTAACTATTTGAAAATAAAGAAGCTGCCGATGGGACTTGAACTGCAGAAGAGGCGCCTGTGCGCCTCTTCTGTCTAATTATTACAAGTCAGAGAATAGAAAATAACTCTATTCCTGATTCTCCGGCCTTAAACTCCGAACTGTTCTTCCCGCTTGCCACATTTCGCTTTCACGCAGTTCTTTTAATTCGGCATTTAGCTTTTCGCGATAATCAGGTTTGCTATTACTGGAAATTGCCAGCGCTGATTCTTTGCCGGTAGCAACGCTTTCGTATAATTCTTTAAATACCGGCATTGTTACATCGCGAAATTTCTTCCACCAATCCAAAGCTCCGCGCTGAGCGGTAGTGGAGCAATTAGCGTACATCCAATCCATTCCATTTTCTGCAACTAGTGGCATTAAGGATTGGGTCAGCTCTTCTACTGTTTCATTAAATGCTTCAGAAGGAGTATGTCCTTTTTCTCTGAGCACTTGAAATTGTGCGGCGAATAGTCCTTGAATCGCTCCCATCAAAGTTCCGCGTTCTCCTGTAAGATCGCTATAGACTTCTTTTTGGAAAGTGGTTTCAAATAAATAACCGCTGCCAATAGCGATACCCATAGAAACCGCTCTTTCAAAAGCTTTTCCTGTGGCATCTTGATAAATGGCATAACTACTATTTAATCCTCGACCTTGCAGAAACATTCGGCGAAGAGATGTCCCGGAACCTTTAGGGGCAACTAAAATAACATCCACATCCTTAGGTGGAACTATGCCCGTTTGCTCTTTGTAGGTAATGCCGAAGCCGTGAGAAAAATAAAGCGCTTTTCCGGGAGTTAATGCTTTTTTAACTGTTGGCCACAATTGAATTTGTGCCGCATCACTTAACAGGTAACAAAGAATTGTTCCACGTTCTGCGGCTTCTTCAATTTCAAATAATGTTTGACCGGGAACAAATCCATCCTTAACTGCCTTGTCCCAACTTTTGCTGTTTTTTCTCTGTCCGACAATGACATTGATGCCGTTTTCTTTTTGATTCAAAGCTTGTCCCGGACCTTGTACTCCGTAACCAAGAACTGCTACCACCTCCTTGTTCAAAACCTCTTGTGCTTTTCTCAAGGGGAATTCTTCTCGAGTTACTACATTTTCTTCCATACCACCAAAGTTTAACTTAGCCATATTTTTCCTTTTTATTATTAATGTTTATATTTACTTTCTTTTACTTGATAAGAGACTTCAAATACTTCCACTTGCTTTTCTATTTGCTGAGAAAGTTTTCTAACGCCCTCTTCTGTTTCTCTAACAACAATAGTAAAGCGGTGAATTCCTTCTCTTTCGGAAGCAGCAGTATTTAAACTTTCAATGTTGATTTTTCTACGGGAAAAAATTGTGGCAATACGATTAAGCAAGCCGACATTATTTTCCGTATAAACTGTAATCAGATAATCTTCTTTTTCCATATTCCTCTATTTTAAACGTATTTCACTAACACTGCATCCTTGTGGAACCATCGGAAACACATTGTCCTCTTTGCCCACCATCACTTCCAAAAGATATGGTCCGGGATGATCAAACATAGTTTTCAATGCATTTTTTAAATCTTTTCTTTCCTCAACTTTTTGAGCGGCAATTCCGTAACCACTGGCCACAACCACATAATCAGGGCTGACAATATCAACAAAAGAATATCTTTTGTTATGAAAAAGTTGTTGCCATTGTCGAACCATACCCAAGAATTGGTTATTAAGAATAACAATCTTCACATTGACTTGAGATTGCATGATTGTTCCCAACTCTTGAATAGTCATTTGAATGCCACCATCTCCGATAATTGCCACAACTTGTTTTTCGGGAGCGCCAAATTTTGCACCAATTGCCGCTGGCAAAGCAAAACCCATTGTCCCTAAAC
>CAYOOT010000080.1:0-11120 GCA_964405665.1 uncultured Bdellovibrionales bacterium | reverse complement strand
ACGGCTCCAAAAAAAAGATTATTGAAGATAATCAGAAATTAATTTAGCCCAATAGGAATGCATTATATGATTAGGATGTCCATCTGCTATTTTCATACTTTCTTCAAATTGTTGTGGATGGGAACCATCTAGATATTCTATGTTATTACTTTTCAAAAATTCTATATATTGAGCTTTTGTTGGATTATCAAAATGCATAAGTAAAATAATCAGTCTTGAATTGTGTGTTTGAGCTTCAAATTTCATGGCTAGGAGTATCTTTTTTGTAACTTCAAAACTTCTTTTCCTTCTGGGGATTGATTTTATAAGATAATAAATTGACTCAAAGGCTGTAAGAACAGAAGAATGTCTTACGATGTAGGGCATTTCAGCTACTATCTCTGGTTCGTGGAACTCTAGTGTATTTTCACTATTCAAGTCGCAGTAAGGCATAAAGGCAGTTCTAGAAAGTGAATATTTTGCTAAAAGCCAAGCGTAATATGGATCTGCCATATTCCTATATTCGTGTAAGGGATTTAATCCATAGATTACTACTTTAATACTTTCAGAATTCTTATTTTCAAAAAAGTTTTTCAACCTAAGTAACGATTGACATCCGCCATAACCTCCTGTGCCAAAATTAATAATTTTGTTGTTAAGATTTTGCTTTTGAAATACACAAGGATATATTTCTTCATCATTAAGTCCTCCACCTTGCGTAAAAGAATCTCCAATAAAAATAGTTGTATTTGGTTTTGAGTCAGCCAAAGTTAAAGGACAAAAACGTGAGGCATCTTCATTAATTGTCATATAGTTTTTTAAATCATTATTTACTATTAAATGGCTTCCAGTGGCATTTTTCCATCCCGTGACAAGATCGCTTGCATAAATTCCTCCTACACCCTGTAAGGTATAATCTCCTGTCGGTTTGAAATTTAAAAGTCTAAGAACAATTTCTGCAAAAATAAAATAAATGAGAAAAGGAATTAATAGCGAAAGAAAATTAATAAAAGTATTATTTTTTTTTATCATTTGAATTAATTAGTTATTATTTATTTCTAGCATAGTAGATTATAACGCACATCCTTTTTATAGATAAAACTCTTTTAGATATGTAACTGCACAAAGATAGAAACTTTAAATAAAATTCGTTACCTAGTTTAAGCTTTATGCTAAATAAAGAGGCATCATGAATATTCAAGAAGTACCAATTGCCAATACAGGAATGCTTATTCGTAAACTCGTCTCGGAAGTATTTGAGGCTTTTGTAAATCCGGCGATCACTTCCCAGTTTTGGTTTACTAAAGGTAGTGCAAGATTAGAGACTGGCAAAGAAATCTGCTGGGATTGGGAAATGTATAATATTTCTGTGCAAGTTAAGGTAAAAGAACTTGAAGAGAATAAGCGTATACTAATGGATTTGGGACCAGCTGATCGATTCACAACGGTGGAATGGATTTTTACATCTCGATCAGACAATGCAACTTTTGTTGAGGTTACAAACCGCGGCTTCAAAGGAGATGGAGATGAAGTTGTAAAACAAGCACTTGATTCTACGGGAGGTTTTGCGTTAGTGCTTGCTGGAGCAAAAGCGTTTCTTGAGCATAATATTAAATTGAATCTGATAGCGGATCGTTTTCCGGACGGACACTGAGAAAATGAAAGAAAAAAAACGAATGGTTGTTATCGGCTCGGGAATCATTGGCTTAACTACGTGTCTACGACTCAAAGAAAGTGGATTTAATGTGAAGATGATTACTCGAGATCTTCCTCACGACACTACTTCTGTGGTAGCCGCTGCCTTTTGGTATCCTTATAAAGTTTCAATTGGTGGAGAAACGCTTCATTGGTCAATTGAAACTTATCGAGCATATTGCTTGCAAATTAAAGAAAAAGTGCCCGGACTAAGTATGATCCTCGCAGTTGAACTATTTCGGGAGAAAGCAACAGCACCTTCCTGGTTTGATCAGGTAGAAGATTTTCAAAAGTCAGAATCCAGTTCTCTGCCTTTGGGATTTAAAGATGGACATGAGTTTCTTACTCCTTTAGCAGAACCGAGCAAATATTTGTCATGGCTTTGGGATTGTCTTTTGGAAAAAAAAGTTCCCATAATTCAGGAAAAAGTGAGCTCAATTGACAAGCTCTTTAAAGATTATGATCTTGTTGTCAATTGTTCCGGCTTGGGTTCAAGGGAGTTAGTGGGCGATACTTCTATTTTTCCAATTCGCGGGCAAGTGCAGATGATCGAGGCACTTCCTAAAGAAGTGCGGGGACTTTTTTTCTTTCAGGATCGGCAGCATGCAACTTATATTGTACCCAGATCGGAAGATTGTTTAATCGGCGGCACTGCTGATGAAAATGAATGGGATCTCACGCCCAATCTGGAAACTGCCGCCGATATTCGCAAGCGTTGTGAAACTATCCTGCCTCTTATTTCTTCCTGTAAAACTAAAAGCCATGCTGTCGGTCTTCGCCCGGCTCGTAAGGAAATTCGTTTGGAAGTAGAAAAAATAAATGAGAAGACAATTATCCACAATTACGGGCATGGTGGTGCCGGATTTACCACTTGCTGGGGTTGCGCTCAAAAGGTAGTGGCCTTAGCAAAAGAAGTAGAAAACATTCTCTAACTTAGATCAATTGATCCAAAGCAGGATAAAGTGCTTTAAGAAAATCTTCTAAATTTTTCTGAGTATTTTCCAAAGCAAGAGGAGTGTTGGCAGTATCAATACTTAGTTCCACTATTCCGCCATCGGATCGTTGATGGAAAATTGTTTGTTTGATGATTTGAAATAAAGCCATGGTTTCTTCGCGATAGGTAGTTTCTCCGCTAAAAAACCAATAAGAAAATAAGGCAGAATAGTTTTTATTAAAACCAATCAATTGGGAATTTGATAAAATCAAAGGAGCGGTAGTTTTGTTTGTAACTTCAAAATCGTGTTTGCTTACATCAGTGATTTTCCAACCATTGCCCGGAAGACAAAGAAGTGGGGAGTGTTTTGCTGCCTGATGATCGCCACTTTGTTTTTTCCAATATCCGATATAAATGAAAATCTGCCGACCTTCTTTGTTTTTATAGATTCTTCGGACATATTGATCTAATTTTAAGGTGTTCTGTGAACGCAAATCTAAATTATCAACATCAATTCCATTCCAGTCTCCAAGTTGATAGGGAAGTTGTCTGATGTCGATATTATTAGTTTCTTTATGCCACAGAGAGTTTTGCAAATAATAGATGGCAGCAGCCGTTAACAACAGAAAAAATAGACTGAAAATTGCTCCCTTTTTTGAAATATAATTAATCATTTTTCTTCTTTGTTAAGAAATTCGCAAAAGTATAAAGAATAATCAATCCTATAGTAAAAACAATTAAGCCGGAAAAAGTATGAAAAAATCCATTGGCAGCAGAATGGCTGACAAAATGTGCCAAGAGTCCTGTTGTAGCAACTCTAAAAATATTTAAAACAATGGCGATAAGGATTGAAAAAGCGAGCAGTAATAATTTTTGATAAGACTTTAATTCCAGCGAGGAAACTACAATTGCTGCTACGGTAAGTAGGGCAATTAAAGAACGTAGTCCACTACAAGCTTCTTCCACCATTAACTGCATCCCCGGAATCTCAATAATATTGCCTTTTAAGTGTACCGGAACTTCCAAAAAGTCCAAAACAAAGTAGCTGACTTTGGCGGCAAGGACTTGTAGAGGAAAGAAAAGTTTAGGAATTAAAGAATCAGGAAGTGGTTTGGCCATAAAATTAAGAAGAAGTGGAGCTGTAATTTGTTTAGCCAGTTCTTTGGAGAAATTTAGATAAATTAAACCCGTTAGAGTAATAAATAAGGATAACCAACGTAGATACAACAAATCAGTTAGGGTGCCGACTAGCAGAATTAAAAGACCAACAATTAATAAAAATAAACCAAAGGTCGAAAAAATTTGTTTGCTAAAACATTTTTTAATTTCCGGAAATTTTTGTTTAATTAAATATATTGAAATTAAGGGTAAAATGATTCCATGAGAATAGTCATCATTGGTCCAGCAAATAATCGCTGTTTCTTTGATGGTCTGATAAAACAGCCCAACAAAAAGAATTAAATTGATAAAGGGAATAATTAAAAAGTTTGACATGTCTCCGATAAATATAGCTATATAATCGATATATATTAAGGTAAAGTCAAGGGCAATATGGGTGCTAAGATCGAAGTAAAAATTAAGGATGGTGTGGGGATAATTTGTTTTTCTCACCCTAAGGCAAATTCTCTGCCACAAGAATTATTAGATAAATTGGAAAAGTCTATTCGGGATTTTGGAAGGAATAAAGAGGTAAAAGTAATTTTAATAAAAAGTGAAGGAATGGGAGCATTTTGTGCGGGTGCTTCGTTTGAAGAATTTAAACAACTTACTAAACAAAAAGACGCAGAGAAATATTTTCACGGCTTTGCCAAAGTAATTCTTGCTATTAAAAATGCAGAAAAAATTGTTGTGGCCAGAGTTCAAGGAAAAACTGTGGGCGGAGGTGTGGGGTTAGTCGCTGCTTGTGATTATGCCTTTGCCTGTCAAGATGCGGCAATAAGATTGTCGGAGTTATCGATCGGTATTGGCCCCTTTGTTATTGGTCCAGCAGTGGAAAGAAAAATCGGCAAATCATTTTTTACGGCAATGAGCTTAGATGGTAATTGGCGTGAAGCAACGTGGTGCTTGGAAAAAGGACTTTTCAATTCTGTTGCCTGCACGATTTCTGAGATGGATGCCAAGATAGAAGAATTCTTATCGCAAATAAAGAAGGCTAATTCTTTTGCATTAGCTCGATTAAAGAAAGTATTTTGGGAAGGGACTGAAAATTGGGAAAAGTTACTTCAGGCAAGGGCAAAAAAAACAGCTAAATGTTTGTTGGCGAATAAATAATTGTGTGTGTGGGGGCCCTTCATGGGTGCCCGGTTGAGCAACATCTTTGGTAATCCGGGCACCCATGAAGGGTGCCCCTACATTCTTCCTATAAACTCTTGATATGTCTAGTAAATTTATTTAACAAAAATTTTTCAAAAATCGCTTAAGTTTTTAGAGCTAATGTCGATATTTGTAAGCAGATGATAAAAACTTAACAAGGTTGTTAGGTTTAAGAGAAACGGAGTTTCCAATGTCTATCAGTAATATAAATAATGTTTCTTCAGCACTCGTTGGTGCTTATGTAAGCACTAATGTATCTACTGGACAAGATCAGCCTTCAGTTCAAACTGAAGATCCTGAAATAAAGGAATTCGATAAAAAAATATCAAAAGAAGAAGCAGATAAATTAGCTGAAAAGCTGAAGAAGGCCTTAAATACTTTAGCAAACACAACAGTTTCTTTTGATGTTACTGTGCAAGATAAAGAGAATGGAGTAAGTTTTAAAGTGATTGATACTGACTCCGGAGAAGTAATTCGACAATTTCCTCAAGAGAGTATTTTAGACGCTGATAATAGTCCCCGAAAAAGCGGTTTAATCATTAAGAAAATCGCTTAAAACTAAAGCCCTCCTGGCACATCTATTGCAAACTAGAAATTAGATATTTTTTTGCATTAAAAAAGCCTTAGATATCATCAGTATATTAACTATCAGTTTTTTAAAGTAGGAAAAAAATGCCTGCTATCAGTTTTTCTGGCTTAGCTAGCGGTATTGATACCGATAAAATCATTGAGGCAATGAAGGAGCAAAAACGCCTAGCTTACGCCCCAATACAAAAACAATTAGAAGGTAAAGAGATTGAAAACAATGCCATTGAAGAGTTTAACACTAAACTCTTAGGTGTTAATGATATTTTAAAAAATTTATTGACCTTAGGGGGCAGCACTTTTGCCAAAAAAGTAAGTGTCAGCAATGAGCAAGCGCTTTCCGCTACTGCTGGATCAGGTGCAGCAGCCACAACTACTACGATTAATATTTTAAATATTGCAAAATCTGCAACAATATCTTTCTCCGATACATTTAGCAGTTTAACTGAGCCGATAGCTCCGGATTTAAGTTCTTCGGAAAATTTAGAAATTAAATTGGGAACAGGAGATAACGAAGAAACATTTAATGTCGAAGTTAATAATCAGACTACGCTTAATGATCTGATTAATGAAGTAAATAATTTAAGTGGTGGAACTAAAGTTAGAGCAAGTGTGATTAATGTTGGCTTGGAAAATTCCCCTGAATATAAACTAATTTTTTCCAGTGTCAAAACAGGGGTAAGTAGTGGTTCTTTAAGTGTAACTGTTCCTTCGGAATTACAATCTCGCGGAGTATTGCAAGTTGGTAATATAGCTCAAGCTGAAGATGCTCAAGTATCAATTGCTGGTATCGGCACTATTAATCGTTCTAGTAACCAAATTAGCGATGTTATTCCCGGAGTGACATTAGATCTCAAACAAAGTGGAAATGGTCCCGTAAGTATTTTAGTAGCCAATGATGATGATAAGACAGCAAAAAATGTAAATGATTTGGTTACTGCAGTTAATGAAATTATTAAATATTCAAATGACAATAGCAAAATTGAACGGATTAAAGATAGTCAAGGGACGACCAATAAATATGGAACACTATCCAGAACAGATGTTGATAATCGCGCCGTTCAAGCAATTAAAAATGCTTTGGCTGAGGCAAATTCCGGAGTGGACGGTTCAAAAGTAAGAATTTTTGCAGACTTAGGAATTACCACGCAGCGTGATGGTACTCTTGCTTTTGATTTGGAAAAATTTCAAACCGCCGTTACAGAAGATCCTAATGCTGTAGATAATTTACTGCATCAATTTGCCGATGCTACAGCTTCTAGTAATGGAGGTGTGGTTAATGAATATACAAAATTCCAAGGGATTCTTGATCAATCACAAGCAAACAATGAAAATAACATCAATCAATTAAACGATAAAATTGCTCGTTTAGAGGCCTCTATTGCTAAACAAGAAGAGATGTTGAAAAAAATGTTTACTAATTTAGAGACAAAAATTTCCAAGTTAAATGTCAATGGCCAGGCTATTTCCTCATTATTTAATGCTCCTACAGGGTAATCTTTTTTTTAATTAAATCCCAATAGAAATAAAAAACAAATCAAAAAATACTGCGGTAGCGTCGATACTCCTTTGCTTCATCCTATGCTGACGCTTTGGATGACAAGAAGGCTTACGGAGGATATAGTATTTTCTAAAAATTAAGTCAGTAGTAACGGCCATAACTTTTGAAAAATGCTATAAAACCTTGCGCAAAGAATTATTGCAGTAGTAAAATCACATTTCATTTTAGGAGGAAGGGATATGAGAAAAGTTTTTTCAATTTTGTTTTCAGTTTTATTTTTTAGTGCAATCGTACAGGCGGAAGATTTAAATGAAATTTTCAAAAGAGTAAATGATTATATTGCCCAGAAGAATTTTTCAAAGGCAATGACTGAGCTGGATTGGGCAAAGAAAGAGATTGAAAAAATGCATTATGCCCGAGTGGAAGAATTTTTCCCTGATGAGTTGGCTGGTTTTAAAGGTGCTCCTGCTAAAAAAAGTGCAGCACTGGGACTTTCTAATTACGAAAGAGAATATACTGGAGCGGAAGGACAAATTCGTCTTTCTCTGGTTGGAGGCTCAGGGGATGCCAATCAAGGACTCGGCGGTTTAATGCAGCTTGGTAAAATGGCGGCGATGTATCAAGCGCCAGGGCAAGAAAGCTTTAGAATAGCCGGTAAAACTGCAGTGTTGGATACCAATAATGACAATCCTAAAGTTTCTGTCTATTTGGATTCAGGAGCTGTCTTACAACTCGATGCTCAAGATGGAGTTAAGTCAGAAACTTTAAAAAAATTTGCGGAAGCGATTAAAGTAGCGGAACTCGATCTCTATTTAAGGGGTAATTAAATTTCTTCTGTGACTTGGAAGAAGGAAAAACTCTTTTCATCTGGAGATGATTTTTTTGCAGAGATATTTCAAGCAATTGATACCGCAGAAAAAAGTATTGATTTTGAAATATATATTTTTGAGTATGATTCTTTAGGTAAGGAAGTAGCAGCTCGACTGATCCAAGCCAGTTCCCGGGGAGTAAAAGTGCGGGTTCTTGTTGACGGAATCGGTTCTTCTTCCAGCAGTTTTACTCTTCAAGAAGTTTTTCAAAATAGCAATGTAGAATTTAGAGTTTATCATCCACTTCTAAGCTACCATTCTTTAAGTAATCTCAATCGTCGTAATCACCGCAAGACCTTGATTGTTGATGGGAAATTGGCTTTTGTTGGAGATTTCAATGTTAGTAATAATCATTTGAAATCTATTTCTGGTGATAAAGCTTGGAGAGATTTTGGACTAAGTGTCGAAGGAGTGAGCACTCATTTATTAACGGAGGCTTTTTTAAGAGCATGGAATGATAACATTTCAGATTATTTAAAAAGACCTTTTATTAGGCGTTCCAGTTCTGTCGGCAAAAGTTTAGAATTTATTCAGCTTAATGACACGCTGGGGAAAAGGCATTTCCTGCATCGTAATTTAATAAGAAAAATTAAAAAAACAGAATCACGTGTTTGGCTCGCCAATGCTTACTTTGTGCCCCGGTTAAATTTGATCCGATCTTTATGTTTGGCGGCAAGAAGAGGTGTTGATGTTCGAGTATTGGTTCCTAAAAATTCTGATATATTTTTTATTCCTTGGTTAACAGCCACTTTTTACTTGACCCTTCTAAAATCAAAAGTGAAAGTATATGAATATCTTCCTACGGTTTACCATGCCAAAGTTCAAGTTTTGGATGATATCTTCATTGTCGGATCTTCAAATTTAAATTACCGTACTTTACTTCATGATTTAGAAGTTGATTTACAACTTACTTTTTCGCAAAATAAAGTTTTATTAGAAGAAGAACTAAAAAAAGATTTTAACTCCTCCCAACTTGTAAGCTTTCAGTCTTTGCAAAAAAGTTCTTTCTTTTATCGAATGGTGGGAAAAATTCTTTTGTTATTCAAGTATTGGTTTTAATCGTATGATTTTGCTCATACTTGATAATTTTAATAGATGTTAAAGATTATGATTAAAAATAATCTTAAAATTTCATGACCAATAAAAATACAACAAATTCATCTATTAACAACGATCAAGATAGTTGGGGGTCTAGAAAACAGATCCATCTACTAATAATAATGCTGGCCACAGCACTGGGGATTTATCTTTGCTACAAGCTGGCTGCTCCTTTTTTACCGGTTATTACTTGGGCTTTGACTTTAGCAATTTTATTTGTTCCCATTCAACATTGGTTTGAACGGAGGATTAAAAACTCTAATTTGGCAACTACGGCGTCTGTTTTGGTGATTTCCCTGATTGTTGTTGTCCCCATGATATTTTTAGGGACACAACTTATTACTGAAGTGGTTAAGGGAGCGGATATTATTAAAAAGAAAATAGAAGATGGGGAATGGAGGCGGACCTTTGATTCACATTCACATTTTGCTTCTCTTAGAAAATGGATTGAAGAACAAACTGATTTGCCAGGAGCTTTAAATAATCTTTATTCCTGGTTAACTAGTTTAGGTGCATCTTTTGTTCAGGGTTCTGTTCTGCAATTATTTGGACTATTGCTAACTTTTTATTTACTTTTTTATTTTCTCCGCGATCGAAAAATAATACTTCAATCCTTACATTCTTTATCGCCGTTTTCCATGGGAGCAATGAACAGACTTTTTAAAGAGGTTTCGGATACGGTATATGCTACTATTTATGGCACACTGGTGGTGGCTGCTGTCCAAGGGACATTGGGGGGCTTAGTGTTTTGGTGGCTAGAGCTGCCAGCACCGCTTCTTTGGGGATTAGCCATGAGTTTATTAGCGATTGTCCCAGTGTTGGGCGCATTTGTAATTTGGATTCCTGCAGCAATATTTTTAGCTTTGGATGGTGATTGGAGCAAAGCTTTAATCCTTAGTCTTTGGGGGGGGATAGTTATTGCGGGAATTGATAATTTACTTTATCCAATTTTAGTAGGAACACAATTAAAAATGCATACTGTCTTGGTGTTTATCTCTCTAGTGGGAGGGCTGATGATCTTTGGCCCTTCTGGTCTAATTCTTGGTCCGGTAACACTTTGCATTACTAAATTTCTTCTGCAAATCTGGAGTCGCAGGAACTGGAAAGAACAAGCAGCGACTCTTTCGGAAAAGCAAGTTATGAATTTTTAACTAGATTATGCTGCGAAACTTTATTTGGTGTTACGGGTACCCATAAAGGGTGTCCGTACATTTTAATTCCAAAGATGATGGGGAAAATGTAGGGGCAGGCTTTATGCCTGCCCGTAACACCAAATAGACTATTTTTTATACTGCAGAAGGAACTGCAGTGGGATTTTTCTCGGAAAATTCTCTGACATCCTGAGTAATTTTCATCGAGCAAAAACTTGGCCCACACATTGAACAAAATTGCGCTGACTTGGCATGTTCTGAAGGCAGAGTTTCATCATGAAATTTTTTAGCAGTATCGGGGTCCAGTGCTAAATTAAATTGATCATTCCAGCGAAAATCAAAACGGGCTTTACTTAAAGCATTATCTCTAATTTGTGCTCCGGCATGCCCTTTAGCTAAATCGGCAGCATGTGCCGCTATTTTATAAGCAATCACTCCGTCTTTCACGTCTTTTTTGTTAGGAAGACCTAAGTGTTCTTTCGGTGTGACATAGCAAAGCATCGCGCAACCAAACCAGCCGATCATCGCAGCACCGATTGCGGAAGTAATATGATCGTAGCCTGGTGCAATATCAGTAGTCAGTGGCCCTAAGGTATAAAATGGCGCTTCTGAGCAATGCTTTAATTGCAGATCCATATTTTCTTTGATCAGTTGCATTGGAACATGTCCCGGTCCTTCAATCATTACTTGCACTTCATGTTTCCAAGCGATATTTGTCAATTCCCCCAAAGTTTTTAATTCGGCAAATTGCGCTGGATCGTTGGCATCGGCAATTGAGCCCGGGCGAAGGCCATCTCCCAAAGAAAAACTAACATCATAAGCTTTCATGATTTCGCATATTTCTTCAAAATGAGTATAGAGAAAATTCTCTTGATTGTGAGTCAAACACCATTTGGCCATAATCGATCCGCCTCGGGAAACTATTCCGGTTTTTCTTTTAGCGGTAAGAGGAATATAATTTAAGAGCACCCCGGCATGAATCGTGAAATAATCCA
>CAYOOT010000079.1:0-11271 GCA_964405665.1 uncultured Bdellovibrionales bacterium | reverse complement strand
CGACCAAGGCCAGGACCAAGACAGAGGCGGAGACTGAGAACAGGAATGTGAGTAATAGTCAGTTTTTTAAAGTTTTTTTATTTAACTAGATACTTTTCTGTTGCAAAAATTAGAGGATATTACATTGCACGATATTTTTTTCCTGATTAAAGATGAGTGGCTTAGAAATCTACTTCATATTTTTTTAATCATCATCTGTCTTGCGCTCGGGGGTTTTTTATCAGCACGCTTTTTTAACAAATCTTCTGAATCAGAAGAAGTTCAATTAAAAAGTTACGGCCACAAATTCAATCTCTATCCTTTTTTGTTGTTTTTAGCGATCGCCATTGGCAGCGCTTTGAGATTCTATGGATTAAATTGGGGGCTTCCTGCTCATCAATATCATCCGGATGAATTTGAAGAAGCGGCCTACCTTCAGCAAATGATGATCAATAACACAATTATTTCCAACTATAATCAGCAACCTCCATTAATTCTCTATCTTAGTTGGCCAATTTCAATATTGCTTAAATTTTTTGAAATATATGTTAATAATTCACTGGCTCGAGATGTTCTTGCGGGCAGAATAATCAATGCTTTTGCTGGAATAATCTCAATATATCTTGTTTTTGCTTTGGGAAAGCGTCTTTTTTCAAATCTTACTGGAATTATTGCTGCTTTTCTTTTGGCAGTAATTCCCCTTCATGTAACAAATAGCAGATACATGAAACAAGATGTATTGTTGGTAATGTTTGTTCTTGCTTGTGCCTTAGCAGTATTCAAAAGTATCAGTCTAAAAAAGACCAGATATCTATACCTTGCTGGCGTGTTTGCTGGGCTTGCCTTTTGTTCTAAATATAGTGGTGCTGCCTGTGCGGGGATTATTCTTAGTACCGCTTGGTTAGAAAATAATAATTTTAATTTTATTCCAAACTGGAAAAAATTGGGGCAGAGCATTTTAGCTGTCGCTGTAATGGTTTTTTCTTTTTTCTTATCAGTGCCCTATGTTTTAATCAGTAAAGAAAACTTTACTGATTTGATGCACGGTATCAGAAAGGAATCAATCCACGCGCAATCAGGTCATCATGGTTTATCAATTGATGCTTGGTCTCAGCAGGGTATGTTTCATTTTAGTCGAAGCTTAATTCCAGGCATGGATCTGCTACCAATCGTTGCAGCTTTGATTTGTATAGGCTTTATGCTCAGAAGAGGAAATACAAGAGGACTTTGGTTAGCGGCAATTGTTTTATTTTTTTATATTCCAGCTGAATTAGCACATTCTAAACCACCACCACAACCAGATCGTTATGTTTTACCATGCGTACCATTTATTGCTCTCCTTGCTGCTGAAATGCTGCAAATAATTCGTCCTTATTTAAAGAAAAAAACCTTAATTGCGGGTATCGCTCTTTTGTTGTTTTTTCCTTTACTGCGAACAATTTTGCTTGCTAGCGAACTTACTTATGACACCCGAGCAAAAATGACAGATTGGCTTTATGATAATCTTCCTCCAGGATCAAAAATTGTTCGCATCGGTGCCGCAGCATATCTGCCCCGGATTCCTCAAAAACTGATCTCTGTTTCAGCCAAAAAAATTATTGGGCGAGACAAATCAAAAATTGTTGAAAAACTAAAAAATTCTTCCAATGACTATTTAGTGGTCACAAATTTTTCACAGGGTCGTTTTTCTATTCAAAACCTTGATAAAAAAAACAAACGTGCTTTTGAAATAAGAAGTGCAATACGAGAAATCAAAGAAAACTTCCCTATAGTAAAAACAATCGCTCCCCGCTGGGGAAGTTATGGATTTCACAATCCAACAATTACTCTATTTGCTCTCCATTAATAAGCATACAAGATTTTTCTAAAACCACTTGATATTTAGAATCATTTCTGTTAGTATTCCGCGCTAGGTAATTACGGGTGCTGCCAGTATCCGAATTAAATTAATAGCCTTTTAAATAGACTCAGAGAGGTCTAAAAGGGTAAAATTGGTCAGTTTTTTTTCAAATTTTTCTTGTCGTTTCATTTTTAGAATCAAAAAACTTATTTTTATAGTTTTTAAATTGCTTATAAAAAGCAATATAGGGGAGATTTATGTCTAGTGCCAGTGAGAAGGGTCCAACAAAAGCAGGAAGTAAAAAAATAAAAGAAGTAGGGGCAGATTGGAAATTGGTTATGGATCCAGAACAGGTTCGGCGATCCATTACTAGAATTGCCTATGAAATTCTAGAAAGAAACAAAGGTGGTGAGAAGTTGGCATTGGTGGGGATCAGAACCCGTGGAGAGTTCATTGGGCAGCGGGTTCTTAAACAAATTATGGAAATAGAAAAAGTGCAAGTTCCTTTTGGCATTGTTGATATCACGCTTTATCGTGATGACATTTCACATACCGCAGAACAACCCATAGTCAGAGGAACAAATCTCCCTTTTAATCTGGATAAAGTGAATATAGTTTTAGTTGACGACGTTTTATTTACTGGAAGAACTATTCGTGCCGCCTTGGATGTGATTATTGATTTTGGTAGACCAAAAGCGGTGCAATTAGCCGTGCTCTGCGATCGGGGTCACAGAGAATTGCCGATTAGAGCAGATTACATCGGAAAAAGTTTACCCACTGCTAGAAATGAAGTGGTAGAAGTTTGTCTTACTGAAAAAGACGGTATCGACTCTGTTTTTGTAAGGCCAGGGAAAAAATTGGAGCCAAAAGATTAGCTATATGAATATTGGACAAGACTTACTCGGTATTGCTGGTTTAAATAAGGAGCAGATAGATTTCTTGCTGGATACTGCACAACAATTTGTTGAAATCAATGAGCGAGATGTGAAAAAAGTTCCAACACTTCGTGGTAAAACTATCGTCAATATGTTTCTTGAACCATCAACTAGAACAAGAAGTAGTTTTGAAATAGCAGGAAAAAGACTAAGTGCTGAGGTGATTAACGTTTCTGGTGGAGATAGTAGTGTAAAAAAAGGAGAAACATTAATTGATACTGCGCTCACACTGCAAGCGATGTCCCCGGATGTCGTCGTGCTACGACATTCTTCTGCTGGAGCTCCCCATTTAATCGCTAAACATTTAAAAACTGCCGCCGTAGTTAATGCCGGAGATGGCCTACATGAACATCCCACCCAAGCTTTATTAGATGCTTTAACAATCAGACAGCATTATGGACGACTAGAAGGTCTGACCATCACTTTAGTTGGCGATGCTCTTCGAAGCAGAGTGGCTCGCTCTAATATTCTTCTTCATCTTCTCTATGGCAATAAAATTAGAATAGTTGCTCCTCCGACTTTGGCTGTAAAAGAATTCAAAGATTTAGGAGCAGAAATTTATTACGATATGGCGCCCGCCTTAGAAGGAGCCGATATCGTGATGTCTCTAAGAATGAAACATGAATATTTAAAAGATCATTTTATTCCCAATCTTGATGAATACACAAAACGATTTTATATAAGTGAACGTTTGCTGTCCAAGTATGCCCCTAATTGCATGGTTTTAGCTCCGGGGCCTTATATTAGAGGAGTAGAAATTGATTCTCCGGTAATCGATGGACCGCGATCTTTATATGCAAAACAAGTTTTTAACGGCGTAGCAGTAAGAATGGCCGTGCTTCTGCTAATGATTACTGCCAGAGCAGGATTGAATAGAGATTTAAGTGAAAATTAATTTATGAAAGAAAATAAAAATAAATTTGTTTTAAAAAATGCCAGAGTTCTTGATGTGCAACTTGATCTTGATGAGAAAAGGGATTTGCTAATCGAGAATGGGAAAATTGCCGCACTTGATCGTCCCGGAGCATTTTCTAGTGTTGCCGATACAGATGTCCTCGATTTCAGTGGAAAATTAATTGTCCCCGGCCTGATAGATATTCACACTCACTTAAGAGAACCGGGACAAGAATGGAAAGAAACAGTGCAAACTGGTTCTGCGGCGGCAGTGGCCGGAGGTTTTACCAGAATTTGTTGTATGCCCAATACTGTTCCTTCCAATGACAATGCTGAAGTAACACAATATATTTTACGAAAAGCCAAAGAAGCAAATCTTTGTAAAGTCCATCCCATCGGCGCAATTACCATGGAGAGAAAAAGTAAAGAACTCGCTCCGATGTTAGAATTGACCGAAGCGGGTTGTGTGGCATTTTCCGATGATGGGGCGCCGGTAAAAGATGCGGGCCTGATGCGTAGAGCTTTAGAATACAATTTAATGCTGGGAACTATTTTAGCAGTTCATGAAGAAGAATCACAATTAACTCAAGATGCAGTAATGAACGAATCTGCTCTTTCTTTAAAAATGGGACTACGAGGATTTCCCGGAGCTGCTGAAGATATCATGATTGCGCGGGATATCGAGCTTGCTCGATTAACTGGCGGAAGAGTCCATTTTCTGCATGTTTCTACAGCACGAGGAGTGACCTTAATTAGAAGAGCAAAAGAAGATGGTATCCCGGTTACTGCAGAAACAGCACCGCATTATATCACCCTTGATGAATCAATAGTGGAAGGTTTTAATACTCAGGCAAAAGTCAGTATGCCAATCCGCTCCAAAGAGGATTCTCTGGCCTTAATCCAAGGTCTCAAAGATGGAGTCTTAGATTGCATCGGCAGTGATCACGCTCCTCATGAAGCTGATTCAAAAAACTTAGAATTTGATAAGGCTTCTTTTGGTTTTATTGGATTACAAACAATGCTCCCCTTATGTCTGGCAAAAGTTCGAAGTGGGGATTTAAGTTTAAAAAGAGTAATAGAATGTCTTTCCGTATCACCGGCGAAGTGTTTCAATTTACCAATTCCTACCCTACGACAAGGTGCAGATGCGGACATCACGGTAATCGATTTAGATGCCAAATATAAATTATCTCCGGAATTAATTAAATCAAAAAGTAAAAATACACCTTTTATGGGCTGGGAGCTTCAAGGAAAAGCATTAATGACCATTGTTGATGGTCGAATAGTCTATGATGGGAGGGAAAGTTTGTGAATAGACAAAAGCAAAAACAAGCGGCCACTCTGGCCTTAGCTGACGGCAAGGTTTTTAATGGCATTAATATTGGTTCTCCTGGAGAGACCTGGGGAGAAGTAGTTTTTAATACTGCCATGTCCGGTTATCAGGAAATTCTTACAGATCCTTCTTATGTTCGACAAATGATCACTTTTACCTGTCCCCACATTGGGAACGTGGGGGTAAATGACCAAGATATAGAATCAGAAAAAGTTCAAGTTTCAGGAATTATTGTCAAGCAATTGTCTGATCATTATTCCAACTTTCGGGCCACGGATTCCTTAGATAACTATTTAGCGAAAAATAAAATTGTTGGTATTTCAGGAATTGATACTAGAGAGTTAGTGCTTCATCTTCGAACCCACGGAGCACAAATGGGAATAATCGCCAGTGGTAACAATAATCCTTCTGATTTAGTCGACAAAGCCAAAGCCCTGCCTTCAATGGAAGGAATGGATCTGGTGCCAGAAATAACAACTTCCAAAAATTATTTCTGGGGAGAAAATACTTGGAGTTTAGAAAAAGGTTACGGCAAAGTATTGGAAAAGGATGCGGCAAAAAAACCAATTATCGTTGCCCTTGATTTTGGAATTAAATTTAATATTTTAAGATTATTAGTCGCCGAAGGCTTTAATGTTTTAGTCGTTCCGGCAAAAACTTCTGCCGCTGAAATCTTATCTTTGAATCCTGCCGGAGTATTTCTTTCCAATGGTCCGGGAGATCCTGCTGAAGTAAGATACGGTATTAAAACAACGCAAGAGTTGCTGGGGAAAAAGCCGATCTTTGGCATTTGTTTGGGACATCAAATTTTAGGACATGCTGTTGGGGTTCCCACTTTTAAACTTAAATTTGGTCATCGCGGTGGGAATCATCCCGTAAGAAATACTTTGACCAACAAAGTGGAAATAACAGTACAAAATCATGGATTCGCCACTGACCCAAATAAAATTAATTCTGAAATTGAAGTTACCCATTTAAATTTAAATGATGGAACAATTGAGGGTTTGCAAGTAAAAGGTGCTAAGGCTTTTTCTGTGCAGTACCATCCGGAAAGCTCGCCTGGACCGATGGATGCCCAATACTTATTTAAGCAATTTCGTAGATTAGTTGAGGAGAGTTAGGACAATGCCAAGAAGAAATGATATCACCAGTGTTTTAATTATTGGTTCAGGGCCGATTGTCATCGGCCAGGCTTGTGAATTTGATTACTCCGGAACTCAAGCCGTAAAAGCATTAAAAGAAGAAGGTTATCGAGTAATTCTGATTAATTCCAACCCGGCAACTATCATGACTGATCCTGATTTTGCAGACAGAACATATATCGAACCAATTACAGCCGAGTTCGTTGCCAAAGTTATTGAAAGAGAGCGTCCTGATGCTTTACTTCCGACAATTGGCGGACAGACAGCATTAAATGTGGCGCTGGAAGTTGCGGAAATGGGTATTTTGGAAAAATACGGCGTAGAACTAATTGGTGCTAGTGTTGAAGCGATCATGGCCGCCGAAGATCGGGAAAAATTTAAAAATATTTGTGAAAGAATCGGGTTGGATGTAGCAAAAAGTGTAGTTGTTAATAATGAAAAAGAAGCTTTAGCAGCTGTAAAAGAACTTGGTTTCCCTTTAATCATCAGACCTTCTAGGACTTTAGGCGGCACTGGCGGTGGAATTGTTTATAATGAAACAGAATTACTTCCAAAAATTCGTTGGGGATTTGAATGTAGTCCTATTCACGAACTGTTATTGGAAGAATCCTTACTTGGTTGGAAAGAAATTGAACTGGAAGTAATGAGAGACAAAGCTGATAACGCTGTAATTATTTGCTCGATAGAAAATATTGATCCCATGGGCTTACATACAGGAGATTCAATTACTGTTGCTCCAGTGCAAACTCTTACTGACAAAGAATACCAACATCTAAGAACTTCAGCCTTAAGATTGATGAAAGAAATTGGAGTTGATACCGGAGGATCGAATGTGCAATTTTCAATATGTCCCAAAACTGGAAGACAAATTGTAATTGAAATGAATCCTCGAGTTTCCCGAAGTTCTGCCTTGGCTTCTAAAGCAACAGGTTTCCCTATTGCCAAAATAGCGGCAAAACTAGCCATCGGCTATACTCTGGATGAATTGCCGAATGACATTACAAAAAAAACACCCGCTTCTTTTGAACCAAGCATTGATTATGTAGTTGTAAAAATTCCCCGATTTACTTTTGAAAAATTCGAAGGTGCCGATAAAATTCTGGGAACACAAATGAAGTCTGTGGGCGAAGCAATGGCTATTGGCCGAACTTTTCCCGAAGCACTACAAAAGGCTTGCCGTTCCTTAGAAGTTGGAAGAAGTGGTTTGCTTGGTGGACCAGAAAGTAAAATTCATGATCTAGATGCGCTTCAAGAACAACTGAAAACCCTCAATCCCGATCGTCTCTATCAAGCAGCTCGAGCTTTAGAATTAGGAATGAGTGTGGAAGATTTGTCTCAGCTCACTGCATATGATCCCTGGTTTCTTAATGAAATACAAAAAATTGTTATCTGTGAAGATGCCATCAAAAAGACAAACATGTCTGTAATCAGTGCTGAGCAGATAAGAAATGCCAAAATGTTGGGGATGAGCGATATCAGAATGGCCCAATTATTGGGCACTAGAGAGGCTGATTTTACAAAATTAAGAAGATTGCACAATATCAGACCGGCATATAAAACTGTAGATACTTGTGCCGCAGAATTTTCCTCCAATACCCCTTATTTGTATTCCACTTACGATCAACAGATCGAGGCTATACCTTCTACTCGTCGCAAAGTAATAATTCTTGGTGGAGGCCCTAATCGAATTGGTCAAGGTATCGAATTTGATTATTGTTGCGTCCATGCCGCCTTTGCCTTAAAAGATGCGGGTATTGAAACGATTATGATTAATTGTAATCCGGAAACGGTTTCCACTGACTACGATACCAGTGACCGATTGTATTTCGAACCACTTACTTTTGAAGATGTTCTAGAAGTTATTGAAAGAGAAAAACCCAACGGAGTTATTGTGCAGTATGGCGGACAAACTCCTCTAAAACTTTCTGCTTCTTTGAAAAATGCCGGAGTACCGATAATCGGCACAAGTTCCGATGCCATTGAGTTAACAGAAGATCGAGAATTGTTCCGACAAATTCTTGATAAACTAAAATTAAACCAATCTCCCAGCGGAACTGCCAGAAATAAAGAAGAAGCTCATAAGGTTGCCTCAGAAATCGGTTTTCCTTTGTTAGTCAGACCATCTTTTGTGCTGGGAGGAAGAGCGATGGCAATAATGCACAACCAGGAAGAATTGGGACAGTATATAGAAAAAAGTGTGGAAGTTTCTTTTGAAAGACCTGTGCTACTGGATCGTTTTTTAGATAATGCCATAGAACTTGATGTTGATGTGGTATCCGACGGCATGAATATCCTAATTGCCGGCATTGTTGAACACGTTGAAAAAGCCGGTGTGCACTCGGGAGACAGTTGCTTTATGTTACCTACACAGACTCTCAGTAAGGAAATTTTATTAGAAGTAGAACAAGCTTCCAAATCTTTAGCAGAAGCTTGTATGGTCTGTGGTTTAATGAATGTGCAATATGCAATACATAAAAATAAAGTCTTTGTATTGGAAGTAAATCCAAGGGCTTCGCGGAGTGTTCCTTTTATCTCTAAAGTTACTGGTATTCCCTGGGCAAAAGTTGCGGCACGAGTCATGGCGGGAGAGAGCTTGGAAGAGCTTGATCAAAAAGGTTGCTATGGAAAGTTTCTACAATTTTCCAATTATTTTCAGACAATTTCCAAAATTAATTATGTGGCAGTTAAGGAATCAGTATTTCCTTTTTCAAAATTCAAAGGAGTAGATACAGTTTTGGGTCCGGAGATGCGATCTACCGGAGAAGTAATGGGTATCGATGATACGGCTTCTGGTGGATTTTATCGGGCACAACTCGGTGCCGGAGTAAAACTTCCTCTTCAAGGAACCGTCTTCTTTAGTATCTGCAATGATGACAAGGAGACTTCTTTAGCTGTTGCAAAAAAACTGAAAAGTATGAACTTTAATATCATTGCAACCGCTGGAACGGCAACATTTTTAGGAGAGCACGGAATTAAAGTTGAGGTGATCAATAAAGTAAGAGATGGTTCTCCACATGCGGTAGATTTATTACAAAATGGTAAAATTGATTTGGTGATTAATACTCCTGAGGGTTGCGGCCCTTTACTTGATTCTCGAACCATCAGAAGCACTGCTACAGAACTGAAAATTCCCTTGTTTACTACTATTGCTGCAGCCACAGCAACAGTATTGGCAATAGAGCAGTTAAAAATGGGCAATCCACTTGGCGTTAAATCGCTTCAGGAATATTTATCCTCCTCACCAATGAAAATACGAGAGCCTTGATTAAGTAAAAACAAGCAGAAAATCTCGGCAAAGAGTATAATGAGCTTAAAATAAAAATTTTTAAAAGCAAAGGCACTTAAATTTATGATCACAAAAACACCAATGACTATGAAAGGACATCAAACATTGCAAGAGGAATTGCAACGTTTAAAATCGGAGGAAAGACCAAAAATAATCAAAGCCCTCGAAGAGGCGAGGGCTCATGGTGATTTATCCGAAAATGCAGAATACGATGCCGCAAAAAATGCTCAAGGAATGTTGGAAGGTAGAATCAGAGATATTGAAAGTAAATTATCCAATGCTCAAATTATAGATATCTCCAGTTTGTCCGGAGATAAAGTAATGTTTGGTGCTACAGTAAGAGTGCTCGATGCCGATTCGGGAACTGAAAGAATTATTCAAATTGTCGGCGAAGATGAAGCAGACGCCGATAACGGTCTGATCTCTTACAGCTCTCCGCTTGCTCGCGCTTTAATTGGAAGAAAGATTGATGATTTCGTTCAAGTCCGTTTGCCTGCCGGTGAAAAGGAATATGAAATTTTAGAAATTAGTTTCAGCTTAGAGGTTATATGTGTAGAAAAATAATATTAATTTTGTTGCTAGTCCTACTTTCTTTTTCAAGTGCCAATGCCGCAACTAAGAAAACAAAAATAATTCGCAGTAAAAAAGAAATAAAGATTCAATCAACTAAAGCTGCTCCTAAGCAAGAAGAGCCTCAGGCATGTAAAGCAATGTTGCTGATTGACGCCATTAGTGGAGATATTTTATTTGAAAATAATTCTCACGAAGCCTTTGCTCCAGCTTCGATGACTAAATTAATGACCAGTTATGTTGTTTTAAAAAAGATTAAAGAAGGTAGCGTTAAATTAGAAGATATTGTTACTATTTCCGGACATTGTTCCAAAATCGGCGGTTCCCAGGTTTATTTGAAGGAAAAGGAGCAATTTAGTTTAGGAGAATTACTGGAAGCTTTACTAATTCAATCAGCCAATGATGCTGCTGTAGCAATTGCCGAACATCTCGGTGGAAGCGTTGATGGTTTCGTAGAAATGATGAATGAAGAAGCTAAAATATTAGGAATGAAGGAATCTCAATTTCATTCGCCCCATGGTCTTCCTCCAGCTGAAGGACAAAAACCCGATTTGGTTTCTGCTAATGATTTTGGAATTTTATCCCGGGCTTTAATTAGTGATTATGCAGAAATTCTTCAATATACGGGCAAAACAGAAGCGGGATTCAGAAATTCCGAATTTCAAATGAACAATCATAATAAATTATTAAGCACTTTCCCCGGTTGCGATGGTTTAAAAACAGGCTATTATGGGGAAGCCGGGTTTTCTGTGACAGCTACTGCCTCCAGAAATGGGGCACGAGTAATTTCCGTAGTCATGGGTTGTAATAATAGAAAATTCCGAGATGCGGAAGCTGCTCGTTTATTATCTCAAGGTTTTTCACAATTCAAAAACGTTAAATTAATTGACAAAGGAACTCCAGTAGAAGGAATTGCAAAAATTCAAGACGGTGAAAAGCAAGAAGTTTCACTAATTACGGCAGATTCAGTAAGCAGCGTGATCAGAAAAGGTCAAGAAGAAAAAATTAAAAAAATTATTTCGCCATGTGATAATCTGCAAGCACCAGTGAATGCTGCCGCTGTTTGCGGAACTGTTTTATTTCAACTAAACAATAAAGAAGTGGGGCGAGTTGATTTGGTGACTGCCGAACAAGTCAAAAAAGCCGGAATTTTTCAAAAAGTTAAGCAAAAAGTAGGCTTATAATATAGTATTTCGGTCATTTTTTGGAAAACGTGAGTCTGTAAACTAAACTGTTTAATTTCCAATATACGTACGGAGCGCGGACTTTAGTCCGCTTAATACCAAACTTTT
>CAYOOT010000078.1:1477-12541 GCA_964405665.1 uncultured Bdellovibrionales bacterium | reverse complement strand
ATACAATAACAGTTCTTTATTCCTTTCATTGCCTGCTCTAGCCAGATCTAGAACTTTTAGGGCGAGATCTGGCGCGTTTTCCAGTTGATATGTTTTAGCCAGCATAATTTGGGCCATGATATTTTTTGGATCTTTATCGATTATTTTTTGTAAAATGTGTCGTGCAGAATTAAAATTTTTTAAAGCCATGTTCTCACGAGCAGAGGTTAGAAGTTTATTTGCAGTAGAAATCTCTTGAGCAGCGTTGTGGAGTTTCCAAATATGAATTTTATATTTTGCAAAAATCCAGAAAGCGGAAATTGTCGTTAGAATTACGCCGCTAAAAAAAGATAATAGTAGAATAAAGGCCAAAGGTCTTTCGATATAGTCGTCGGGATTTTTGTAATATTTAAAAATTACCGGAGCGGGATTTAAGTAAAATAAATAAGCTGCAATAATTGCTGATAAAAGAATAAAAACTAATATTTTCAGAAACTTATATGGCATAGACTTGATTTTTTTAATGACCAATTTTTATTCTGGCTATTTTATTAAAATAAGCATTTTATTACAAATTTATTTAAAGTAATCCTTTAATTTCAATCAATATGGACGAGGATAACCTTGGATTTCTATTAGATTTTTTGATTTAAATGACTAATTGCTATAATATCCTTCCTTCTTTGACCATGGATATTGAAATTAGGAAAGAAAATCTGTTGTCCAAATTTTTTAGGAATCACTAAGTGCTAAAGACCCATTGGAAATTACTTTCTTTGTTACATCGGATTGGGGATAATTTTATTATTATCTTGTCCTTTCTGCTAAGCTATTATTTCCGTGATCGTCTTTTAGAACTACTTTATTCTTTCGGCTTTCAAGCATTTTATACTTCGCTTAGTCTTGCCCCAATAGATAGCTATTTGATTATTATTGCTATTGCTTGGCCACTTTTCAATGTAATTCTGGAGATGTTGGGCGCTTATCGCAGTATGCGGTTATTAACCGCTTGGCGGATCTTTCGCATGTGCTTTTATGCAGCTGTTTTGGTTTTCTTTTCTTTAGGTGCGGTTCTTTACTTTTTAAAACTCAATCTTAGTAGAAGTTTTGTCGGTATCTTTTGCGGTCTTAGTGGTTTTGGTTTGTTTTTTGAACGATATGCGATTTTACGTCTGCTGAGGTATTTTAGAATTCGTGGAAAAAATTTCAGGAATATTTTAATTGTTGGCACGGGTGCCCAGGCAAGAAAAATGTTTTTTGAAATCGCTCAGCAAGAAGAATTCGGATTAAGAGTGGCCGGCTTTGTCGATATTAATAAGGATCCTGCTTATTGTGAAGTTTATGATTTGCAAGCAAGAATTATTGCTGATTTAGATAGTTTTGAGAATGCATTAAAAAAGTATGCGATCGATGAAGTTCTTTTTACTGATATTATTGAGGCTCAGAGTGCGATTAAGGAGCTAGCGCAAATTGCTGTAGAAGAAGGCGTGCGAGTTACTTTGGCAGCGGATTTATTCAGTTTGGAAATTTTCAAATCGGACTTAAGCTATTTTGGTAACATTCCGCTACTTCATTATCATCCTTCTGCTGGAGCATCTGATAGTTTGGATCATGTGGTGAAAAGATTAATCGATCTTGTTGTATCGTTTTTAGCTTTGATTGTGCTCAGTCCGGTATTGTTAATAATTGCAATTTTAATTAAATTCAGTAGTCCCGGGCCGATATTTTTTAAACAAAAACGCGTGGGTTTAAATGGCAGAACCTTTACCTTGCTTAAATTTCGCTCGATGGTCAAAGATGCCGAAGGAATGTTGAAAGACTTGCTTTCTCAAAATGAAATGAAGGGACCGGTATTTAAAATTGCCAATGATCCTCGAATTACTCCCTTAGGTCGTTTCTTAAGAAAACATAGCATTGATGAACTCCCGCAATTATTTAATGTTTTAAAAGGAGATATGAGTTTAGTTGGCCCCCGGCCTCCACTTCCTAGCGAAGTGAATTTGTATAAAAGAAAATTTCGTAAACGTCTTAGTATGCGGCCCGGACTAACCTGTACCTGGCAAGTTAGCGGTCGCAACAATATTCCCGATTTTGAAAAGTGGGCGGAACTCGATTTGGAATACATTAATAACTGGTCGTTGAAACGGGATTTTGAATTGCTCTTAAGAACAGTTCCTGCTGTTTTGAGTGGAAGTGGGGCGAAATAAAGAATTATTAAACATTATGTTAAAGAGAAAGAACCATATTAAATTATGTCCTAAGCAACCTTTTTTACCTAATGAGCCGATTGAAAAATTCAATTTAAAAACATCTATCACAACAAATTTTCTTATTTCTTTCGTTACAACAATCTTAATGCTTGTAATGGGAGAAATTGCTTTTCGTATCTATGAATCTCGACAACCAAGCTCAGTGATTACTGAAGATCGTCCTAAATATATTTATACTCCTTCGCGGGAAGAAGCAGATCTAAAACATTTTTTAGCGGGTGGCACTAGAGACTACCTTTACGATCTCAATAAGCCTCCACATACTTTCCGCATAGCGGCAATAGGCGATTCGTTTACTTATCCACCGGGGATGCAGTTTGATGACTCCTATCCTAAGAGGTTAGAGCGGATGCTTAATCTTAATATCGCCAGTAATTCGCAAGAGCAGAAAAAAGTTGAGGTAATCAATTTTGGTCGTTGGGGCTCATCCACGGAGTATGAAGCGAATTCTTTAAGAAAAATTTTAGAATACAAACCAGATCTTATTTTACTTGAAATCACACTTAATGATGCTGCTTTGCCTAATTATTCATTGGAAGTCCGCAAAGTATTTCATCGTCTGGAAATTTCCCCAACAAAGAATTGGTTACTTTATTATTGGAGAAGCTTAGGATTTGTTGTCAAAGGTTTTCATAACAATAAAATTAACCAAGCCTACATTGATTTCCATCAAAATCTTTTTTCTAATCCTGTTTCGTGGGGAAGGTTTGCTCTGGCCTTAAGCAAGATCAAAGAAAAGGCTGATTTGGCCCAAGTTCCAGTGCTAGCTTTTATTTTTCCATTTATTCATTATCCCTTTGATGAAAGATATCCTTATCACAATGTCCATCAAAAAATTATTGCTCAGTTAAATAAAGTTAACATTCCCAATACCGATCTTTTACCAGCGTTTAGTGGTGTTAAGCCGGAACGACTGATTTTAGAGCCAGGAAAAGATGTGCATCCTAATGAAGTAGCGCATCGCATTGTTGCTGAATCTGTCTATGCTTGGCTGGAAGAAAATAAATTTATTCCCGAAGATTTCATAATTCGTAATAAATTTAGGAGAACAAACGGCAAATTACATGTAATTCAGAATCTTACGCAATAGGAATTGGAGTAAGATTCTGAAAATTGTTTGGCGAAAGATCTTTGTTGAAACAAAGAATTACTAAAAGTCTTTTTCTACGATCTCTTTTGGCAAGTCTAATTTCAGAAACAGCACCTAACTTTATTATTTCATCTGCATTTTGTTTGTTAATCAGGACAAAGTCTACTTCTTTATTTTTGATTAGAAATTTTAGCTCTTCAAGATGTTTGACTGTTGTTTTGACTATTGGTTGCATACCAAAATAAAGTAATTCATGATTGGCCAGAGGAGGACAATCATAAAGAGCCATTATGGGAATGATATGTTTTTCAGATGCAGAGGCACGAATCTCCGAAGATATTTTGTCGGCCGCATTCTGCCTTGAGCTGTAGAGGAATTGATAAGCAATTTGATAATTAGAATAACCTAAAATGGATATTCCATAAATTGCAAAGGCGGCAATTGGAAGAGAATGAATTTTTTCAGAGAGAGTTTTTTTAGCAAGAAGTAGATTTTTTAAATAGATTATGCTTTGAGATAAAGTTACCCCTATTAATATTGCCATCCCCGGAAGTGCAGGTAAGATATACCACTGCAATTTCGATTTCATAAGGTTTTGTACGAAAACTGGAACTAATGCCCATGACAATAAAAATAAATAGCGACGATCCTTATTTTTATAAACAAAATAAATTGCCAATATGAGGGCAATCAATAATAATTCGGGTGGAACAAGTTGTCGATCTTTTACAATTACATCCCAATAAAACCAGGAATTTTTAACATTGTGATAACCTTTAACGGCTCTTTTATATACTTCCGTGATCAGCAGCATTTGAAAAGCAAGTAAACTGTTTTTGCCTTGTGCCAGAATATAGATCAAGGGGAAAGACAGACTAATTAAAACTGAATAAATAATCTTTAGCGGATGTAGAAAAACAATTTTAGTTTTTCTACTCAATAAAACATAAATCGCAATTATTACATATGAGAAATAGCCTGCTACATTTTTAGAAAGTGCTGCCAGTCCCACAAGAACACCGCCCGATAAACTAAGCTTATTGAGTAATTTAAAATCGTTTCCCTTGATCATTGCTTCTACGAGGTACCATCCGCAAATTGTGCCTAAGGTCATCATTAACAGCATCATGCTATCTTGCACTGCATTGCGTACGCCATGACCGTAAAAAAATAAACTACTTCCTAATAAAGCGAAAACTGAAAAATAGGCAGCAAGTCTTGAGACAAAAATAGCTCTTGTAAAAAGAAAGATGGTTAAACATATCCCAACTCCGGTTAAGCCATCTATTGCACGATATGAAAAATTCGATTCTCCAAGTAGGCTTACAAGGGCTGCGGAAAGCCACATTTTAAAGGGAGGTTTATTATAATAGGGAGCATCGTGATACATCGGATGCAAGTAATTTCCAGTTTTATACATCTCTTGAACAACTAAGCTGTGAGTGGTTTGATCCCCTGCGCCAAAAGATCCAGCGTCAATTTTATAAAGACACATAAAGATTGAAAAAAGCAAGATCAGCAGAACATCTTTTAAAAGGGCAGAGAAAGATGTGTTCATAAGCAATAAGCTTTCGTTATTCCATCCAAATATTTTCTGAATCAGAAAGATCTATAATATTCTGAATGCCATTTTGTGGTTCGGGAGATTGAAAGATACCAAAATCTGCTGCTGTAGTTTCACAACCCATTTCACTGGCCATATATAAAGCATAGTTAATATCTTTGCTTGGGCAAACCACTATTGCAATACGTTTTATTTCTTTTGGTATTTCCGATTGTTCTGTTTTGTTTTCATAAAAACCATTGGCAAAGCTAACTAAATCTGTTGCCATAAAAATATCTACAGAAACCTGACGATCAACTCCCTTTGGCGGAAGTCGTTTGGTCATTACTTCCAAACCTGCTTTTTCTACTGCCATCAGATAGGCAGATTGTCTGCTGTCATCTTCATGGGGAAGGAGACAATAATAGCGGGAAACTTCAACAGGAAGACCTTGAGAGAGGACTTGTACAAGCTTAGGCAGATCCACTTTTTTCTTTAATCTGCGTGTAGCACGATCCATTCCAGTGCCATCAATAAAGATACCGACTACTCTTTTGTGCGAACGTTTAACTACGCCGCTTTTTAATTTTGTAAAGTCTGCACTACCCATATTCTATTTTTCTTTTATTTCTTAGTGTATTTTTCAGGTACCTATAAAGGGTGCCCCTACAAGGGAAATCACAATGTAGGGGCACCCTTTATGGGTGCCCGTTCTACCCGTTATTTACTTTTTTGTCCAGGATAGATATAGCATATATATTTTTAAGAACATTCTTTTAGAGATAATTTTATGTTTACAGGCACTTTTCCTGCTTTAGTTACCCCTTTTAAAAATGCTCCTCAAACTTGCCCGGAAGTGGATTATAATGCTTGGGAGGCTTTAATTGAGTGGCAAATTAAATGTGGAGTGGAAGGCATTGTTATTTACGGCTCAACCGGTGAAGCAGCAACGCTAAGCAAAGAGGAAAAACTGGAAATTACCAAAAGAACAGTCCAGCTCGTGAAAAGACGAATTCAAATTATCGCCGGAACCGGAAGCAATAACACTAGAGATTCGATCGAACTTACAAAGAAAGTTAAAGAGTTAGGAGTCGATGCGGCACTGGCTGTTTCACCTTATTATAACAAGCCAACACAAGAAGGCTTGTATCAACATTTTACTGCGATTGCCGAAGAAGGGGGATTGCCGGTAATTGTTTATAATATCCCTGCAAGGTCGGTAGTGGAAATTTCCACTGCAACATTTGCACGATTGGCAAAACATCCAGGAATTGTTGCTGTCAAGCAATCAGTAGACTCGATTGCAAAATTAATTGAATTGGCAGAAGTTGCCAATGATCAATTTACAATTCTTGCCGGAGATGATCCGATTATTTATGGAATGATGGTTGTGGGTGGCAAAGGAACTATTTCTGCCAGTGCTTCTGTATTTCCTGAAAAAATCAAAGCAATAGTTGATGCCGGATTAAAAGGAGATTGGACGGCTTGTTTGAAATTGCAATGCCAAGCTCTTCCTTACATCAATGCTTTATTTAGTGAAACAAACCCAATTCCGGCAAAAGCAGCTTTAAAACTAATGGGTAAAATTCCAAATGATACAATGCGTTTACCTTTGGTTTCGGCTAGCGAAAAGACTAAGGAATTGTTGAGAAGTTTGCTTTAAAAGGCAAGAGAATTTTATTGCATATTGACAGCCATATGAATATACGTTAGTATGAGCGTATGGACGCAACAAAAATCAAAAGAACTACAGCGAACCTTCCTTTGGATTTATTGAAAGAAGCCACAAAAGTCACAGGAAAAGGAATTACAGAAACTCTTATTGATGGACTGCTGATGATTAAACGTTCATCAGCTTTTGCTAAAGCACAAGCCTTAAAAGGTAAATTGAAGTTGGAAATAGATATTGAGGAAAGTCGTGAACGTAATCGTCGTTGATACTTCATCTTGGATTTCCTATTTCAAAGGCAAAGAAAATAAAGATATTGATAAAGCTCTGGAAGAAGGTCGTTGTTACCTTTCGCCTATTGTTTTAGCAGAGCTTTTAAGTGCCAAGCTTAAAGAAGAGCAACAAAAGACATTAACAGAGTTCCTAAAAGAACTTCCTCTGTGTGATAATTCTTTTGGACATTGGCAACGGGTTGGACTTTTAAGAAGCAATTTAGCTAGAAGGGGAATTAGTGTTTCTACTCCTGATTCACATGTTGCACAATGTGTTTTAGATTTAGATGGCTATTTAATTTCAGAAGATAAAATATTTCAAAAACTAGCAAAAGTAATTAAAATAAATTTAATTTAAACTTAGCTTCACATTATCAATCAAACGCACTTCTCCGCAAAAAGTAGCGATTAAAAGTTGTGCTTCTTTCTTGATATCTCCTGTTATCGGAACAAGCGATTCGCAATCCGTTATTTCAATATAATCCGGTTTTAAATACTGCGTGCTGGTTAATCCTGTCCGAACAAAATCTTTAATTTTATCAATGGCAGTCAAACCTTCTTTTACCAGTTTTTGTGCAGCAAAAAGTGTTCGTGGAATAAGCAGAGCATGTTCCCGATCTGCAGGGCTTAGCAAGACATTGCGCGAGCTTAAAGCCAAACTATCTGGATCTCTGATAATTGGTCCGGCAATTATTTTTATTGGAAAAAATAAATCAGCAACCATTTGTCTGATTACTCTAAGTTGTTGATAATCTTTGTCTCCAAAAACTGCAACATCAGGCTGTATAATATTGAAAAATTTCGCAAGAACTGTTACCACCCCATTAAAATGCCCTGGCCGGGTGGCGCCGCATAAACCATTACTCCTATTTCCGGCAATGACTCTGCTACTCCTTTGTTCGGTGTTAACCAGCATATCTCCTTGTGGATATATTTCTGAAACATCGGGGGCAAAAACAGCATTTGTTCTTGTGGACTTGAGAGATTCCAGATCTTTTTCTAAATTACGCGGATATATTTCCAAATCTTTGGGATTGTTAAATTGTAAAGCATTGACAAAAATATAAACAATAACAAAATCACTTTCTTTGGCGGCAATTTCTACTAAACTTAAATGGGCCTTGTGTAGTGCCCCCATTGTAGGAACAAGACCAATTTTTTTCCCCAATTTTTTTTGTTCCTGAACAAGGGAGCGGATTTCTGGGATTGTTTTAAGAAGTAACATTGGATTTGCCTCCTTGAATTTAAAGAACTGGCTCACATTATACTATTTTTAATATAAAAATCCAGAGAAAGCTGAAAGAGCTGCCTGCTGGAGAACCTTTACACGAAAAGATTAGAAGAATATTCAAACTCTTCTTAGTTTGGACTTGACTCTAGGGTGCTTAGTAAATATACTTGCATAATGACACAAGTATGCAAGTTTGCTCCCAAAAACCCTAAAGATGCCTCCTGTTGTAATTGGCCAATAGACAATCTTTTACAAGCAGAAGTTTTTAAGGCCCTTACAGATCCTACCAGAGTATCCTTATTAGCTTGTTTAGCGAAGTGTTCCCGTCCTTGCTCTGTCAGTGAAGTAGCAGAATGTTGTTCTGTGGATTTATCAGTTGTTTCAAGACACCTTCGAGTTCTTGAGGATTGCGGAGTATTGAAATCCCAAAAAAATGGCCGTGTTGTCTGGTATGAGGTTCGTTATCAAGAATTTATTGATTCACTTAGAGCGCTGGCAGGTGCTCTTGAAAGCTGTTGTTTAACAGTAACAAAACCAAGACGTAATAGAGTTAAGAAGAAAAAATGAAACTTAAAATCCTTTTCCTTTGCACTGGAAATTCTTGTCGCAGTCAAATGGCAGAAGCATGGGGAAATCACCTCCAGTCATCAAATTTTAATTTTTATTCTGCTGGTACTTCGCCTAAAACAATAGATCTTCGTGCCGTTAAAGTTATGTCCGAAGTAGGTATTGATATTTCCAAGCAAATTTCAAAACGACCTGAGGAAATTAAAGTAGAATTTGATTATGTAATTACAGTTTGTGATTCTGCTCATGAAAGCTGCCCTTTTTTCCCAGCCAAAACAAAAATCTTGCATCACCGTTTTGACGATCCACCTCGCTTAGCTCAGAATTGTAAAAATGAAGAAGAAATATTGCAAGAATATCGAAGAGTGCGTGATGAAATTAAGGCTTTTGTAGCAACAATACAACAAACATTAAACATAGCCACAATCGGAGAAACATAATGGATAATAACAATATTGAAATGAAAGAAAAAGTAAGACAAGGTTATACACAAATCGCTAAAGAGGGAGTTTGGAACAGCTCAGAGAAAGAGCAGTCCTCTTGTTGTGGTGGTGGAGGCTGTTGTGGACCTACTTCTTTCTCTCCTGAGGAACTTGTAAAGGCAGTGGGATATTCAAGTGCAGAATTGGAAATAGTTCCTGAAGGTGCGAATATGGGTCTTTCCTGTGGCAATCCTACCGCACTTGCCGCACTAAAAGAGGGAGAGGTGCTTTTTGATCTAGGATCTGGGGGAGGTTTTGATTGTTTCATCGCCGGCCCCAAGGTTGGTAAAACTGGTCGCGTGATTGGTGTAGATATGACAGCAGAGATGTTACACAAAGCTCGCCTGGGGCTTGAAGTTTATAGAAAACATACTGGACTTGATAATGTTGAATTCCGTTTAGGTGAAATTGAATTTCTTCCTGTTGCCGATTCTTCTATTGATGCAGTTATTTCTAATTGCGTTATTAATCTCTCCCCAGATAAGCCCCAAGTCTGGAAAGAAATAGCACGAGTTCTAAAATCTGGCGGTAGAGTAGCTGTGTCCGATCTTGCCCTGTTAAAACCACTACCTGACTCTGTAGTGAAAAATGTTGAAGCACTAGTTGGCTGTGTTTCGGGTGCTGTTTTGGTTGAAGATACAAAAAAAATGGCAGAAGAAGCTGGCTTAACTAATATTACTTTAAATTCAAAAACTCATTACATTGATGCCATGACAAATTGGGAAGATCCTCTTTATAAAAACATTGTGGCAGAACTTCCTCCAGGTTCCAAGATAAGTGACTATGTTACAAGTCTTGAAATTATAGCTCAAAAAAAGTGAGGGAGACTTGTTCTATGTCAAGCTCAACTAATAAAGAAAAACCTATAGTTCTATTTCTTTGTACTGAAAATTCTGCTCGAAGTATTATGGCCAAATATTAGTTCTCAATGACATATAAGTAAACAGAAAAATAATCATAAATCAAATGAAGCAAGGAATATGTTTTCGCTTTGATTTCAGAAATGTTTCCGGCTTTAATAGTTTTATATTGGAGTGGCATTAGAAAAATGGTTTGTAGTTTTACTTTATGTCATTGAGAATTATTTGTTGGTAATCCAATCAAAAATATTAATTCTATTGAGTTTAAATAGATATTTATCATGACAACATCTGGATATCAAAAAACATACATTTTTGTGAAACATTTATAAAAATCAAGAGAAAACAAGGTTCTTTAAATTTTATGATAATAGTTTTAGTATATCTAGATGCTTTGAGGATAAGAAACTAGCTAAAAAGAAGGAGTTTCAATTTTACAAAGAGATTGTAATATGTTCAAGCTTGACTATTCACATAAACACAAGAAGCGAGCCAGTACGCTTTTATCTCTTGCCTCGTCGGAGTTAGAAGCATCTAATATTCTTGTTGAGCATGAGCTATATCGAGAAGCACTTGTGCACATGTACTTCTGTTGTTTTTACATATCTCAAGCATTATTAATTAAACAAATTAAGGCGAATCCGAATCATAAAAATCTTGAGACGCAACTACATAAAGCCTATGGTAGATCAAAATCATTTCCCCGTAGATATATTGATTTACACACGCTATTACATGAGCTTAGGAATAAGTTCAATTACAACGTTACTCATTCGCCGCAACCAAAACTACTTCAACAGAAGCTGAGGGTCTTGCAAGCCTATGTTGTATTTGCGTTCAAATTTGTACCTAAGTTAGAAACAAAGGAAATCCTTGAGGCAATCCTTATAGATAATCCAAATAAGATCTATGATTTTTCATACGATATCTATTGCCCAAAAACCTATGCTCACCACACTCGCTTGACTTTGTGGCAGCCGCCATTTTATCTAAATATTTTTTCAGTACAGCAACTGCAGACTCAGATGCGTAAAATGCTTAGAAAACTGAGAGTTCGGCGCCCAGATGATTATGTTGTTGGAGTAAACAGTAAGCTAGATC
>CAYOOT010000078.1:0-1377 GCA_964405665.1 uncultured Bdellovibrionales bacterium | reverse complement strand
CCAATAATTAACTCTCAATGACGTATAAGTAAATATTAAAATACTATCTTTTCTTACCGAATCTTTATCCTCAGGGCACCTGGATATTCAAAAAAATCTTAATTTAGATGAAACACTTTTAAAAATATGACGAAAACAGATTTCTTCTGATTATTTTATTGTGTTTAGGCGCCTTAAGAATAAACATCAGGAGCAGTTGAGACTAAATTATATACGTTGAAAGTCAAATGATTCGTTACTTGGAGATAATCCCTGATGTAAACATATTCTATGAGTAATTTCTTTGTCATCGATAGAAAAAACTAAATCAGCTTCTGTCCCTTCTTCTATTTTTTCGAAATCTTTTTCATATAAACGAGCATTTTCTCCTAAAACATCAGCAAGACGAATAGTTTTATTTCTTAATTTCAAGTATATTAATATGTATGATGAATAACTAGATAGATTTGCCAGCATGTCGCACCTATATAATAAAAACTACTTATATCAAAAAGCAACAAAATATTGCAAACTCAATAACTCTTCCATTAATTTAGAACTTGGTCATGGAACTCAAGGGATAGTATATCAAACATCTACAAATTTTGCCATTAAAGTTTACGACCGGGAAGATGGTTATATTAGAGAAAGAGATGTATATAAAAGACTGAAGGAAAGAAATATACTAAGCATAGAAAACTTCACTATACCGAGACTTTCAAATTTTAATGACGAATTATTTATTATTGAAATGAGTATTGTGCATGTTCCATGTATTTTAGACTTCGGAGGTGCCTATCTTGATAATCCTCCTGAACATGCAAATAGAAGTAAAGAATGGTTCGAAGAAAAAGAAGAAGAATTTGGAGAAAATTGGGAAAAAGCCAAAGATGTTATAAGAAAAATTGAACATAGCGCTGATATTTATTTAGCAGATATTAACACCGGCAATATTAAATTTGAAGATAATTGAAAATTTTATTGTTCGGCGCTTTCGGCCTTGAAAAACTTTCCCGGATATTTATCCTTAAGGCACCTGGATATTCCAAAAATTAATTCTCAATGACATATAAGTAAATAGTAATCCAATCAAAAATTATTAGTCCTATTAAGTTTAAAGATACTGCATTTCTCGGCAAGTGCTGGATAAAGACAATCCGATCCTTTTTGTCTGGTACGCATTGATTTTATGATCGTCAAGTATTGTGTGAAAAAATTTCGGATAAAAATTTGAAAATGTTTAACTTCTTACTGCCAAGTAATCTAAGTGTATATTTGTATGTGAACAAATGCTTTTAAGGAGCTACGCAGAAATGGCCACTTTTTGGTCACTTTTGAAACACATGATTTCTCAACCTGTATTTTAACCTAGGAAAAATGGAGCGGGCGAAGGGATTC
>CAYOOT010000077.1:0-12567 GCA_964405665.1 uncultured Bdellovibrionales bacterium | reverse complement strand
GATTTTCCTAAAACATATAAGTGCCGACGGCGATCGCTTCTTTTAATACCAAACGGCACAAACTGATTTCTAAAATTTGTTACACCAAAAAAAGAAGTGTCAGGATCGGAAGGATTTGTTGGTAAATCCTTAGGCGGAGCTTCTTTGCGAGAAAGCACATGCACCAAGTTGGGAATTTCTTTAGAGCTGGGAAGGTGAAACATTGTTGCCAGTTCTTTTGTAGAAAGTAAAAATCCGCCGACTAGTAAACGATTTTGAAATTTATATAAATCCACTAAGCGCTTTGTTTTCCCAACTTTGATTTGGTTATGATCCAATGTATTAAAATTAGACATTGCTCCAATCAGCGCTTGCAAACGAATATTAGGATCTAATTTAGGATCGTTAGAAAGAGCCGCTAATCTGATATTACAACGAAATAAGCGTGATTTGGTTTTTTCTGAAATTTTTTCTTTGATTGTCTGGCCTATCCCTTTTTTAAACCAGTACTTGATTCTAAAAAAATGCCGAATTGCATCAAATTTTTTTCTAATATTTAATCTTAAATGATGAAATCCTGTATCTTTTACTGATCGGGTAACAATTTGTACAAAAACCATTTCTCCGGGAACACAATGCGACAAAACGCTTAATAATCCTGAAAGTGAATCTCCTTCGAATTCCTTATAAAGTTTTAAAGAAAATAAATCATTGCGCTTTAAGCTAATCTCCGAACTGACAAAGCGCATGTTTTTTCCGGTCTTTCTGGTAAAATCTGAAATTTCTAAAATATCAGCATCAGGAATAAGCGCATAGACTTGGCCAGATAAAACTTCCGCTGCCGCATCATTAGCACTAAAACAAAATGCTAAATTTTGTCCGGTTGCTAACAATTCAAAAGAAATTTTTTCCCCTCTTAAAGTTTCATGCAATTGCGTAAAAACATCTTCAAAAGCAGCAGCTGCTGCTTTGGTGTTTTCATAAGGGATTTTAATCAGATAGGTTTTCATCAACTACTAATGAATGATTATAAGTAACTATAATAAACTGTTATGCGAGCTAAACTACAGATCGTAAAGCCATTTTCCACTAAAGATCTGTATATTATCACTATTTTACTGCAAAGCCAAACTCCCGGTTTGAAAAATATATAATAAATATGATAGCTTAATCCTCTGATTTCATTAGCTAAGGAGCGATCATGATAAGAGTATTGGTAAATGGTGCCAAAGGTCGAATGGGCCAGGAAGTTGTTAAAGCAGTATTGGCCGATTCGGAATTGGAATTAGTAGCCCAAACAGATTCCGAAGATGATTTGCGAGCTGAAATACTGAAAAACAAAGCAGAAGTTGTTGTAGATTTTACAACTGCCGCTTCAGGTTTTAAAAATACTAAAATTATTATTGAAGCCGGAGCAAGGCCAGTGATTGGAACAAGCGGCTTTAAAGAAGATGATGTAAAAAAACTGCAAGTCTTAGCCGCAGAAAAAAAAATAAGCGGTGTGATTGCTCCTAATTTTGCCATTGGCGCTGTTTTAATGATGAAGTTTGCACAAGAGGCAGCAAAATATTTACCCGATGTGGAAATTATTGAAACACACCATGATGGCAAAGTGGATTCCCCTTCAGGAACTGCAATCAGAACTGCGGAATTAATTTCTCAAACAAGAGCAAAAATTCCAACTGCAGTAAAAGAAGAAGTTGCTTTAATTCCCGGAGCAAGAGGAGCAAAACATAATAATATTACTATTCATTCGGTAAGATTGCCAGGATTTGTGGCCCATCAAGAAGTTATTTTTGGCGGTAAAGCTCAAGCTTTAACAATCAGACATGATTCTAACCATCGAGAATCTTTTATGCCGGGGGTCTGCCTTGCTTGTAAAGAAGTGCTAAAACATTCAGAGTTATATTACGGTCTAGAGCATCTGTTATAAATAAAATTGAATATTTTTAAAAAAGATTATTTTTTGCTGCTCTTGTTGATGGTATTGGGCCTGGCCTTACGCTTAGATTTTCTAATTCCCTGTAATTTTATAATTGATGCGGATGAAGCCATTGTCGGCTTGATGGCTAAACATATACTTGAGGGAAAAGACATCCCTACTTTCTATTACGGACAGCATTACATGGGAAGTTTGGAAGCTATTTTAACTGCCGGGGTTTTTAAACTTTTTGGGATTTCCAATATAACCTTAAAAGTGATTCCTCTTTTATTTTCAATTCTCTTAATCCCTTTGATGTTTTTTATCGGCTTAGAACTTAAAAACTCTTTTACTGCAAAACTCGCCGCAATTTTTACAGCAATTCCGCCAGTATCCTTAATTATTTGGAGCGGAAAAACCAGAGGCGGTTTTATTGAGTTGGTTTTTATCGGAGCATTAGCTTTATATTTAACTTTGAAAGCTCTTAAAAACAAGGTTATTCCTAGTAATTATTTGATCTTGATCAGTTTAATCCTAGGCCTGGGTTGGTGGGTAAATAATCAAATTATTTTTTTTATTGTTCCCATTGTCTTCGTTCTTTTTTGGAAAAGTTGGGAAGTAAATTTAAAACTAAAAGAAAAAAGTCTTTTTACCTTGAAAAATCTTGCTCTATCTCTAGCGGCTTTTATTATCGGCGGACTTCCTTTTTGGGTTTATAATATTAAAAACAACTTTGTTTCTTTCGAAATGTTTAAAAGCGCCAAGCAAAGTGATTATGGTGATCATCTCTCTGGCTTATTTACTGATTCCATCCCGATCCTCTTGGGAGCAAAAAGATTTTGGGAGGCAAATGATATTTTCCCCAATTCTACAACTGTCTTTTACTTATTCTATGGAATTATTATTTTCTTTTATTTCTTCAGTGAAAGATTAAAAATTTTTAAGAAAGAAAGTCTGTTGATAGTTTTATTTCTCCTGAGCTGCTATGGAATATTCGTTTTAAGTTCCTTTGGTTACCTTTATCAGGCACCCCGCTATCTCCTTCCTTCTTACTTGGGAATATTTTGTATACTTGCTCTTGCTTTAGAAAAAATCAGACTGTATTCCCGGCAACTGGCGATGATTTTATTCCTAATGATTATTTCATTAAATCTAGCTTCGGCTTATGTCGGAGGTAGAGCAATCCCGGGAGAGCCGGTAATATTTCACTTTGATCGCGTTGCCAAAGATCATCAGGAGCTAATCAACTGGCTAAAAGAACATCAAATTAAAGCCATTAGAACAAATTACTGGATAGGTTACCGCCTGGCTTTTGAAACAAGGGAAGAAATAAAGTTTTTAGTTTTTCAAACCCCGCGGCAAACAAGAATCAATTCTTACAGAGAAGAAATCAAAGCCCAATTTCCCGAAGACCAAATTCCCCTTTTACTTTCTCCGATGCAAACTCCAATTATTGAAACAGCCTTAACTGCCATGGGCTATCAATTTAAAAAAGTTGGATTTCCTGGGTATTTTTTGCTTTATGAGATTAATCCGCTTTATGTTAACCCAATCGAACTTGAAAAGAACTCTTTTAAGATCACTGCGACACAACATAATGATTTAACTTCTTTGGTGTTAGATAAAGATCTAAAAACCCGTTGGGGGACAGGCGAACCACAAAAACCTGGAATGACTTTTAGTATTGATCTCAGCCCACCTCAAAAAATTAGTGGAATAAGTATTCTAGAGAACAATTATGAGACAGATTTTCCCAGAGGTTTGGAAATCGAAGTTGAAAAAACAGACCAGAGTAAACAACTCATTCTAAATGATGGGCAATATCGAGCCCTTAGATATTATCAAGAAAACAATGTTTTCCTTCATTTTCAGGCAGTTGAGGCTAGCAAAATAAATTTAATTCAAACTGGTTCCGATACATTCTTCGATTGGTCAATTAGCGAAATAATCTTAGAAAAATAGTTGCACACGATTTCTAAATACCGACTCATAACAGATATATAAGTAAAAAATTTTAAGGTATAAACGTGGGCATACAAGAGAAACCACAAGCAACACCGGCACAAAGGCCAATAGAAAGAAGAGAGCCGCAAGCAGCTCTTCCTCAATCTTTGCCAAGCAAACAAACTGATTCTTACGCAGCTGGACAACAACTTTTTGAGAAATTAGAATGGACATTAAATCAAAAAGCAGGTTCCTCCAAAATATCTCAAAATGCAACAGGTGGAAGAACTTTTGATTTTAAAACATTTAAATATCAGGATCCTTGCACTGGCTATCATTTACAAAAACATCTTTTTGTAAATGAAAAAGGAGTTTTAAAAGAATATCTCTCTGATGGGAAACGCAATTCTAAAGGACAACTAGAAGGAAGTTGGGTCGATTCTAAAGCAACTCAATATTTTTTAGTCGGTAATTTATTGTTAGATGAGAAAGGACAAAAATTGGGAGAAGTTGCTTTACACCCCAGTAATAATAAAATTGAAAAAGATCAAACTTTTATTAAAGGAAGTTTTACTTTCAAAGACAACAAAGGCCAGATCCACTGTGTCGATGCTAATCAACTTTGCAATACTGGTCTAGCAGGAATGCCAGCAGGGGTAGTGAGACTAGGACTACCTCCCAAAGTAGAATTAGAAGCACGTTATCAATTGAATTCTCGGCGCCATTTAATTGATACCAATATGAGTCAGTGTTATCAATATGGAGTTAAGCATTCTGATAAAGAAAGTTCAACTTTTGAAATAAAAATTGTTCCCAAATCCGATAGAAATAAAATCTTAATTAACAATGAAGAAGTCAATCGCTTATTTTCTAATAATAGCCCTGATAAAATAGCAATAAAATCAGCTGATGGCAGTGTCGAAGAATTTTATGTCAGAAAAGAGGCTAAGGAAATTTCTTTTTCTAAAGTTAAAGGTGGAGAAGCAGTTGCTAGAATTCGTAACTTAACTGAAAATTCTGTTTCAAGTAACAATTCCTATGACCCCCAAGAAGCAGTTCCTCACTATGTTTTAGAAAGAATGGTCAGCACCAAAACATTTTTCTGGGACTGTTTTAAAGGAGATTTGGCTGTGGCTAAAGGGGGTTGGGTTGAGGATAAGAATTTTCGGGTAACAACAAATGGTTCTTCAAGAAGCTTTGATCCAGCTGAAATTCAACCTACTCCTAAAACTCAAATACCGGGGAGAAGAGCTTTTACACCTAAAATCGACGAAGAAGATCCTTTTAAATAGCTAAAAATTAAATTTCACTGGACCGCGGACGTCCTCGTCCGCAACCTGGAACGCAGCAAAGCATGAAGTCTCATAGGCTAATAATAATTTTCTTTACGATTAGTTTTGAGATTTCAGTCTGAAATACAAGCCAGGTTGCGGACGAGGACGTCCGCGGTCCATCCAGAAATAACTAGCTTCACATTTCCCTCTTCAACCGATCCACATCCGCCTCAACCATCATTTGAATCAATTTCTCAAAAGAAGTAGTTTCTTTCCAGGCGATTTCTTTTTTTGCTTTAGAGCAATCGGCAATCAGGTAATCCACTTCTGCCGGCCTTATATGCGCTTGATTAACCTTGGTATAATCTTCCCAATTCAGTCCTACTACGGAAAAAGCAGTTTTTAAAAGATCTTTAATTGAATGAGTCTTACCAGTTCCAATTACATAATCAACAGGTTTAGCTTGTTGTAACATTGTCCACATTGCCCGCACATAATCTCCAGCAAAACCCCAATCACGTTTCGCTTCAAGGTTCCCCATTTGTATATCTTTTTCCAAACCTAAATAAATTTTAGCAACGCCATTGGAAACTTTGCGAGTAACAAATTCAATTCCCCGGCGAGGAGATTCGTGATTAAAAAGCATTCCGGAAACCGCGAACATATCATAGCTTTCACGATAATTGATCGTAATATAATGTCCATAAACTTTTGCCACACCATAAGGAGAGCGAGGATAAAAAGGAGTTTCTTCGTTTTGCGGAGTTTGTCTGACTTTACCAAACATTTCAGAACTGGATGCTTGATAAAAACGAATAGTAGGATCCACTAGACGAATTGCTTCCAGTAAACGCGTAACACCGATTGCTGTATACTCTGAAGTAAGAACAGGATGAGACCAACTTGTAGGAACAAAACTCTGCGCTGCTAAATTATAAACTTCATTGGGCTTAATTTTTTTTAATATCTCAATTAGTACGGTTTGATCCAATAAATCTCCTTTTACAATCTCCAGTTTATTATCTTTTAATAAATGTTGGATCCGTTCCAGATTGTTTGTTGATGCCAGTCGATTCATTCCGACTACACGATATCCCTTTTCCAAAAGAAGTTCTGCTAAATATGAACCATCTTGGCCGGTGATTCCAGTAATCAACGCGGTATTTTGTTTTGTCATTATTTACTCCTATTTTGCCAAAGTTTTAACTTGTTCTTGTAAAGTCCGATCGATTGCATCAATACATTTGTTTCTTTCCAAATTAAGCAAAGCAAGTTGTTTTACTACTTTATCTTTATCTGCCGAAGGAACTGTTTCAAATTCATAAACTTTCTCCTGCTCATGCCAAAGCTTGCAATTGACATCTGCCAGTTGGGAGAAAACAGCACCGATACCTTTTCCTTGAATATCGGCAACTGTGTTTCCTTCTTTTTTAAAAACTTTATTCGCAGCAAAAGTTAGTCTTTCCAAAGGAATGTCTCCATTCACTGCTGCAGCAATATATTCCGATATTTCTTGCTGCAATTGATTTTCTTGATTGGCTAAACTTTTAAGTCGTTCTTTATCTTCAGAATGCCATTGCTTAAGCTTGACGATGGTCAGCTTATCCAACAAAGAACCTAATGTTTCCGCCATTAAAATTTACCTTAATATATTCACTATTCCAAGGATTCTACATAAAAGCCCAGATGATTAGCAATAGGTCTTTCGTGCCCAAAAATCCCTGCTTCGATTGGAGAATTTAGTATTCTCGGTCCAATACTTCCTTGAACCCCTAATGTCGTAGAACCACCGCCATCAAGTTCTAATGCTTCATCGGCACCTAAATCTTTAAGTAAATTTGCCAGTTCAAATATTGTGATTCCTTCACTATATGCTACTTGTCGGCCATCTACCGCAACCAACCAAATTTTCCCCAGCTTTTGGTTAAATCCAAACGCACTTCTAGGGTTCAAAATATCATCAACACTTTCTTCTACATTAAGCTCTCCCGCCTTAACTAAATAACGCCCTCCTGCTATCGCATTGGTCATTTCATCCGGACAGTAATCTCTAGTAATAGCAAATTTAAGTTCATCGGAAATACAAAGTGCATAATAATCAGGTTCCGGTCGAGAATAAATTTGCCCCATGTACATTGTCATACCGAAAGGATGCACAATATCTCCGGAATGGGGGAAATAATCAAAAATATTATTCACATAATGGGGCTGAAAAAAACTACCATTAATTGCAATTTTTACTCCGCTCTCTTTAATAAATTCCGATAGCGTTTTTGCACGAATCCCCAAATCGGGAACTCCAATACTAGTATAGGCTTTGAGTCCTGGAGCCAATAGGTCAATAGTAATCACGTGAACCATCAAGGGTCTCGGTAAATCTTTAGGAAGACGTTGATAGGTCACTCCAAAGAATAAACGTTCCTCCAAGAAACTCCTTTCCGGCCTTGCATATTTAAATATTAGAAAACCTCCCAAAGCTAAAAATAATATCAAAAAAAGAAATATTTTCTTTCCTCCTTTCTTTCTTTTTCTTATTTTAGTTCTATCCTTAGTTTTTTTTCTTTTCTTAGCTTTCATTTAGTTTTTCATAAGCTTTTTGTATTTGGATAGTTTTTTCTTGGGCAAGTTTTTTTAGCTCAGTTCCTAAGTGAGCTACTTTATCAGGATGATATTGACTGATTAATTTTTTATATTGTTTTGTAATTTCTTCTTTGGAAGCTCCCTGAGTTATTTCTAAAACCCGATGAGATTCTTCCCTAGATAAATTAGATGATGATTGAGTAAAATCAGTTGTGGTTTTTTGAGAATTTGCTGGATTCCTAAGAAATGACTGATATTGTCTGATATTCTTGCGGAAATAATAGACAATCCCTACAATAAGAAGTAAATCATCAATCCTGCCAAAAAGTCCCAAATAGTCAGGAATCAGGTCAACAGGTGAAATAAAATAAAGTAAGCACAATGCATAAGCTAAAAATCTCATCTCTTGCCTAATTGGGAATAATGAATATAGTAAATAAAAAAAATTCTAATAACCACATGAAACGAATCAAATATATAATTCTTTTATTCCTCACTATCAAGGGCATTGTGTTGGCTCAAACCCCTGAACATTTGGACAACCTAGAGAAAAAGAATTCCAGTTTCTGGATTGAAATGAAAAATAATACTGATTATTGGAAAAAAAATCTTTCTCCTGAACAATATCAAGTTTGTCGGCGAGGCGGGACTGAACCAGCCTTTAGCTGTAAAATTGACAATTCGCAAGAACATGGGCAAGGAGTGTATATTTGTTCTTCTTGCGGCCAAGAATTATTTAGCTCAAAAGCAAATTTCAATTCTGGAACTGGTTGGCCAAGTTTTTTTGAAGCAATTTCTCCTCAGGCAGTTGAACAAATACCTGATAACTCTTTTGGCTGGCAGCGCACTGAAATTCGCTGCTCTCGTTGTGGCGCCCATTTGGGACATGTTTTTGATGATGGTCCCCCACCCACAGGCAAAAGATATTGCATCAACTCGGTTTGTCTAATTCATAAAAAAAAAGGAGCTCACAATTAATCTTCAAACATTAAACTATATTTTAATTCCGATCATTGCAGCTCTCATTGGCTGGATCACCAATTACATAGCAATAAAAATGCTTTTCCGCCCAAGAGTTGCAATTAATATCTTCGGAATTAAAATTCAGGGATTAGTTCCAAAACGACAAAATGATTTGGCCATTAAAATTGCCGATACCATCGAACAAAACTTAATTTCTCATAAGGATATTGAAAATGTTTTGAGAAATAGCGGTTGTCAGCAAGAAATAGAAATTTTAATCAGAAAAGAAATCGATATTTTTCTAGAACAAAAACTCTCTAGTATCCCTTTGGTAGGGATGTTTCTCCAAGGGGATCTCTTAAATCAAATTAAAGAATCTTTAATTATTCAATTGAAGAATTCTATCCCCCATGTTCTTGATAGTATCATGGGCAAAATTGAGACAGAAATGAATTTCCGGGATATTGTTAAGCAAAAAATTGAAAATTTTGACCTGGGAAAACTTGAGGAAATTATTCTAAATGTTTCTTCTAACGAGCTAAAAACAATAGAAATACTTGGCGCAGTATTGGGCTTTGCCGTCGGACTCGGTCAACTCTTTTTACTCTATTTCACAAGCTCTACTTGATTAAATAAGATTACTCCCTCAAAATATAACTTACTAAGATTGAAAAGACATTCTTCGTAAAAAAAGAATGATGGGATCTGCCCTCAGATCCTCAAACCAAATTTTTCTGGTGCCGTTTATGTCAGGGCTGAATTACGAAATTGAAGTCCAAAAAAGCAAAAGTAAACCTTCAGCAAAAAACCTAACAAATTTAGAAAAACACAATAAAGTATTAAATCTTCTTGCTTCTGCCAAACCATTAGCTGAGATACTAAAAGAATTAGCTTTGGAAATCGAAGAAGAACATCCGGAAATGATTTGTTCCATCTTACTTTTGGACAAAGAAGGAAAGCATTTACTTCATTGTGCCGCCCCCAGCCTTCCTGAAAATTATAATCAAGCTATTAATTATATTAGAATTGGTCCGGAACAAGGCTCTTGCGGAACCGCTGCCTGGAGGGGAGAGCGAGTTATCGTAACAGATATTAAAAATGATCCTCTTTGGAGTAAATTTGCCGGTCTTGCCCTAGCTAACAACCTTCATGCCTGTTGGTCCCAACCAATTATCGCTGCCGATGAAAATACAGTTTTAGGAACCTTTGCTATTTACTATCGTCAAGTAAAATCACCAAAACCCGAAGAATTAGAATATATCAAAAATGCAGCAGCAATAGCCGGAATTGCGATAAGTCAACATCGAACCCAAGACGAATTACGTTATCGAGTTAATTTTGAAAAATTAATTTTTTCAATTTCCAATAAATTTATTAGTTGCTCCAGCGAACAAATCGATGATGTAACAATTAATGCTTTACAAGAACTTGCTGAATTCACTGCTTCCAATTGCACTTATATCCTTTTAAAAAAGGGAGATAAATCTCTTATAACTTATTGCAAATGGCAAAAAACCAGTATCAATTTCCCGAATAATGAATACTATACAGATCTTCCAGAAACTCACTTAGCAAAACTGATTGCCAAGATCAATGATCATGAAATAATTCTTTTAAATGAAGATAGTAAAGATGTTTTTTTAAAAGAAAATCACTCTTTACTGGCTATTCCCATTCTCTCCCGCGATCAAGCCATTGGCTATCTGGCATTGGAAAATTGCAATAAAAACAAAGACTGGTCAATAGACGAAATTACCCTTCTTAAAATGTTTGCACAAATTTTTGTCAACGCTCTGAGTCGAAAAGAAACCGAAGAAGAACTATACAAAAGCAGGGAACAAATTTTTGCCAAGCAAGAACAATTGCGACTTACTTTTGATAATACTCAAATTGGCATGGCTACCTGCACACTCAATGGTAAATTTTTAAGCGTTAATAATGCTTTATGCAAAATGCTGGGCAGAACTGCTGCAGAATTATTGCAAATGTCTTTTAACGACATTGCTCATCCTGAAGATAGAAATTTGCCCCGTAAAAAATTAATACAATTACTTCGAGGAAAAACAAATATTGTGGAAATAGAGAAACGTTATTTTCATAAAAACGGGTCTTTAATCTTTGCCAAGAAACGTTTGGGAGTAGTATTTGATTCTTTACAAAAACCTCTTTATTTAGTGGCTGAAGTGGAAGATATTACCGAGAAAAAGAAATGGGAAGAAGAGTATCTAAAGGCCTGCAAGCTTGAATCTTTGGGCATACTTGCCGGCGGTATCGCTCATGATTTCAATAATATCCTAATGGGACTCTTGGGGAATGTCTCACATTCCAAGCACATTGTTGATAAAGAAAGTAAAATCTATCTTCGTCTTAGTGAAATCGAAAAAGCAATTTACAGAGCTAAAGATTTAACTCAACAACTGCTTACTTTTTCCAAAGGAGGAACTCCAGTTAAAAAAACTACAGTAATCAGTGAAATTATTAAAGATATAATTAATTTTAGTCTTAGTGGCAGTAACGTCACTGCGGAATTAAGTACTCAAGCAGATCTACTTCCCGCCAATGTTGATGCCGGACAAATTTCCCAAGTAATCAATAATTTGATGATTAATTCCTGCCAAGCAATGCCCGATGGCGGAAAAATCCATGTGCAATGTGAAAATTTTGAAATAATTAATAAAAATTCCGTTTATGGAAAAATTATCGGAACAGGGAAATATATTAAAATAACAATCAGTGATACCGGATGTGGAATTCCAACAGAACATTTGCAAAAAATATTCGATCCCTTTTTTACAACAAAACAAGGTGGCAGCGGATTGGGACTGGCCACCACTTATTCCATTATCAAAAAACATCAAGGTCATATTGAAGTAGATTCCTTGGTGGGAGTGGGTACTACTTTCACTATTTTTCTTCCTTCCGCGGATAAAACAATTAAAGATCTAAGTCAGCGCAATAAAAATGTAGTCCACGGTTATGGCAGGGTTTTAATTATGGATGATGAAACGATGGTCAGAGAAGTTACCGCCAGAATGCTTCAATATTTAGGATATGATGTACTTCTGGCCGCCGATGGACAGGAAACAATAGAAATATATAAAAAATGCCTGGCGGAAAACAAATTTATTGATGCGGTAATAATGGATCTAACTATTCCTGGAGGACAAGGCGGAGAAGTAACAATTCAAAAACTAAAAAATATTGATCCCAAAGTTCGAGCTATTCTTTCCAGTGGCTATTCCGATAAACCAATCATGTCTAATTATTCCAGTTATGGATTTTATTCGATTATGACCAAACCTTATGATTTGCTTACGCTGAGTAATACTTTAAACAATATTTTGGGAAGGAGTTTGGCTTAAATAATAATGTAGGGGCACCCATAAAGGGTGCCCCTACATTATTATTTTTTTTGTGGAGATACCCACAAAAATTTGCATCCCTTTTTCCCCTTGCCAGATTTAAAATAAAGTTTTAAAATTTTCTTATGAAAAAACTTCTTTCGATTATTGCAATCAGTTCTTTAAGCTCCTGCATCGCCCTTGTGCCATTTACCCAAAATGAAGGTGTCAAAGAAAGTTCCGGCAGCACCTATCAATCTTATTCCAGACCTCGATATGAGACTGTTAATACAATCCCAAAGAAAAGAATAAACTCCTCAGTTCAACTTTATATTGAACAACTCCATGACAAAAAAGACACAGTGCGCACGGCTGCCGCCAGTTATTTGGGAATGATGGGACCAACTGCAAAAGATGCAATTCCCGATTTAACTATCGCCCTAAATGATTCCAGTAAATTTGTTCGAAGAGCCGCTGCTCGGGCTTTAGGCAGAATTGGCAGTGATGCCAAAATTTCTCTCCCTCAATTAAAAATAGCTGCCAAAGACAAAGATCCTTGGGTCGC
>CAYOOT010000076.1:0-12857 GCA_964405665.1 uncultured Bdellovibrionales bacterium | reverse complement strand
CCATCTGTGGCAATAATTTCAAAATTTCCGATTGTCATAAAAAATCATCTTGTAGGGGCACCCATTCGATGGGCGCGTCGCCCTTCATGGGTGCCCGGTTGACCATTATATTTTGGTAATTCCGGGCAGGCATAAAACCTGCCCCACATTCATTAAATAAAATTTAGATATTCATTCTGGATCCAACAACATTGTATCCCCGTAACTTAAAAAACGATAATCATTCTGCAAAGCATGTTGATAAATTTTTTCAATATTTCCCTCACCCATAAAAGCTGACACTAATAACAAGTGTGTACTCTGAGGTTGATGAAAATTTGTAAACAATAGATCAACTATTTTAAAATTGAAACCCGCTTCAGGTCGAATAAATAAATTGGTTTGATAATTTTTTCCGGCAACAAAATTTTCAACCAAAGCCATACTTTCTAAAGCTCTTGTGCAAGTGGTTCCCACAACTGCAATTCTTCCCCCATTTTTTTTTGTAAAATTTATTTGATCTATGGTTTCTCGGGAGATGGAATAACTTTCATAGCTCATTTGATGAGAATCAGGATCTTCTACCGGAAGAATGCTAGCAAAGCCAACATTTAAAGTAATAAATGAAATCTTAACTCCCTTTGCTCTTAAGGAATCCAATAACTCCTTAGTAAAATGCAGCCCGGCAGTGGGAGCAGCAACAGAACCTGGAATTTCTGCAAAAACTGTTTGATAAAGTTCTTTGTCGTAATCCAAAGCCCGACCTTGGCGAATATATGTCGGGATAGGCATTGTTCCTTCTTCTCCCAGAATTTCCTCAATGGACAGCTTACTTAAATTTTTTAACTTAAGATTGAGTTTCCTTCCCTCTTGGTCTCTGCCTAAAACTTCTGCTCTTAAACTTTTACTTAATTCAAATTCCATCCCTTGCTTAAATCTTTTCATCGGCTGAGCAAGAGCTTCCCAAATTTCTTCTCCCTTTTCCAAATCTGGTTTTCTCTGAAGCAAAAATACCTCAACTTCTGAACCTTGCCCCAGTTTCGTAAAAAATCTCACTGGTAGAACTTTGGTATTATTTAAAACCAGCAAATCTCCTGCTTCCAATAGATCAAGCACAGCAGGAACTCTCAAATCTCTAATCGCCAAATTACCATTACGAAGCGAGGCTGCTAGAAGCCTGGCATCGCTTCTTTTCCCCGATAAGGAAACTGGAAACTGCGCAATTTTTTCTTTAGGAAGGTGGTAGTTATAGAACGGCATCTTTTGGTTTCTCAATACCTAACTCTTGCATTACAGCTTGTAAATCTTCCCAAAAGAATTTTTTTACAGGAGGATTTCTTAATAGATAGGCCGGATGAAATGTAGGCATTAATTTAATTCCGCGCCAGCTCTGCCATTTACCTCTTAACTTTGTAATTCCCATTTCAATTCCACTTAAAGCCAATTGCGCCGGTTGACCTAAAGTAACAATCACTTCCGGTTTAATTAAATCAAGTTGGCGATATAAAAATGGTACACAAGCCGCAACCTCATCAGGCAGTGGAGCTCTGTTTCCCGGCGGGCGGGATTTTACAACATTGCAAATGTAAACATCTTCTCGTTTTAAACCCATTCCTTTAGTAATAGCAGCAGTAAGCAATTGTCCGGCCCGACCCACAAAAGGTTCTCCCTTTAAATCTTCATCCGCCCCCGGACCTTCACCAACAAAAACTAACCTTGCTTTTTTGTTCCCTGTTCCAAAAACGGCATTTGTTCTCTGCTCATGCAATCTGCATTTGGTACAAACTTTTACTTGCGCCTCTAACTCTTCCCAACCCAATTTAGCAATTTCAGAACTACCCTCTCCTTGCAATTCTAATTCTACGGTCATGTCCTTTTTACTTTCCCTAAACCAATCATTAGGCAAGCCAACTATTTTCTCATCTTTAAGCTGTTTTTCTAATTGATTAACTAATTTTTCCATAAGTCAAACATCTGTCTTTATCAATTTTTGCGAAGCAAAAATTCCAACTATACCCTCAAAGCAGCATCGATAATCTTCCTAGCAATCACTTCCTTATCAGCATTGGCAAATTCTTCTTGCCTTCCTTGTCGATCTAAAACCCAAACTCGATTTGTAGTTTTTTCAAAACCGTCTTCGATATTGTTACCCAAAATCATATCAACATTTTTTTTGTATAACTTATCTTTGGCCCAAGCGATAATTTCTTCATCGTCACCATTTTCAGCACTAAATCCAATCAGCTTTAAAACTCGTTTGGATTTTTCTTCAATCTTCGCTCGATTATCTCCCAATTCTTGCAAGATATCAGGGCTAGGAACCATTTCCAATTTATATGATGATTTTTTATCTTGCTTCATTTTTGTGCTGGAGACTCCTGCTGGACCGTGATCGCTAACTGCCGCCGTCATAAAAACATATTGAATCGGATAACTGTTGTCTTCTGATTTTGTTTCTTTGGAAACTAAATCGAAAATTTTGTCTCTCATCTGGCAGGCATTAATCACCGGATAATAATCTACACCAAGAGGTACTGACAAAGAGGTGGGTCCAGAAACCAGAGAAACTTTAGCACCTCTTAATTGAGCAATCCTAGCTAAGGCAAAACCCATTCTGCCCGTTGCTTTGTTGCTAATAAAACGAATCGGATCGATCATTTCACGAGTCGGTCCGGCAGAAACAACAATATGACTACCTTTTAAATCTTTATTAGTTACCGCATATTCAATGCCATGGATAATCGAATCCATTTCGGCAAGTCGGCCCTGACCAAACCAACCGCAGGCAAGTTCACCATGGGCGGGATTGATAAAACTCGATCCAAAGCTTTTAAGTTTATTTACATTTTCTTGGGTGATGGCATTTTCCCACATATTAACATTCATTGCCGGCGCATAAACAATCGGCGACCTTGTAGCTAACAAAACTGTGCTTAACGCATCATCGGCTAGTCCCATCGCTGCTTTGGCAATTAGATCAGCAGTAGCTGGAGCAACAAGAATTAAATCGGCATTATCGGCAAGACGAATATGATTGATTTGTGCCTCTCTTACTTCATCAAATAAATCTGTAGTCACTAAATTGCCAGAAAGGGTTTGCAAGGTCAGAGGAGTAATAAATTCAGTCGCAGCTTTACTCATCACCACGTGCACTTTAGCACCACGACGACTAAGTTCTCTCGTAATTTCTGCGCTCTTATAAGCTGCAATTGAACCAGAAACTAATAATGTAATATTTAGACCGGATATCATTATTCTCCCCTCACAAATGGGTTAGAAACTTTCTCATGGCCAATCGTTGTATTTTCTCCATGGCCGGAGAGTACTATAGTATTATCTGGTAAGGTATACAATTTTTCTTTAATGCTTTTAATTAGTCTTTGATGATCGCCTCCTGGCAAATCAGTCCTTCCAATAGAACCAGCAAATAATGCATCTCCCGCTATCAGCAAAGGCGATTCAACTTCCTCTTTAGTTATTCCTGAGAAATAACTTGCAGATATTAAGGTTGTTTTTACTTTTTTAAAAAATAAAGAAAGGTGCCCCGGAGAATGTCCCGGAGTAAAAAGAACTCTTCCTTGATAAGCTCCAAAACTAAAGTGATCCTCATCTTTTAAATAATAATCTGGCTCACTTACATTGGGGTATTCTGCAGGAGAAGAACCAAACATTTGCGCTTGCATACTAAGAGTAGCACGCATCGGTTTTTCTATTTCGCTGGCATAAAGCTCGGCACTTTCTGCAAAGAAATTCTTAATTAATTTCTTGATTTTCTCCACACCTCCGGCATGATCGAGATGGGAATGCGTTAAGAAAATCTTTGGTATTTTTAGCTGATCTCTATCTTGATCTAAATAAAAAGCAAAAATATCCTCAACATCACCACCAGGGTCCACGATAACAGATTCTCCCGAGCTAGGATCAAAGAGGATTCTGGCATTTTGTTGAAAAGGAGTAACAATAAAGGTTTTTATTAACATAAATTATAGCGTTTTTTAAAAAAGCTGACCGAAATAATAATTTAACACATTGCCTTAATTTGGCAAAATTACTGAAAGCATAATAGTATAGACTGAAGGAAGTCTTAAAAAATGGAAGAAAATACAACAAATGAGGAAATTTTTCGTGGCGTCATTAGCCGGATTACTTTTCGTAACGAAGAAAATGGTTTTTCTGTATTCAAGGCCCAAGCTGATAATTCTATCCCTTATCCCAGCTTAGACAACTCAGTAAATGTCGTCGGTGTGATTCCAATAAAGTTAAATACTGGTTCGCACATCCTGGCCAAAGGACAATGGGTATCTCATCCTAAATTTGGCAAACAATTCAAAGCAAGCTCAATCACAGAAACTCAACCAACAACCATCGATACCATTGAGAAGTATTTAGGATCCGGAATTTTTAAAGGGCTGGGACCGGTACTGGCGCAAAGAATAGTGGAAGTTTTTGGAGAGCAGTCTCTGGAAATTATGGATAATAATCCTGAGAAACTAAGAATGGTTTCTGGTATTGGTCAAAAAAAATTGGATGAAGTAATTGAATCATGGCGCGAGAAAAAGGAACTACGAGAAGTTTTACTTTTCTTTCAAAGTCATAACATCTCCTCCAATATCGCTCAAAGAATTTATAAAAACTACGGCAATAATTCAATTGAAAAAGTAAAGAAAAATCCCTATGTCCTCTGTCGGGATGTCTGGGGGATTGGTTTTAAAACAGCCGATAATATTGCTCTAGCTTTGGGGATTTTACCGGAAGCAGCCGAAAGAATTATTGCCGGAATTGCTTATGTTTTAAAAAGAGCCTCAGAGGATGGACATTGTTTTTTATCCAAAGAAACCCTGCTTCTTAAAACCCAAGAACTTTTAAGGATCGAAGATATAGAATTAATCAATTTAGGACTTACTCAAGCAATTATTGCTTTCGAAGTTATTTTAGAAAACGAGAATGTTTATCTGCCTGCTCTGCAAAAAGCTGAAGTCGTTGTCGCCGAAATTTTGGCTTCCCGAATAAACAATTGTCGTTCCAGCTTGAACATTCCCTCTCTAATTATAGAAAATTCCACCAAAGCCATAAAAGACAGTAGCGGTAAATTAATTGAATATTCCACAGAACAACAAAATGCCATTAAATTTGCAGCGAATAATAAATTATTGGTAATCACCGGTGGCCCTGGTTGTGGTAAAACCACTGTCGTTCGGGCAATAACAAATCTTTTTAACCAAGCCGGATTAAATATCAAATTGGCAGCACCCACAGGCAGAGCCGCACAAAGATTAACCGAAGTTTGCAACTTACCTGCTTCCACGATTCATCGTCTTTTAAAATTCGATCCTTATCAGAATAAATTTGTTCATGACAAAGAAAACAAGTTGGAAGCTGATGTTTTAATTATCGATGAAAGCTCGATGATTGATATCAATCTGGCAATGTATTTACTGCAAGCTGTTCCTGATAATTGTCATTTGATCTTTGTGGGTGATGTCGATCAACTTCCCAGCGTCGGTCCGGGACTTTTTCTAGCTGACCTATTAAGTATCTCAGCAATTCCTAGGGTGCGTTTAAATATTATTTTCAGGCGGCAAGAAGAATCCTTAATTACTCAAGTCGCCCATCAAATCAACGCTGCCATTGTTCCCGAGCTTCCTCAACCTGACGGGCAAACTAAATCCGATGTTTATTTTATCAATGCTCACACGGCAGAAGAAGCAGCAGAAACAATTGAAAAATTAGTGGTCAGTCAAATTCCCAAATTTTTTAAATTTTCCGGCTCTGAGATTATGGTCTTAAGCCCGATGAATCAGGGAGAATTAGGAATTGTCGCTTTGAATAAAAAACTTCAAGACAAACTTGTTCCTCAAACTTTAGGCGCGCCGCTGGTTAAATCCGGACATTTGGAGTTTCGTCTGGGAGATCGAGTTTGTCAACGAGCAAATAATTACAAAATTACAGAAGCTGGAGTTTTTAACGGCGATCAAGGACAAATCGTCGGAATTGACGGAGAAAACAGAACAATCACAGTGAAATTCTGGGATGGCCGAGAAGTTTTATATACTAGTGGCGATATTTTAGAATTAGATTTGGCCTATGCCTTAACTATTCATCGTTCTCAGGGCTCAGAAGTTCCTGTCGTTGTACTCGCTCTTCATGAAACTCATAGTATCTTGCTGGAACGCCAACTTTTTTACACTGCCGTAACCCGGGCTAAAAAAATGCTCTTTATTGTCGGCACAAAAAAGGCGATTTCTCTTGCCACGAAAAAAAGCAGAAGTAAGAAGAGGAATTCCGGACTTGCGGAAAGAGTTACTAAACTAATCCTCTAGTTTAGTAATGAATTGATTTTGGAAATAATTTCCTGGACAAATTCCGGATCTAGATAATATCTGGAGCGAATTGTTCCAATCTTACTAATTAATTTTTTTAATTTATCTTTTGTAGCATAACCAGGTTCATTCGGATCAATACTAACATAATCGGCTATTTGCTCTAGAGCTTTTTTTAATAAAGCTCTCTTTTGTTCGGGAGTAAAATCATCACTGCAGGCTTCTAAGATTTTATCATGAAGATCTAAATAATTATTATCGACATCCAAGCCTTCAAGAATATTAGTGATCAGCATTTCCTTTAAACTCAGTTCAATTTTTTCTAAAAGAAAATTTTGAATACCCCGATTGTTTGGAGAATTTGCAAAAAATACAAGATTAGATATTGCCAGTTTTAAATTTTCTTGAAAACTTAATGCTACTTCAAACACCGCATCCATTATGTCTGGAAATATTTGTTTGATTACTTCGGGTTCAAGTAAATGGATATCAGCAAATAATTCCTGAAATTCATTGGAGATTGTCGAATCATAATCTGAATTTGTTAGCGACACATAAGCGGTTTCTACTAAATTTTCATAAAATGAAAAAAAGCTATTCCTATCTCGCCATTCAGATTCGGTAAAAACCCTTTTAGTTTGTTCAATATAATCTTGCTTTTCAGATCCGGAACATTTTCGAATTAGATCGCAGGCAAAACCAATTCTTTCTCTTACCGCTGACTGTAAATATCTGCTGACCTGCATTTTGGCAATTTCTGTAAGATGCAATAAAGCAGATTGCTGGGCTTCAAGTTTAGCTTGCCTACTTAAGCTGAAATTTCTTGAAGCAATTCGGTTATCGATCTCTTTTACCCTAGCCCGATAAAAACCGATATCGAGCATCCGAGCTTCCTCCACCCTCAGAGGTTGAACAAACCTGAGCGGCAAAGATTGATCTCGTTTTGGATTATAACAACATAAAATTGCTTCCTCAACGGCAGAACTTAAAATATCAGAGTTAGCCAAGCCGAATAAATTAATAATATTTTTTGTATAGCTTACACTTTCTTCGCAACAGATTAAAATACGAGCCAAACCATTTACTATAATATCTTTTTGTTTTTCTGTAATCGTCGATAAAATTTCAGAAAAAACAACGGCGGTTGCCGGGATATTACTGACTTTTGAAAAAGCTTCCATAAATAATGTGATTGCACTAAGATCGATAAAATGCCCGGAAATAGTTTTTTTATATTTCAACGAATTACTTAAAACACTTCCTTCGGCTAATTGCTTTTCCGTAATTTCCAAACTGACTAAATCAAAGCATTCAATAACTCTTTTAATAAATTCATTTTTTTTAAAATCGCCAAACTCTCTTCCTTCCTTTAAATCCAACAGCATGATTGAAGCAAGAGAACTGATCTGATCTACATACCGCTGTCGGAAATAATCTGTTTTTGCCTTATTAAATATCCTTGTTCTTTCTTCCGGATTATCAATTTCAAAAATTTCGAATGTTTCTGCAATAAAATGATTAATCGTCGGCCAAGTTACGCCTTCGATATGTAATGTATAATTGGTTATTACATATTCTGCCTCCCCACTTAATTTGCCGAAAATATAATATTTTTTTTCATCAAGATTTGACCCAAAACTTTTTTCAACTTCCCGTAAATCATCAAAAAGTCTTTTATTTTCAAAAATAATGCCTGCCGTCAATATCTCGGCTCTGATTAGATTAAAAAAAGGAAGGTTGCTATAAGATTCAACTTTTTTATAACAATATGCTTGATAAATCTGTGACTTTAGCTCTGCTGTAAATTTGCAAATAGAATTTAGTTTTAAAAGATCTTCGAAAAGACAATTAAATAATAAATTTTCAGCCACTTGAATACAAAGTTGATCCAATTTTGGATTAACTTCTTTAGTCTTTTCTTGAAGTAAACAAAGAATCCAGACAGATGATTTAATTTGATTTTTTTTATCATTGCGATCTATTACCGGTATTTTAGGATCTAAGAATTCTTCGAGTAATTTGTGCAAAAAGTCTTGAAATTTATCCAATTCTTGAGGATCGAGGGCCAATAATTTTTCATGATCAAGAACTTGAGAATCCGGCACAATAATATTTTGAGCATCTACAGCAAGAATAGCCCCTTGATCAAAAACTTTATTTTCAGAATTTGAATCTTGATCTGCCTTAAAATCCAAAATCCCCGAAATTTTCCCATCAACTGCATCATAGCCCGAAGTACCCAGCAGTGTAATCGCGCCAGCCAAGCGTCGCTGCACTTTTTCTTCTTTTAACTCCTCCCAGGATTCTAATTTTTCTATTTCTTTCGATAACTGCACCGAAGCTGCACTCAAATCTCCTTGGGCATCGACAAAATCAATCTTTGCTCCTTTAGTGGCATGTTTTGCTCCTAGCCATCTTAAGCCGCCGGAAAAAGTTAAGGACTTGGCCCATTGATCAACTGTTTCCTCAGCTAAAGCCAGATAATTCATTTCCTCTCGATGAAGCAATTGATTTCCTACAGAAGAAACTAAGGAAAATGTTCCACCGGAGAAAAGCAATTTAGCCAATCTTGCCACTCCTTGGAAATTCCCACATAAAATAGAAGCCAACATCAGACTTCCCTGAGCAATATTAAAAGCAAATGAACTGATTCTAAGAAGGGGATCTGTTTTAGCTAATTCTAAAAACTGTTGCTCACTGAGATTTGCGCCTCTGGCATTCATGATCCCTCTTCGCGATTCATTTTTCAGGTAATCGATACCATCATAGAGGGGATCAAAGAGAGCAGAACTTAAATGAGCTAGGGGATTACTGAGCATGACCCGCTCCCATCTCCCCATTTTTGCTAATACTTTTTCCTGAGGATAAACTGAACCAAAAGAGAAATTATTAAATAAGTATTTGCTCACTTTCTCATAATCATGACCTGAATTAATAAAAACTTCTAAAGGATCTTCCCCTTTTAATAATCCGATTATCGATGATGAATATTGATAAATAACTCCAAACGTTATTCTGAATGTGGCCTCAAGAGTATGGCTTAGTCCTTTTGCAGAATTATGGAGCACTCCTAAGAATCGTTCTAATAAATCTTTAGGTCTTTTGGCTTCTTCTTGCTCTAATACAATTTTTTGCAATAATTCATTAACACCCTGCCTTTGTTCTGGACTTAAACTTTCCAGTCTCTTTTTGATCTCTGGGGGAAGAATTAAAGTTCCGTGGGAATCTAAACTTACTCCTAGCCTTTGCGGAAGCAGAGCTAAGTCCACTTCCTTGCGCACAGTGGAATCCAATTTGAGCCGTGCCACCTCAGCTTCCTGACTGATCCCTTGTTTGCCCATAACTATTTAAACTACCGAGATTTTTAAAAAATTTACGCTATCAATGTTATGGAGAATAATTGGAAGTTAGTTAGATCTGAATATAGACTTTTTTTGCCGGGATTACAGTAACTTAGAAAATTTTTGTGTCTCTTTTTTCAATTAGTCTAGATCGCATCCTGAATCCCTAACGTGGGACGTTCAGAGCCGAACAATGCTTGCTGCTCAGTGGAAAAACTTAGCAAATATTCCAATTCTCTGATCACGGAAAGATATTGTTGTTTAAGAGGACTTTCGGCTTTAAAATCAAAAGCTGTTTTTCCAAGAAAACTTAGTTTATTTTGTTGTTCTGTTCGATAGATAATCGAGTTTAATAAATAAACTGGGGAATTATCTTCTATTAGTGGCTTTTGTTCTTCTTTTTTTTCATTGATTGAATGCTGATGATGATTGGAAATAAAATCAAGCATTTGTTCACTTTCAGAATAATTATCATCAGAATCACTATGATCAATTGCCGAGGGATCACAAACTTGTAAATTTTTTTGCAAACGATCTTCAGTGAGCTTATGCATTGTTGTTGCTTGTTTTGCCACCATCGTTCTTACGATTGCCCACAGTGGTCCTTTGATATGTGTTGAGCTATTAATTACTTCTTCCATACAATGAATACTCATTGCACTGGAATCAACGGGAACAACCGATAAATCCGAAGAGGCGATGGCATTTCTTGTTAAAACATTAAAGTCTGGCGGTGTATCAATAATAATATAATCGTAACTGGAATGAAGCTCCTTAATTAAACGAGGAAAAAACATTTTAAAACCCCGAGCTCCTCTGCCCCAAAGAAAGTGTCTTAGTTCCGGCCCAGAAGGAATCAAGGCCAGATTCGGCCGAACTGAAGTAAGTAAAGGAATTTGTTCGGCAATAGAATATTCGATTAAGCTTTTGCCCTTTAAATTATTTTCATTTAGCTCTGAACCGATTATTAATCTTGCTAAAGGGGATTCCAATAATATCTGTTCCCTCTGTACAGGACTTTTAAAGAATCTAGTGGCATGTCCCGCTGGATCTAAATCGATCAGTAAAGTTTGGTTGCCTCTTTCTGTTAAAGCATGCGCCACATTAGATGAAAGTGAGGTCTTTCCTACCCCGCCTTTTAAGGACGTAAAACAAATTATTCCCATAACGATTTTAAAAATGCTTATTTAATACATTCAGTTAGCGAAATTTAAGCATTCAAGATTTTAGTCCAAGAGGACTGGAAAAACGTGAACACTCAAAAATTAGAGTAGTGATATGAAGTAAGTTAAGACTTCTGTAAAGAGATAAAATTCAAAATTTTGAAAAAATTAGCTATTACCCTAGGAAAGAACTGACTTAAATAGCCAATAAGCATGAATCGGGCGTAATTTAGACTGGCCAAATTTTCTGGATTCAAATTTATAAAATACTTGTCTGATGTCTAATTTATTAATTTTTTCCTGTTGACAAAATTCTTTAAATTTATTGCTGCTTAATACTTTTAGAAAATCAAAAAGTACTTTATACCCCCGAGGCTGAAATCCGTTACTATTGAATTGAACTGCTTTTTTAAAATAAACTGACTTCGTTGCAAAAAATCCGGACAGCGGATCGCTTACTCTGATCCCTCTTGCAATTAGAAAAAAACTAACTAAGTTACTTGCCAAAAAAGTAAATACTTTTCTCCACCAGGGACATGCCTGATAAAACTCTTCTCGACAAGGAACAACAATATCTGCCCCACTTTTCAAATTTTGACAAACATCAAAGATTACATCTGCTGGATGTTGCAAATCAGCATCCATTACAATAAAATAATCTGTCTTACATTGGAAACAAGCATCAATCACACTGGCAGTTATTCCTCGATGAGCAGCATTGGCTCTTTGCAATAAAAGTAAATTATCTTTATTAATTTTATTATCTTCCCGGTATTTTAAAACTGCTTCTTGGGTTCCATCATCGCTATTATCATCAACCACAATTACTTTGATCCCAGGATAGAGCTCGAATAGTTGCTTGAGTAAAATCTTAATGGAATGCTTTTCATTTAAGGTGGGAATAATTACGGTAAAATCACTGTAATCAGACTGTAGTAAAGGGGAATCACTATAGGCAAATTGATTTGAAGACATGGATCTAATATAGTAATTTTTACGAATTTGGTCAACTATTTCAAGGGGGTGCTTTTTGCAAGACAAGCTCCAAAATTTAAATTTTGGCATTATCGGGATTGGAGAACATGCTCTTAAGGTTATTAATTCTTTTGGAAATACAAGCAAAGCAAGTCTCTCTGCTTTAGGAACAAGCTCAGAAGAAAAAGCAATTCTTTTAAAAAGTAAATTTCCTTATTTAGAAATCTTTTCTTCCTATGAAGAATTGTTATCTGATCAGAGATTAAAGGCCATCTATATTACTCTTCCCAATCATCTGCATTTTCTCTACGCAAAAAAAGCTTTGGAAGCAAAAAAGCATGTGCTCTGCGAAAAACCACTTTGCCTAAAGTTTCAAGAAGCTCAAACTTTAGCAGCATTGGCCCAGGCAAATTCCTGTCTGCTTATTGAGGGTTTTATGTATCGTTTTCATCCCCAACATCAGAAGGTAAAAAGCATTTTAGCTGAGGGAATTATTGGTCAGCCTCGCTTGCTTGAGGTTAATTACCATTACCAACTTCAAGATCCAAAAAATATTCGTTTGCAAAAAAATTGTTTTGGCGGAGCGCTTACGGATGTCGGTTGTTATCTGATCGATCTTTGTCTTTTTCTTTTTAAGGAAGAACCAAGAAAAATTACCGCTACTTCTAACTTCGATCCAGAATTAAAAATTGATCTTTCAACACAAATAGACCTTGATTTTTCCAATGAGCTACGCGCAAACTTAAGTGCCAGTATGGAAAAGCCAAGGAGCAATTCTTATACAATTATTGGAAGCGCTGGTTCTCTTAAAGTCCGAAATGCTTTTCATGTGGAAGCAGGACAAACTACATATATCGATTTGAAAAACAGCGAAGGTAAAACCTCAACGCTTAAGATTGAACCTTTTAATCAATTAGCGGCGCAACTGGATGCTTTTTCTCTGCAGACTAAGAATCCACTTGCAGCACATCCGGTATTTAATGACTATGTTTTGAATGCGAAGATTATGGAAGCGCTAATTAATATGTAGGGGCACCCTTTATGGCTGACTATTACCCACAAGTACAAATTTCTCTGTT
>CAYOOT010000075.1:0-13026 GCA_964405665.1 uncultured Bdellovibrionales bacterium | reverse complement strand
GGTCTTGTGCCCGCCCGGAATATCCCGATAGAACGGGCGGGCACAAGACCCGCCCCTACGTTAAAATTGTTTCTTCAAAGACTTCTTCGAAGTAGAGATCCATTGCCCCACAGCAAAAACCCGAAGCAGCTTTTTTCTTAATTCAAGTTCTTGCTTATCTTTGATATTTAAATGCTTTTTGTTTAAGCATTGCCCGGCATTATAATTAGTGTTGGTCGATAATTTTTTTGTTGGAGGAAGGATGTTTAGCTTTAATAGATAAAGCGCAGTTAAAGATGCTGTAAAAGATTCGGCAATTGCCGCTGGGTCTTGGATAATTGAGTTAACTAAGATATTCATGGTTCCTCCTTTTGCATTTGGGATAGGATTGTTTCTATAAATATTATATAGAAGAATTATAGAAACAAGTCAACATCTTTTTGATGTTTAAATACTTTATTTGAGTTAAACTATTTCCAAATAACCTTCATACTATTAAGCAATGTAAATGAGTTATCAAAGAAAAGATCATCTATATAATAAAGCAAAATCAGAGGGTTACCGTTGCCGAGCTGCTTATAAACTAAAAGAATTAGATAACAAATATAAGTTACTTAAGCCTAATATAAATATCTTAGACTTGGGATGTGCCCCTGGTGGATGGTTGCAGGTAGTACTAGAAAAATGTTCAAATTCGACAAGTGTTATCGGCGTGGATTTAGAAGAGATTGTGCCCTTTAAGCTGGGACCAAAAGTTAAAAAACTGCCAATTTTTTTAAAGGGTGATATTACTTCTGCAAAAATTCAAGCTGCAATCCTGGCAAATTGTCCTCAAGGAATTGATTTGTTACTTTCTGATATGAGCCCAAAACTTAGTGGAATTGCCATTAGAGACATGGTTCGCTCGGTTGAGCTTGTGGAAATGGCTTACAATGTAGGATTGCAGTTACTTAAGCCCGGAGGAAATTTCATAGCTAAAATTTTTCCTAGTCAAGATGCTGAGGAATTAGCTAAAAAAATAAAACCAAGTTTTAAAAATTTTGCTCGTCAAAACCTGGATTCATCACGTAAAACTTCCAATGAGTTTTATTTTGTAGCAAGAGATTTTAAAGGTAATTAATTGAATGTTGGAGCGGATAAAAAAGAAGATAGAAAATATTGGAAAATTTGTTATTGAACTTATTCGTGGGTTTGGAGAATCCTGGGTTTTTCTTTTTCAGGTAATTAAAGCAGCAGTAACCCCGCCCTATAGTGTTTCGCTGTTGGTAAAACAAATTCATAGTATTGGTTTTCAAACCCTTTCCGTTATTGCGTTGGTTGCTTGGTTTACAGGGGCAGTACTTGCAGTGCAACTTGAATATACGCTTTCCGGTTTCGGTGCCACCGCTTCAACTAGCGCTGCAATTTCTCTCTCTTTAATTAGAGAATTAGGACCTGTGCTAACTGCCTTAATGGTTAATGGTCGAGCTGGTTCCGCAATGACCGCTGAGCTTGGTATTATGAAAATCACTGAACAAGTTGATGCCTTGCGTTCCATGGCTGTAGATCCTTTGCGCTATTTAATGGTTCCCAGAATTATTGCCGGGATTATTTGCGTTCCCTTACTGACTGCGATTTTTGATATTGTTGGTATTCTTGGCGGCTATGTGATTGGGGTAAAGACCTTAGGTCTTTCCAGCGGAACTTTTATTTCACAAATGGAATATGCAGTGAAGGATGTAGATGTTTACTCTGGTTTTATTAAATCAATATTTTTTGGTTTATGTATTTCCTGGATTGCCTGTTACAAAGGCTGGACCTGCGGTTTTGGAGCTGTAGGAGTGAATAAGGCAACAACAAGTTCTGTTGTTACCTCTTCTGTTGTAATACTTGTTTTGGATTACTTTTTAAGCTCCATTCTAACAAAGGTTTTCATGTGATTAGGATTAAAAACTTAAGTAAAAGCTTTGGCTCGCAAATAGTGCTTGATGATGTCAATCTGGAGATCGAAGTTGGCGAAAATATTGCCGTAGTTGGTCCTAGTGGAACCGGAAAAAGTGTTCTTTTGAAAATCATCACTGGATTGCTTGATGCCGATAGAGGTGAGGTTTGGGTGGGAAACGATTGTATTACTGCAGACAAGTCCGCTGCAGAAAAAAGAAAGATAACAGCCAAGATGGGAGTTTTATTTCAGGCAGCAGCCCTTTTTGATTCGATGACGCTGATTGATAATGTTGCTTTTCCTTTACGCCAACGAAAAGAATTTCCCGAAAAAGAAATTATGCAAAAAAGCATTAAATGCTTCCACGATGTCGGTCTTGCCGGTTACGAATTGGTGCTTCCTGGTGAAGTTTCCATCGGCATGAGAAAAAGGGTGGGCATTGCCCGGGCCCTGGTAACGGAACCGGAGGTGATTTTATTTGATGAACCCAATACTGGACTGGATCCGGAAATGGGACAAGAAATTTATGACTTGATTAAGGACATCAAGCAAAAAAGAGGATTTACTGGTATAGTGGTCAGCCATGAATTGCCGGAAGTTTTTCAGGTGTGTGACCGAGTTGCGATGTTATATGCTGGTCGGGTACAAGAAGAAGGAACAGTGGAAAAATTTTTAGCCTCAAAGAATCCCATTGTTCAGCAATTTATGAAAGGAGAGGTTTCCGGTCCGATAGTTTTAAACTATTAGTTAGTGGCGTTAAGCCGCAGGCTGTTAACATATATTATAAATATGGTGTGAGATGAATGAAAAAAATGAGAAAGATGAAAAAGTTGAATTTGTTCCTCCCAAAAAGAGTTTGACCGTTGAGTTTTGGGTCGGAGTATTTTGCTTATTGGGAGTATTTTGCTTCGGATACTTGGCGATTAGTATCGCCAGTATTAGAATTAGCGAAAGCGGTTATTATGATGTTAAAGCGGAATTTGATAGTATCGCCGGATTAAAATCGGGAGCTCCCGTAGAAATTGCTGGCGTGGAAATTGGTGAAGTTAAAGGTTTTGCCTTAAACAATGTTTCGGCCGTGGTGACTTTAAGAATTATGGAGGGAGTTAAGCTGCGAGATGATGATATTGCAGCCATTCGCACCAAAGGGATTATTGGAGATCGTTATATAAAAATAATTCCTGGGGGTTCGGAAAAACAGGTTAATAATGGCGGCAAAATTGGAGATACGGAATCGGCAGTTGAGTTTGAAGAAATAATAGGCAAGTTAATTCATAGAATGGAATCATAATAAGGATAATTATGAAAAATAAAATAGTAATTTTATTAATTGCAATATTTACTTTTTTAGGAACAATTTCAGCAAAGGCTGAGGGTCCAGCAAATGGCATTAGAACAGCAATAGAAAAGATTAGAGATATTTGTATTGCCAAAATGGATAAAATTCCCGATGAGGAATTGGATTCAGAGCTCAGTAAAATAATTCACCCTCTTTTTGATTTTGAAGATATGTCCAAACGTAGTCTTGGGCAAAATTGGAATAAAGCCACGGTCGAAGAACAAAGAGAATTTGTGGAATTATTTAGCGGTTTACTGGCTCGCACCTATTTAAAAAGAATCAAGAGAAATGCTAAGTCCAGCAAGATTGATAAAATAACTGAGACCATTGAGGATAATAAGGCATTCGTTAGATCCACAGTCGATGTGGACGAAGAAGATACCTCAATTGACTATCGTTTATCATTACAAGGTACAGAGTGGAAAATTTACGATGTAGTCATAGAAAATGTCGGGCTAGTCAGTAATTATCGCAATGAATTCGGCGGCATTGTCAGAAAAGATGGCATGCAAGGCTTGATTGCGCAGTTAAAAACTAAAAGGGATGAGCAAGCAAAGGCGAAGTAGCTTGTTTATAATTATACTTAAAGATTTCTACCTGAGAGGATTACCTGAGTCTGTCGAAGGACTTTTTAAATTTACACTAATTCTTTTAAAATTTCATCTACAAATAATAAGCCTTTAGCTGTGGGAGTGTAGATATTTTCTGTTAAAGAAGTAATTAGATTTTCCTTATCTAGCTTTTGGATAATGTAGCTTAAATCATTTTTGATTAGAAATTTTTCTTGATATTGAACCAAATCAAAACCCAATTTTGTTCTAAAAGCTAAAAATAAATATTCCAATCTGGCTTTTTCTTGGTCGATTTCTTCTTTGTTATGTGCAGCATGTCCTTTGCTTATTACTTGAGAAAGATAGTCCTCAGGCCCTGGAAGATTCCTCCATCTTTTTCCAAATAAAGCAGGATTATTTTCTACTTGGAAATAACTGTGTGCTCCTGCACCAAGCCCAAGGTAATCATAGCCTTGCCAGTAGCCGAGATTATGTTGGCATTCAGCCCCCGCTTTGGCATAGTTTGATATTTCGTATTGCAGATAACCAGCTTTATTCAAAGTAGCTTGCGTTAGCTCAAACATCTTCGCCTGTAAATCATCTTCCAGGACTTTTAATTTTCCTTTTTTATGGAGTTTGCCAAAATCAGTTCCCGCTTCGATTGTCAGACAATAGCAGGAAATATGTTGGGGATTAAATTCAATGATTTTATTCAGGTCGTTTTCCCAATCGGCAAGCGATTCTTCTGCTATCCCGAAAATCAAATCTAAATTGAAATTTTCAAAGCCGGCAGCTTTAATATTAGCTACAGCGGAGACTACATCTTCTTTAGAATGCAGACGACCGAGGAATTTTAATTTATTTTCATTAAATCCCTGCACCCCCATGCTAATCCGGTTAATTCCAGCATCTTTAAATTCTTTTAATTTGTTTATTCCCAGTTCTTCTTGAATTGTTCCAGGGTTTGCCTCCAGAGTGATTTCAATATTTTCTTGAAAGGGGAAATTTTCTTTGGCATTTTCGATTATTTCTCGGATTGAATTAGTAGAGAATAAGGAAGGAGTTCCTCCACCAAAAAATATTGAATGTAAGGGGCGTTTATTCCAATCCGGATTGTTTGCGTAATAATTAAGTTCTGTAATTAAGGCCTTGGTGTAGTTCTCTTCAGGCATTATTTCATCTGATTTTAAGTCTACTCTTCCCACACCATAGGAATTGAAATCGCAATAGGGGCATTTTTTTATGCAGTAGGGAATATGAATGTAGAGCCCAAAAGAATTCATAAGAAAGAATCAATTCTCTCTAGTTCGCAATCCTTTGTTTTAAAGAATTTTTCTTCAAGTAATGACGATTTAATAAATCCTAAAGAAATTGCTAATTTTTCTGATTTCAGAAAAAAAGTGCTGCTGATATGACCACAAGGTTTATTTTCTGCGGTAGTGAGAATTTCTTCTCCGCGATTTATTTCTTTAATTGTTTGCGCCTTTAATAAAACTAATTTCCGATTTGGCCTTCCCCGAGCAGTAGACATTTCTACAACTTCTTGTCCGGCATAGCAGCCTTTGTCAAAGGAAACTAAATCTGTAATATCAATTTCGGTAGCAACCACTTTCTCATCAAGATCTAATTTCATTCTAGGTATTTTATAACAAATACGTAATGCTTCAAAAAGCTCCAATTCACAAGACTTAACCCCAACTCGATCCAGCTTGTCACAAATCTCCGCTTGGAGATTTGTGGGATATAGTAAATCGAAGAAAGGAAAGTTTTCCGCAATAATGATTCCATTTTCTAATTTAGAAAATTTATTGTTTGCCAATGTTGTAGCAAAAGATTTCCCCAAAGATTCTTTTGCTTTCTGTCCTAGGACTTTTATTAGGCGATAGCTATTGTTTAATTCCTCTATTTTTACATCGTCGGATACTTTAAATTGCAGTATTGCCCGAACAAAATCCTCTCGCTCTTCTTTGGTAGATAAAGGATCGGAGATAATCAGAAAAGAATCTTGATCTTTTAGAATTGTAAACTTCCCTTGAATCTTTCCTTGAGCAGTTAAGACTAATGATTTTGCTGTTTGAAAATTTTCTAAAGATTTGATGTTTTGAGTTAGTCTGCCGTGTAGATATCGTGTGGCATCAGCACCGGATATTTTAAGTATCAAGCAGGAATTGAAATCAAAATAAGTCGCAGCATTAAGTGCTTCTTTGATACTTTGTGATGTCAGCATGAAAAAGTTTTCTAGCGAATTACGTTAAATAGATGATCAAACTTAAAAGCAGAATTCCAATAGATCACAAATGCTCGGCCTTTGATTCTTTTCATATCCAAGAAAGGACTTGGTTTCCCATCAGGTCCCACATTTTTACCAACGATTGGCCAATATCTGGAATCTTGTGATTGATCGCGGTTATCTCCCATTAAAAGAACTCTTCCTTCAGGAATAATTGTCGGGCCAAAATCCATTCTTCCACCGGAAACCCATTGCGCATAATTGCTGTCTTTTTCGTATAATTGATCATTGATATAGACCTTTGTTCCCATTACTTGAATCTTATCCCCGGGAAGGCCCATTACACGTTTAATAATATTGGTGCTTGAATCCTCAGGTAGGGTGAAAACTACAACGTCACCACGCTGTGGCTGTCTAAAATCAATAAGAGTTTCTGCTAGCAAAGGAAGCCTGATGCCATAGCTAAGTTTGTTTACTAGAATTTGATCGCCAATATCTAAGGTTGGAACCATCGAAGAAGATGGTATTTTGAAAGCTTCAACAATAGATGCCCTCAGTAAAAAAACTACTAATAAGCAAACTAGTAAACTTTTTATTAGATTTATTACTTCGGATCCTAAGTCCCCTTTAATCGGTTTTACGGTATTATTTAACTTGCCTTCAATTTGAACTTTCTTACTATGCATTATATCCCTGTTTCTTCCCAAATATTACCACCTGGCAGTCTACTTCCACTTTTGGATCCTTAGCAACAACGGTGGAAACAAATATTCCTGATTCAAAGGCCCTCTCTTTTAACAAATCCACTTTATTGTCTTCAGTTACGTTCATGTTAGCAATGATGCAATGATTTAATTCAACAACCACTTCTCCAGCTTTTTCATTGATAAATTTAGTAATCATTCCAAATATTGGATAAGTACTGCCAATTTCTACTTCGCCTTGAGCAATTTCTAAACCCAATTGCTCGAATAAATCGCCTTCTTGGTTTAATCTTTTTAGAGAGTCCATTTTCTACAACCCTTATAACTTAATTATTACAAAAACTAAATGCTAGTCTTTACATAATACAAATCACACAAAACCTAGGGTTTACTTCAAATAAATATTAAATATTAAAATTGCAATGAAAACAAGACCTTATGGTCTTAGCTAGATGCCGGCTGACCAGAATTTTTCAAAAGAAGAAAATCCCTTGAGATGTTCTGCGGTTTTTTGGTTTGTAATACTGGAAATTGGAAGAGATAAAAGCTCCACTATCGCTTCCGGTTTGTTTTTGTTGGCAAGAGTAGGAGTTGATTGCAGGGCAATCGTTGAAGAACTTACACTAGCACTAATGTTTAATTCAACATTTACAGCTTCCTTATTTGTAGATTCCGTTTTCTTGGTAATTTTGGAAACTTCCCCCACCACTTTACCATTAACAATTACCGGAGAGCCGATTTTTAAAGAGTTAATTTCATCGAAACTAACTGAAACAACGGCTTTTGGTTGTTTGACCATTGCTTCAAGAGCAAAAAAACTTCTGGGGCTGATATCTGCAAGTAAAGAAGACATGACGATAAAGAAACTAAACATAAAAAAGACATTCCCTATATTAATTTTTGCACTTGGTGCAAACTAAAAATCTATATTCTGTACTTCGCTGAAAAAAATAGAATGGCCTTTCTAGCGTAATCCCCAAAAATAATCAAAGCCTCGTGCTAGAAAAAACATGAGAAATATACCTAAGAAATAGTTTTTGCAAAAGGGCGAAAATTACAAAGAGTTTTCTTAATAAACAATAAAATCAATTTAACAGCAAAATTAAACAGGTATTATGGATAATAATCTTTTAATTAATCCTAAAGAAGTAATCAAAGATCAATCGAAGAAAATTTTCTTTAATGATAAAAATAGAGCAAAATTAGAAAAAATAGTTAATTTCTCCACTGATGAAGCACGGGCCTTGCTTACTTTGCAAGAAGCTAAACGTTATCAATGTTTACCCCTGCAAATACTTTATCAAGATCAGAGAAAAATACTTTCCCTGCTTATCGTAAAAAATTCTGCAGATCTTCTTCAAGAAATTAGATTTATTGTCGGCTGTGATTTGATTGTTGAAGAATATGAAGAAGGGATCCTGCTGCAGGCAATTACTGCTTGCTACTTGGCACAAGAACAAAGCCTTTCTGCGGCACAACATAAAGTCAATCAAAAGTTTCTAGAACATAACAAAAAAGAAGAAATTTCTCTGGCCGGAAAAGAAGAAGTTCCACAACTATTAGAAGCGATAATTTTTCGGGCAAGCTATTTAGCTGCATCGGATATTCATTTGGAACCGACAAAAGAAGGACTGCGCCTGCGCTACCGGATAGATGGTTTGTTAAGAAGTGATACTTCCTTTAAAATAACCTTAGTTGCTTCAGCTAATTTAATTAGAAGAATAAAAATACTTTCTAATCTCGATATAACCATTAACAATAAACCTCAAGAAGGAGTTTTTTCTCTGCAGCTAGAAAATCAAACTGTTAGCTTAAGAGTTTCTTTTATTCCCCAGGCCTATGCAGAAAAAGTAGTATTGCGTATTCACAACAATAATCAGCCAGATAATAAAGAAGATTTATTGAAATTATCCGAACTTGGTTTGGATGCCGAGCAAGAATTGTTGCTGGTTAATTATTTATCGCTTAATTCCGGTGCGATCTTGTTATCCGGACCCACTGGAAGCGGAAAATCTACCTTACTTTATGCGATGCTCAATCATTTAAATCAGGACTGGCGAAATATTATCACTTTAGAAGATCCGATTGAAAAAAATATTAAAGGAATTAATCAAACGCAAGTGGCGGGCAGTGGTGAAATTACCTATTCGAAAATGCTTCCCAAGCTGCTGCGACAAGATCCCGATGTGATTATGCTTGGTGAAATCAGAGAAGAAGAAACTGCGGTGATTGCTTTTACTGCAGCCATTACAGGACATCTAGTGCTAAGCACAATTCATGCGGGAAATTGTTTTGAAGTTATTACTCGCTTGAAACAATTTAATCTGCAGCCGGAAATTATCGCCAGTTCGCTTAAGCTGATAATTTCACAGCGACTTTTGCCTTTAAACTGTAAAAATTGCTTGGAATATCAAGAAGCAAATGAACAAGCATTAAATTTTTTTAAATTGGATAAAAATATAAAATTAAAAACCGCAAAGGGCTGTTCTCTTTGCAAGCATACTGCTATATTGGGTCGACTTGCTGTTTTTGAATTTTTGCCGATCAATCTGAAATTACAAGAAATTTTTTACAGAAATTCCAATACCGCAAGTTTATTATCCGAACTTCGTGATTTAGCTTTTGCGCAGGGTTTTATCCCCTATGCCTTTAAGGTGCGTGAAGCTTTAATCAATGGAGAAATATCCTTGCAAACTGCCTGGAGAATTCTTGGTGTTGCCGGATCTTAGGCTCGAAGAATATTGTTAATTGATGCTAGAGAGTAATGGAGTTGTTTTTGAATTCAGAACAAGCAGAAAATTCGATTGAACAAATTGATGTTGCAATATACTTAAGAGGGGAAAAGACAGAGTCTACTACAGAATTTCTTGCTGAATTGGTTAGAGATTTAAATATTTCAGAAATTGCCGCAAAAATTTTACTGGCCAGAGGAATTAGTAGCGTTGAAGAAGCAAGAAATTTCTTATCACCAACACTGAGAAACAATTTGCCCGATCCTTCCACGATAAAAAACATCACTAAAGCAGCAGATATAATTATTTCCACAATTGAAGCCGGAGAAATAATTACCGTTTATAATGATTTTGATGTCGATGGGATCAGTTCAGGGGCGCAGCTTTATTTGTTTCTCCAAGCGATTGGCGGAAAAGTTCAAAATTACACTCCTTCTCGTTTTGTGGAAGGCTATGGTTTAGTACTTTCTGCCGTAGAAAAAGTTGCTCAAAGAGGAACCAGTTTGCTGATTACAGTTGATTGCGGCATTACCAGTGTTGCTGAAATTAAACATGCAAAAAAACTGGGAATGAAAACAATTATTCTGGATCATCATATTCCCAAAGAAATTCCCGATGCTGATGCCGTAGTTGATCCGGCGCAAGAGGGTTGTCCTTTTCAAAGTTATAAGCTGGCAGCAGCAGGTTTGGTTTGGATGCTTTTAATTGTTTTAAGAAAACAATTAAAATTACGTTGGAGCAAAAAAATCGAGACAGGTGAAATTGTGGTGCCTGATCCCAAAGATTATTTAGATTTGGCATCGCTGGGAACAATTTGCGATATGGTTCCTCTTTTAAGTTTAAACAGAGTCATCGCTTCCAGGGGAGTAGAAGCTTTAAAGCAAACTACCAGAGTGGGATTGATTGCCTTAAAGGATGTCGCCGGAGTTTCGGGAAACCCTAGATTTAGTGCGGGACATGTTGGTTTCGGTTTAGGTCCAAGAATTAATGCGGCCGGAAGAATTGCCGAAGGAAAAGAAGTTTTTAAATTATTAACTACCACCGATAGTCTGGAAGCAAAGTCCATTGCCAAATCAATTGATCGTCTCAATACCAGGAGAAAACAAATTGAAGAAATCGCTAAAGAAGATTGTATAAAAATGGTAAAAAAGAGCGCAGTAATGACTAGCGATCCGGCGCTTGCTCTCTTTGGTGTGGATTATCATATCGGAGTTATCGGAATCGTTGCTCAGCGTTTAGTGGAGCAATTTAAAAAACCTGCTGCCGTAATGGCGCCAGCCGATCCCGGCAATCAGCTTCTAGCTAAATCGATCATTAAAGGATCAGTTAGAAGTATCAAAGATTTTCATGTAGCTGATGTTCTATCAGAACTTGGTTCGATTTTAATCACCTCCGGGGGACATGCCGAAGCGGGTGGCTTTAGTTTATTCCATGAGAATCTGGGAAAATTTCAAGAAGAGTTTATCAATCAGGCAAAACTGCGCTTGAAAGATTCTGCTTACAAAAAACGTATTTCAGCCGATCTGGAAGTTGAGTTGGATAAAATTGATTTTATTTTAGTTTCCGAACTGCAAAAATTTGGGCCTTTTGGTGTGGGGAATCCTTCTCCTGTTTTAATTTCTAAAGATCTGCGAGTGGAATCAACAAATAGTATTGGTGATAAACATATTTCCTTTCGAGTCACCGATGGTCAAGCTTGGAAAAATTGCATTGCTTGGGGAATGCAAAGAAATCCTTTGCTTCGCAAAGATAAAGTAATCAACATTTCTTATACCGCAGAAATTGAATCTTATCAGGGAGTGTCTGCGGTGCGCTTAAATATTAAGGAAGTCTGGTAGCAAAACGCTACGAACTTCTTTTGTGGTTGCCAATGGCTCGAAATGGGAAATTTTACCACGGAGTGCACAGAGTTACACGGAGTATGAAATTTGGAAAATCACAGATTGGTAAATTAATCTTCACTCCGTGAAACTCTGTGCACTCCGTGATAAAATTTCTAATTCAAAAGCAAACAATTGAACTTTTTATTATTCCCCCAGCGGTAAATATCGAAATCGGAGTCCAGAGTTAGGATTTCAGCAGTTTTGTATTTATTGGCCAGTTGCACTAAGCAGGCATCGGCCAGATCCATCGGTACGTTTTGATATTTCTTTAATAAGACAATGGTTTCTTCTGAATAATGGGAAAGATTAAAGGGGATTTGAAAAATTCCTGCTTCAATATTCTTAAATATGGCTTCAATTGCTTTGGAGTAATTGCGCAATAGATAGCAGCTTTCTGTAATTACGGATTCGCAGGTAATTAAATTGGCATTGACTGAAGTTACTACTTCTAGGCAACTCTTATGAAAACGCTCGCTTTTGTCCAGTAGCGCAACAATACAGCTTGTATCTAAAAGGACGTTCCTCACTTACCAAATTTTTTTAAATGTTTTTTATTTGAAGCAAGATCGCTGAATTTAGATTCGATTACTCCTAGTCCGATTATTTTAGATTTTCCTTCTTCTCTCTGCTTAGTTTTATGCATTAATTTTATTCCCTCTCTAATGATCTGTGATTCAGAAATGCCTAAAGACTTTTTTAAACTTCTTAGGTTTTCTTCCGTTTCTGGATCTACTCGGGCTGTGATAATTTTAGTCATATTGCAGTTGAAAATAAAATTGTAATACAATTATTATATTGTATTACAAGATGACTTTTTTGTAAATAATGATTTTTACTGGAAGTTTTGCCTTAAAAGCCATATTTTACTTGAATTATCACACTGATCTTATTGGATAATTTTTCTTAGACTGGCTATATCACTATAGATTTCAATCACTTCATAACTTCTTATTGAATTAAAATTAATAAAAATCGATAGTTAAATGTCACTGGAACAGAAAAATTTAGTGTTAGATGCTAAAGATATTTCCGCTAAGTATTCTAGCGCTGAAATTCCAGCTGCAGTTAAAGGAGCGACAAAGAGCGGAGAAAATAAACCATTAGCGCTTCCCCAAGCAAAAGAAACAGAAGAGAAAATCGATCTGATTGAATCTTTTAAAACGAGCGGCAGGTCTCTTCCTAAAATAATTGAATCAGCCGGTTATCTTACTTTGGGTAATCTATTTTATTTAGTTAGCGGAGAAAAAGGATTTAACTCTTATCTCAATTTTAGCAATAAAGTATTTGGTAATACTTGGGGTGGAGCGATCTTTGAAAAAGAAAGCAGTTTCGCTTCAATGTCCGATCAAAAACTCTGGGAAAATTTAAATCCATTGCATCATCTTGGACAAACAGTTGAACCTTTACTTAAGCCGTTGCACATTGCTTCGGCAAAGGTGACAGATAATTTAATTTATTTCGGCTACAACTTATATGTTTCTGCAAGAGAATCTCCCGGTGGAATTAGTCCTCAAGAATATCAAAGAAGAAAAAACTCTCCTGAATATTGGGAATTAAGAGTTGGAGAAAATGCGCTCTATGCCTTTGAGGCTTTAGGGATTGCCTATCTGATGGTAACAAGAGGGGGAATTTTTAGTTTAGCCGGTGGAAAAGCAAATAGTATAGGGTTGCTTCTTAGAGAAGGAGC
>CAYOOT010000074.1:0-13667 GCA_964405665.1 uncultured Bdellovibrionales bacterium | reverse complement strand
GACTTGAACCTGGGACCCTCCGGTTATGAGCCGGGTGCTCTAACCAACTGAGCTACAGGGCCGATTTATTCGTATAAGTCTCTTATTAACTGCGGGATGTCAAGCTCTCCCCTTTTCCTCACGCTGCATATATTCCAGTACTAGAATATTCTTTATGTGAGGAAAAGGGGAGAGTTACGGTTTTTCAACTAAGTTTTTTAGTTTTTTTAATCTGCTTGGATGACGCAGCTTTCTCAAGGCCTTAGCTTCAATTTGTCTAATTCTTTCGCGAGTTACATCGAAATTTTTTCCTACTTCTTCCAAAGTATGATCGCTTCTTTCCCCGATACCAAAACGCATTCTTAAAACTTTTTCCTCTCTGGGTGTTAAAGTTCCAAGAACTTTAACTGTTTGCTCTTGCAAATTTAAATTTTCCACGGCATCCGATGGAGAGACAATTCGTTTATCTTCAATAAAATCACCCAAATGGCTATCGGCATCATCACCAATAGGAGTTTCCAGAGATATCGGTTCTTTTGCTATTTTAATTACCTTGCGAACTTTTTCAACGGAAATATCCATTCTCTCAGCAATTTCTTCCGGATTAGGTTCACGCCCGAGTTCTTGCACTAAATATCTGGAAACCCGTACCAGTTTATTGATTGTTTCAATCATATGCACAGGAATTCTGATCGTGCGGGCCTGATCGGCTATGGCACGAGTAATGGCCTGTCTAATCCACCAAGTGGCATAAGTTGAGAACTTATATCCTCGTTGATATTCAAATTTATCAACTGCTTTCATTAAACCGATATTGCCTTCTTGAATTAAATCCAAAAATTGCAGGCCGCGATTGGTGTATTTCTTGGCAAGAGAAACTACTAAACGAAGATTTGCTTCAACTAATTCTTGTTTGGCATTATAAACTTTGCGATCGGCTTTTTCCAAAGCATGAACACAACGAGATAACTCCTGAACTTCCATTAAAGTTTCTTGTTCTGCTTGAGAAAAAATTGCTTTTACAACTGTTACCTTTTCAGCAAATTCTCTGGCCTCAATTGCTTTCAGTCCTAAGCGCTTGCACGCTCTTTTAAAGGCCAATTGATCTTCGGAGCTGATTTCTGCTGCTGCTTGAAAAATCTCTTCTTTAATTCTTCCAGTCTGTTTAATTAAATCATCGATCGTATCATTGGCATCTTCCAATAATTTGCCATAATTTTGCATCTTTTTAATAATTTCATCTTGATGCTTTTTTGCCAGACCAAGTTCTTGAATTTTCTCAATTGATTTATCTCTTAATTTTTCATATTTTTTATGTTGTTCGGTATAAGCCTTGCCGCCTTTGGTCAAACGACGCATTGAGATAAAAACATCTTTAATTGCTTTTAAATGTTTTTTTGCAGGTTGAACATTTTTTAAAAACTTTTTCTTTTCCTCTTCTTCTTGCTGAAGCAAGGCATTTGCTTTTTCATCAATGGTATCCTCACCTTCTTCCACTTCTTCTATAACTTCTTCCTCTTCTTCTTCTAATTCTTCCAAGCCCGGTCCGGCATCTTCTTCATCAAAAAGATCGCGCACTCTTAGCAAGCCATTTTTAAGGTTTTCTGAAAGTTCTTGAATATAAATCAAGGACATCGGCGCACGGTTAATTTCTCTTAGAATTTCTAATTGTCCGTCTTCAATTCTTTTAGCAATTACAACTTCACCTTCTCGTGTAAGCAGGCTTACTCCGCCCATTTCACGAAGATACATTCTTACAGGATCCGTTCCTCGGGCAACACCTGCTGTAGCTAAAGCCGCCTCCGCAACAGTATCACTTCCTGTTTCAGGAATGCGCAAGCGATCTGCAGCAACATCTTCTTCCGGCACTACTACAGGAGCGTCGTCTTCAATTACATCAATCTCTGTTTCGCCAATAATATCAAAAAAATCTTCGATTACTTCTTCTTGAACTCCCTCTTTTGCTAAAGGTGCAATAACCTTAGTTAAATCTTTTGCTTGTTTTTCTGTTTTTGTATTGGCAAGAGGCTGCACCAGAACTGATCGTTTGGAATCTTTTCCAGAATTACTACTTGTTTGCTTGGCCATTGATTGGATTTTCCTTTTATACTGGCTTACGCATATAGCGCTCGCATGAAAAAATAGTTTTTGGAACTGTGACAAAAATTGAATTTGGTCATAGTTCTATCTTTAATAGCTACAATATAGTTATTGTTTTGCTATCAAATGTGTGCTTGATATATTTTTACAATGCAATTTTCGGGTAAAGACCCAATAAAATTATCTAATAATTTCAATATTTTTGCAGTTAAAAAGCTTCTATTCATAGCATAATAATTATTGCTAAGCTAGAGAGTCTTTAGGCAATTTATCGTCTATTAAGCTGCTCTAAGACTCTCTTTTTTTGCAGTTTTTCCTGAGCCAGCATTAGACGTTCGGCTTCTGTACTTACATGATTTTCAGAATCTTTAATCTTTTCAACATCTTGCATAATACGAACTCGAGAATTGGCACTCAAAGACTCGGAAACAACTTCCGAAGGATTAGCCCCACCAATTTGAACCTGACGAATTGCTTCTTCTAAAATACCATAACTATTTAAGGAATGTTTTTGCAGCAATTCTTGAATTTCTGGAAAGTGTCCCGCTTCGGGTTTGATGCTTTTTTTAAAATTTTTATTTTCCGTAACAAAAGAAACCACTCCCCTCAATTCCATATTCAGAATATCTTGGATAAAGTTATTTATTTTAAGAGGTAAATTTTCAGCAACTTCACCCAAAGCAAGAACACTATAATTTTCTATAATTATTTGCGCCAAAAAAGGTTCTGAAACAATTGCCACTAAAAGTTGTTTATATAATTTGCCAAGTTTTTGTTTTGCCAGATTCGAATTTTCAACCTCAGTTATATTTCTCCGCTCTTTTTCAAAAATAGGATTTGTCTCCATTGGCGCTTTCGTCAAACTTTGTTGATTTTTAAAAGTTTGTTCGCGGTATTGTTGTTTTTTATTCTCAACTTGAGTTAGCTTACCCAAAGAATCCTGATTGACTCCTAATTTTTCGGCAGCAATTTTCAATAAAAATTCTTTTTCTACGGCATTACTGACACGAGAAACAATTGAAGAATAATTTTGAGCAATTCTTCCCAGGATAGCCGGAGAACATTGTTCCAAAGAACCGCCTTCAGTATTTTCTTCAATTAAATGGTTCAAATAAAATTTGGGGGCCAATTCTGCTTTATTGTCAATATATTCTTTGAGATTATCGGGCTTAACTTTCTGCACCAAGGAATCAGGATCATTTCCTTCCGGAAGGACCACTACTTCCAAATCCAAACCGGAATTAATAAATATTTCAAAGGATTTTGCGGCAGCTTTTTTTCCGGCGTCATCCCCATCAAAAAGTATTGTCACTTTATCAACTAAGCGTTTTATTACTTGAACATGTTGCTCTGTCACTGCGGTACCACAAGTTGCCAGCACATTTTTTATTCCTCCTTGATAAAGAGAAATAACATCTAAATAACCTTCTGTGATATAAACCTGGCGTTCGCGGCGGATTTCATTTACTGCTTGCTGCAAACCATAAAAAGATTTTCTTTTATGATAAACCGAACTTTCGCTGGAATTTAAATATTTCGGTAAATTAGGATTTTTTACGATAATTCTTCCGCCAAAGGCAATCACTTGACCGTCACTGCGGGTTATTGGGAAAATAATCCTTTCTCTAAAAGCATCGTAACAGGAAAGCTGTTTAGTATTATCTTCTTCCGCAGAATTTTCTTGTCGCAGTTTTAATAAACCAAGTTCAATTAAAATTTTCTTGACTCTTTCTTCGCCCAGTTTTTTGCCAAAGTCAGTCTTTAATAATTCCCCATGAATAAATTCCCAACCATCCGGCGCAAAACCGATATTAAATGCTGCAATAGTTTCTTTTTTTATACCTCTGGCCTCTAAATAATCCTGGGCAACTTTTGAGTGCTGAAGATGTCGGGAATAAATATCAGCTACTATTCGCAGTGCCGTTCTCAAATAAGGTAATTTTTTTCTGCTGGTAGTCTCTGCCGGACTTTCCGGGCGATCCTCAGGAATATTAATTCCCACTTGTTTGGCAAAATATTTTACTGTTTCCGGAAATGTAAAACCACGCAGGTCCATGATAAAGTTAAAAATCGTACCCTTTTTTCCACAACCAAAGCAATTAAATAATCCTTCTTCTTCATTGACAAAAAATGAAGGGGTTTTTTCCGCATGAAAAGGGCAGCAACCGGCATAGTTTTTCCCTGAACGCTTTAATTTAACAAAGGCGCTGGCAACCTCGACAAAACTCAGTCGCTCTTTTATTTGTTCTATAATTTGAGGGGAAATGGTCAAGTTGTTACCCTATTATCCGCACGGAGCGCGGACTTTAGTCCGCGCTCCGTGCGGCCTTTTTTACGTTTATAGTTCTTGCTCTTTCTAAGTGTAATTAAGATTTCTCCTTATAAATAGCAAAAACAATTAAAACATTATATATAATCTCCAATTTTTGTATTTTGGTAAACAGCGCTATAAAAAAACATTTCCCCAAATTTTTGGGGAGAATAAATTTAGAATGATCTTATATGTTTGGCTTAGGCATCGGAGAAATCCTGGTAATTTTAATTGTCGCTCTTTTAGTCTTCGGTCCGGAGAAACTCCCGGAGCTGGCAAGAACTTTGGGAAAAACCACCGCCGAATTAAAAAGATCCCTTGATGAAATAAAATTTGAAATTAATTCTCCCAAACAGGAAATTCAAAAGCAGTTTAAAGAAATCAAGCAAGAACTCAATCAGGTCTTAACAGAAGAACCAAAAGTTGCGGAAGAAAAATCAGAAGAAATTGCAACAGAAATCCCAAAAACCAAAGCACCAAGAAAAAGAAAAACTATTACTCCCAAGACGCCTGAAGTATGAAAGAAAATACTTTTGCCGAAATGCCTTTTCTGGAACACTTATCTGAATTAAGAATTCGCTTGCTACATTCGGCAATTGGAATTCTTATTTCAACAATTGTTGCTTATACTTGGGTAGAAAAGTTTTTTGGTATTTTACTTTATCCTATTCAAACATCGACTACTAAATTTGAATTGATTGGCACCGGCCCGTCAGAAGTTTTCCTCTGTAAAATTAAAGTTGCTCTTACTGTCGGTTTTATTATCGCTTTACCTTATATTTTCTATCAATTTTGGCTTTTTATCGCACCAGGGTTGCACGAGCATGAAAAAAAATGGGCAACTCCTTTTGTTTTTTTTTCAAGCTTATTTTTCATCGCCGGCACTATTTTTTGTTTCTTTCTTGTTCTTCCTATTACATTTGATTTTTTTCTAAACGAATATGCCTCTGTAGGAATTGCTCCAAACATTCGCATCGGTGAATACTTGTCCTTTATTGTGAAATTGCTTCTTGTTTTTGGCTCTATTTTTGAATTGCCGATTATCAGTTACTTTCTTGCTAAATTTGGGATTCTCACTTCCGGCTGGCTGAAGAAAAATTTTCGTTATTCACTTGTTGTCATATTTATCATTGCCGGGATTCTCACCCCTCCTGATGTTGTCAGCCAAATGCTCTTAGCTCTGCCGTTAATTGTAATTTATGGGCTTTGTATTTTGATTTCACAATATGTAGAAAAACAAAAAAAAGTTGCAGTTCCTGAAGAAAATATCAGCTAGTAAACTTCTGCAAAGTAACAATTATCACAATAAACAATTTCACTTCCTTCTTTAGGATAAACTGTTTTGATTTCTTGAGCACAGCGGTCGCACTGGCGATTACAAATTGCCGTTTTAGTTTTACGTTGAAATCTTTTTAAATGTCGGCAATTGGGACAACTTCTGGGAAGTGGTGCGGGAATTTTTTTATAAAATGAAAATTCCTGAGGTGTTATTTTATAATTTCTTTTACAATCAATACAAGCCAAAACTTCATTGCAAATGGAATCATTGATCATCATGATATCGTCTGGAATCTCTGCTAGTTTGATACTCTCTTTTCCAAAAGTATAAGGCAGCTCATCTTCCCATTTCCAGCCTTGAGCTAAAACTACATCATGTTCTAAAGGATAATATTCATTGGCAGAAGAAACATTATAACAAAAGGGAGAATGCTTCACAGCCAAATGCTCTCCCCAAACACCTTCTGCAGTTAGAGAATTAATAATTTTTGGCAATAATTTATGGTAATCTGCTTCTTTATATTGTTTATTTAAAATGCAAAATTGATTACGGCGCATTGAAATACAACCGCAAAGATCGGCAGAAGAATGACAGTTGTCGCTATAGAGAATATTTTTGGATTTCCAACACCAATCAGAAAATAAAACCAAATAGGAGTCATCAGGAGTAACGCAATCGCAACTCCATTGACAGCCACCGGAATTGATAATGTCATAGCAATTTTTTGGCCCATCTGAACGATCAATAAACTTACTGTATTCACTGTTAAATACGCTATACCCTAGCACGGATTTGCAATTAAAAAGGTTATTCCCAATGCAATCTTCAGAATTCTGGATATTTGCAGCTCGTCTCGGTTTTTTATTTGCAAAAAGATCAAACTCCTTTCGCCATTTCTCTATCGCTTCATAAGATCCTAAATTATACGAGCTTAGCTTCTGCCGATATTCAGCTTCAGTATAGGGTTGATTAAAAATATGAAACTTTTTTTGCCGAAGTCCGTAACAGGCAAAACAATTACTACAACTTTTTAAGTCGTATCCAAAAAAACACTCGTTACAAGCTTCGCAGTTTTGTAAATAGGCACAGTGATAAAGATGTTGAGAATCTAAACTTTCATAAACTAATTCCGAATTGATGCTAACGGTATTGCAATCTACAACAAACTTTGAGCGATTAACATTTAATGAGTAGGCGCATTCTTCAATATACCAACTACCGACAACCCGGTAACAATTTTTAGCCCGGGAAATGTCATAACAATATTCCGAATTTTCGCTGCCCACGCCATTGTCGTTTTGGATGGCAATTTGTGGTACCTGCTTTTGTAAGTCCAAAAACTGTTTTAAAAACGGTTTTGTTTGATCATAGTCCCTTGCAAAATCAAATGGATTCCAACGATCGCTCCACCAACACTGCACACAATAAACAGGAAAATCTGCTTTTGCGGGATGAACAGAAACCATGCTTTTTTTACAAAGATCACAATCTCTTCGAAAAAGATTCATATCATTTCGCCAAGCTAGTCTTCTTTGCTGACGACATCGGGGGCATTGCTTTGGAGCTGGCACAGGATACTTAACACCTTGGATAATTGGCGAAATTTTATCGTAGAATTCAAGATCCTCAGCTGTAACTTCATAAGAAGAACTACATTGAGCACAATTTAAATGCATGTCTTAAAAAATTAATATTATTAATTGAGAGTATCTTGATCTTATCTAAATTTTGCCTTAGTTTCAATATGAACCCATAAAATAAGGTTTAGAATAATGAACAAGCTCTTAACTTTTTTACTCCTATCAATCCTTAATCTTCTACACTCTTTCCCGGCTCTTGCTGCCGATCAAATAAAAGTAGGTGTTTCTACGGCCTTGTCAGGAGAAGCTGCTGCCTTCGGAATGGATATAAAAAATGCTCTGACATTAATGAATGAAAAATTCGGAGCGGAAAAGTATAAATTAATTTTTGAAGATGAGAGATGTGAAAATCGCGCTGCCGTATCCGTCGCTCATAAACTAATCGATATCGATAAAGTTCGCTATGTTTTAGGATTCCCTTGTAATTCAACTTTGCTTACTACGGCTCCTATTTACGATAAAGCAGGTGTTTTGGTATTAACATCTTCAGCAACCAGCGGCGATGTCTTGGATATCGGCAAAAACATCTTTCGTCTCTTTCCTTCAGATGTCGCCGGAGCAAAATTGCTCTTTCAATATATGGCCAAGCGCCATAAGAAAATCGCTATCTTAACAGAACAAAATGAATATCCAATTCTGATGCAGCGCACTGTGAACAAAGAAAATGAAAATTACAAGCCCTCTCTGGAAATCCTAGCTGAAGAGTTTATACATGGAGGAACAGATCTTAGATCTACTATTTTAAAACTGATGAGTAAAAAGATAGAAGGTATTTTTGTTAATGCCAGCACAGATACTTCATTTATCACCGCAGTAAAACAATTGCGTGGACTAAAATTTCAAGGAGCATTATATGCTGTTTATTTACCTGCCTCGACTGTTGCCCTTAAGGAATTAGGCGAGGCAGTTAATGGATTTGTATTTTCCAATCTTCCCCTTTCGGACAATCTTGTCACAGCAGAAGGAAAAGAACTTTTAAAAGAATTCAGAAAACGTTTCGGAGAACCGCAATCGGGTTTTCCTGTTGTTCCAACAAGTTTGGAAGCATTTCGGATTTTTGATTTGGCTTTGCAAAGCGGAATTGATCCGCGAAAATTCTTCCTTGATAATAAATTTACAGGGGGTTTTATTCCCGAGTACTACTTTGATCAACATGGTGCCGTTCAAGGCATTAATTTCCAGATGCAGAAGATTGAAGACGGCAAAGTTGTCGTTATTAACGAGTAGTGTTATAAAATAAGATACTTTATTTTTAGTAAAAACCCTCAAAATTATCTTCAGTGAAAAATAAGATATCATTTATTTTTGGAACACGTCCGGAATGTATCAAGCTCGCCCCGATCATTATGGAATTTCAAGAGGATGACTCCTTTGAAGTGGATGTTTGCCTCACCGGGCAACATAAGGAATTACTGGAGCAATCCCGGAAAATATTTAAGATCAATGTCAATAAAAATCTTGATTTAATGTTGGAGAATCAATTGCTGGCAGTTTTTATGGGAAGAGCAATTGAACAATTAAATGATTATTTTGAAAAAACAAATCCTCTTGCAGTTGTCGTTCAAGGAGATACTTCTACTTCCTTTGCCGCAGCTCTTGCTGCTTACTACAATAAGATCAAAGTTTTTCACGTTGAAGCCGGTTTAAGAACATACGATAAGTATTCCCCATTTCCGGAAGAGATTAATCGAGCGCTACTCGGGCAAATTGCTGACTTTCATTTTGCTCCGACCGAGCAAGCAAAAAATAATTTACTTAAGGAAAATGTCGGTAGCGAAAAAATATTTGTTACCGGTAATAGCAGTATTGATGCCTTGCTCTATGTGATTGAGCTAATTCGCAATAACAACCTGGAATTGCCGGATTTGAAAAAAATTTCTTTAAAGCATCGTCAAGAGAAAAAAATAATATTAATCACCCTGCATCGCAGAGAAAGTTTCGGTGAAAGGATGATTTCAATATGTAAGGCGATAAAAATATTGGCTGATATTTATCCGGATTTTCTTTTTGTTTACCCCGTGCATCCTAATCCACATGTTAAAGATGTTGTCTCTAGTATTTTGGGAAATTGTAAAAACATTCAATTGATCGAGCCTTTGGATTATTTCCATTTTGTTGCATTAATGGATTGCTCACATATTCTTTTGACTGATTCCGGTGGTGTTCAGGAAGAAGCTCCTACTTTAAAAAAACCGGTGCTGGTACTTCGTCACAATACGGAACGCCCGGAAGGTGTGGCTAGTGGCTGTGCAAAATTAATCGGAACGGATCCCGAAAAGATAATAGAGGAATTTAAATTGTTAATGGAAGATCCTGAGGTCTATCGTTCGATGATTATCAATGGGAATCCTTATGGGGATGGGAAAACTAGTAAGAAAATTCTAAAGATTGTTAAAAACGTATTGTGAACACTGGAACTGGACCGCGGACGTCCTCGTCCGCAACCTGAAACGTAGCGAAGTATGAAGCCTCATGGTCTAAGAATAATTTTCTTTAAGGGTTAGCTTTGAGACTTCTGACTAAAATACAAGCAAGGTTGCGGACGAGGACGTCCGCGGTCCAGTTAATTTTAATCTAGATCTTTATACACCCTAGGGATAATCACCCCTTTACTTTGTGAACCACCAATCACTACAGTATTTTCACCCTGATCAATAAATTCAACAGTGACAGTAGCCACTGTGCGTTTGGAATTATTGATACTAAAATTCTGCACAGTATTGACCGGAGTAGCAATTGTCACATAACCAGAAGCCGTGCCAAAAGTAACAGGGCCGATATTTGTTTCGCCATTTAAAGTCAAACTACTACTGTCATTAAGCAAATTTACAAACTGCAAACGAACTTCTCCTTTTTCCGGCCGTACAACCGGCTCTTCAATAATACTGGCATTGAAATTTCCTCGGATATGCTCACCATATAACAAAATACTATATTCGGTTTTGGGGAGTAAATTCTGAGAAAGAGTAGCAATTACAACTTGCGGAGAATTTGCGCGTTCCAAAATTAAATCAGTGCCGCCTGATTTCACTTGAGAATAAAAATTTACCTGCATAAAAGAGGCGCGATTAAAATATTGCTCGGCTATTTTTAAATCAACCGGCTCTGAATCCAAAGAAGCATTGATAATTCTTACTCCTGTTCCAGTTGTTCTTTTGCTTCCATCGTTACTGGAAGAACCAGAATCACTTCCCCCGCCACCGCTACAAGAAATAATTGAAAAGGATAAAAAGATAACTATAAAAACTATTCTTAGAGATTTCATCATGTTAGTTTTAATATTAAAGCAAATTGTGCTAATAAAACCTTAAATTATTATTAATTACTAAGGGCAGTAATATTTATTACTATCTCCATGCAAAATCAATCCTTAACAATAGAAAAAATTGCTAAAATTCTTTCCGCGGAAATAAGCGGCAATCCTCAGATTAAGATTAAAGCTATTATGCCTTTGGAAGAGGCAGAAGAAAATGATTTATCCTTTTTTGCCCCCACTTCCAAAAGAAATGCCCAAATGATGCAAGAAAAGGCCCTGCAAACAAAAGCTGCCGCCTTGCTGGTCAAAGAATTTAATTCTGATTTTAAATGCCCACAAATTAAAACAGCCGATCCTCTTGCTGCAATAGTACTGCTTGCAGAAATGTTTTTTAGCCCTCAAAGACCAAGTCCCGGCATCAGTGCACAAGCCGCAGTTAGTCCCACTGCAAAAATTGGTAAAAATGTTCATTTGGGAGCTTTTAGTGTAATCGGCGATGATGTGGAAATTGGAGATGATTGTACAATTCATCCTCATGTTGTAATTTACCAAGGCGCGAAACTCGGAAGAAATTGTATTGTCCATTCCGGAGCTGTAATTAGAGAGTTTGTGGAGCTCGGTGAGGATTGTTTCATTCAAAATGGCGTAGTCCTAGGAGGAGATGGTTTCGGTTATTTCCCTGATAAAACTCTGGGACATCGTCGTATTCCTCATATCGGAAATTTAGTTCTGGGCAAGGGCGTTGATTTTGGTTGTAATGCGACAATTGACCGTGCCATGCTGGGAGCAGCAAAAGTTGGGGATTTTACAAAGGTCGATAATTTAGTGATGATTGGTCATAATGCCGTAATTGGCAAACGTGTTTTAATTTGTGGTGCCAGTGGGATCTCCGGAAGCTGTAAAATTGGAGATGATGTGATACTTGCCGGAGGGGTGGGTGTGGCCGATCACGTAGAAATTGGCGACAAAGTCCGGGCTGCTGCTAGAACGGGTATTGTTTCTGATATTCCAGAGGGTACGGATGTTGCCGGTCATCCCCAAACAACTGCCAATGAATGGAGGAAACAAGCCGTCTTAATCAGCAAACTTCCTCAAATTAATTCAGAAATTAGGAAAATCAAAAAAAAGTTAGGTATTGATTAAACCTTATTTTTCAAGTTAGAAGCACTTTTATGAAAAAAATTGGATCTGTTTTTGTTGTTTTTATTTTTCTTATTTCCTGCTCCGGTAGTTCCTCAAATAACAAACTTAGAAATACCATTTCACCAAATGATCCCGAATTCGATCCCGATCCAGACAAAATCGAAACACAATTGAGTGATTTATCGGAACAAGAACTTTTAGAACGGGCGGAAGCTGCATATGAAAAACAACTTTTTTCCGTTTCCCGAGACAATTGGACGAAGCTTCGTGATACTTATCCCGGAAGCACTTATGCAACTTTGGCCGAATTAAAAATAGCTGACTGCTATTTTTTTACCGGAGAATATGGTTCTGCAATCACCGCTTATGAGGAATTTCTTAAGCTGCATCCCGCTCATGAAGCTATCGCCTATGTTATTTATCAAATTGGCAATGCTTATAAAGAACAGTACACTGGCACTGCTCACGATCAAGGTCCATTACATACGGCCTTAAAATATTATAAAAAAATTCTCAGTAATTATCCCAACAGTGAATTTGTGACCATTGCAAAAGAAAAAATCAAAGACTGCAATAGTAATCTTGCTGCACATGAAGCCATTGTTGCAAGATTTTATGAAAAACAAAGAAAGCCTCAGGCTAGCAAAGAAAGGCTGAAATTTCTTTCTACAGAATTTGCCCAAAGCAAGCAGGCAAGTTGGGCCAGAGCCAAATTAAACTTATCAGCAACTGAGGCTAAAGAAACTAAGGAAAAAGAAGAAGAACCCAATCCCAATACAGAGGAAGTAACTCTCACGGAAGAAATTCCTGAAAATATTCCCGAACTTGAGGAAGCAAAAGAAATCACTAAACCAGAAAAAATTATCGCCAAAAAGGAAGAACCTGTTGAAGAAGATCTGGGGGAAAGCTTCCCGTTACGACCACTGACAATCAGTTGTGATAAAACTGACAATTCAACTATTGTAACTTTTTACTTTCCCGAAACGGTGCAAATTATCCATACTCAGAAAGAAACTTCTGAAAACGAAAGTATAATTATTGCTTTAAAAAACAATCAAAAAGATTTTTCTGAAAATTATTTTTCTAAATTATCACAAAAAGATATTTCTTTAGATTTAAATTGCTCTGAAAAAACTTTTTCTCTCAATGCAAAAAAATTATTTGATAAAAAAAACAAAGAGACGCAATTTGTAAAATTTGATTTTCAATTACAAAAAATAAAAGAAAGTTCTTATTTTGTACTCGATCGCCCAGATAGATTTATTGCAATATTTTTCCAGTAATTTCTCTCTTTACTAAATTTATTAATAATTTGGCTCATAAGATCTTTAATGAAAGATCAATGATTTCAATGCTTTATTTTTTTTATTGAGCGGGGGTTGATTTTTACTATTAAACTGAGGTAAATCTAAACTTACTCGTTGATTTTATGAGAAATCATAAAAATTTCGAGTTAACTATTAGTTCTTATTAATTTTTTTAATAACCAATATAAATTATCGGATTACTATGGCAGTCAAGCTTTCACGCGAAGAACAGTATGGAATAATGGCACTTGTTGACCTGGCTTACAACCTTAATGGTGGTCCAGCACAGGTTAGACAAATTGCAAAACGTCAGCAAATCCCACAACGCTTTCTTGAGCAAATTTTTGCAAAGTTACGCCAAGCTGATGTTGTAGTTGGAAAACGTGGCCCTCGTGGTGGATATTCTTTAGCAAAAGATCCTAAAGAAATTCGTCTCGAAGAAGTCATGAAGGCACTTCGTCCTAAGTTACAAGAAGACGATAAAACCGGAGCTCCGGCTTTAGCAGGTCTGATTGATACTGTATGGTCAGAAATCGAAGGCTCTTTCCAAACAACATTAAGAGGTGTTTCTCTTGCCAATCTCTGCGATAGAGCAAAGCAGTTTGGAATTAATGATGTTGAAGCTGTTCTAAACAATTAAAACTTATTTTGA
>CAYOOT010000073.1:0-13701 GCA_964405665.1 uncultured Bdellovibrionales bacterium | reverse complement strand
CTGATATAAATTTTACTAATCATTTGTCACGCCTATTTTACGAAATTATCCCGTAGGGGCGGGTCTTGTGCCCGCCCGTAATACCGGATATTTAGTTAAACGGGCGGGCACAAGACCCGCCCCTACAGTTAATCATCTTCCCTAGAACTATAAACTTCCACTTCCGCATCCTCATTAACAGTAACATTAATATTTATCGGCCTACAGCATACTTGGCAATCTTCAATATAAGTTTGATTCTCAATGGAGCAATCAATCTGGATCCAAATCATTTCTCCACAATAGGGACAGTTAATTTTATTAGATTTTAAATTGTTCATGAATATTCAACCAACTGTAGCAGTTAACATTGCCGCTCCGAATACTCCGGCACTGTCTCCTAAAGAATTTTTCACAATTTTAGTTTCGAAGCGATCGGTAAAAGTAAATTTTTTTGCTGCGGCGATGCCTTCAGTATATAACGAGCTTAAGTTACTTAGTCCGCCGCCCAAAACGATACAATCAGGATCAAGAATGTTAATTACAACAGATATTGCCTTTCCAAAATAAAAATTTAATTTTTCAAATACCTGTTTAGAAGCTTCATCACTTAATAAAGCGATCTCATTTAAGTTCTTCTTTGTTCCGCTTAAAGAAAAATAATATTTTTCTAAGGCCGGACCGGAAATAACAGTTTCCACACAACCCCGTTTCCCACAATAACAAAGTTCAGCAGTAGATAATAATTCATTATGCCCCCATTCTCCGGCAATTCCTTGTTTGCCTTTCATGATTTTTTTGTCAATCACTATCCCCCCTCCCACTCCTGTGCCCAGAATAACCCCAAAAACAACTTTTGCCCCCTTTGCCGCACCATAAATGGATTCAGCTAAAGCAAAGCAATTGGCATCATTTGCCAGCTCTATTGAAACAGATAATTTTTTCTCTAAGGTTTCTTTAAGAGAGTAACCGTTTAAACAAACTGTATTAGAATTTTTTATCTTCTTGCTCAGAGAATCTTCTACACCAGGATGCCCAATACCGATTTTTTGCGGGGAAGATGAAACTTTTTTCTTTAATAAATAGACAAGATCTTTAATTCTATTAACAATATGTTCAGCACCCAAATGAGCTTCCGTATCAATTCTCTCTCTCGCTAAAATATCAACTTTTTCCAAAGAAGCCAGAACCACTCCTTCTATTTTTGTGCCACCTAAATCTATTCCCCAATACATATAGTCCTTTTCATAAGTTATTCAACAGTACCATATTGAATAACTTATAGTGCGAACTTAAGTGCTGCTGCTAAATACCCTCCGGTATCCATTTCTCCAAAATATCCTTTGTCATCCAAAGTTTCAAATTCAAAATCACTGGCAACAGTCAAACCAACTTCAAAATTAAACGCAATATGGTTCGTAAACCAGTGATTCGCCCCCAATCCCACTCTTTTGTCCTGAATAAAAACATTGAATTCTCTTTCCGGATCTCCTGCAGCAATACGGTATTTTTCACCTAAAATACTTACTAAAAAGTATAGCTGGGATTTTGAGGTGATATTATAATCAAGTTTTAACTCTTTTGGTAAATCTAGACTGATTTTAAATTCTCCTTTTTCCGTTAAAAGCTTTATTCCCAGAAGCGGATAAACTGTTAAATCATCAAAATTATCCGACCGCTCTATTCCTAAATAAAGCAGACTTCCGGGATTTAATCTCCAAACAAGTTTAACATTGGCGTAATATTTAAGCTGATCAAAGTCGGGACTTTTTTGAAAATTTGTAAATAAGCCCAAATCAAAATTCCCTGTAAGCAAAAGATTATCATTTATAAAAGTGCCGTAGCCGGGGGAAAATTTAATGCGGTGTAAATCCTGCGAATCTAAACCACCCAAAAAATTTCCCGTACCCTGAAAATCATACATTCTCAAGCCATAATCAAATCCAAAACGAAAAAAGGAATCGCGACTTTGGGGAACTGGTAACTCTCCGTTAAAACTAAAATAATCTAAATCATATTCTGCTGAAGTATTTTTATCCTTTTGTCCTTTTTCCAAAATGTATTTTAACTTCGCATCGGAATTGTCACTTAAAAAAAGTTTGAAAAAATCACCGTGCACTTTTGAAAAGTCCTCAGCTCTTGCCAGTTGAGGAAACAAGAAAAAAAACAAGAATATTATTGTAATCTTTATATTACTCATGTTTTGCCTTAAAACTAGAGATGACCGCTACTGCTAATTTTTGTGTTGCAGTTTGTCCCTCCTGTAAAGAAAACGCTCGCGTTTTCTTTGCCATTTTTTCTAATAGTTCAGGTTTTGATAACAACAGAGAAATTGTTTCTTTAAGATTTTCTGCCAATTTGTTATCCTGCTCTAGCATAATTGCTGCATCATTTTTGCGCAAGAAATTTATATTGTCTTTTTGATGGGCCTGAGCAATTTGCAGAGGGATAAAAATAGCTGGCCTTGCTGCAGCAACTATTTCCGCAACAGACATTGCCCCTGCACGGGAAATAATTAAGTGAGCTGCACTATACTTTTCTATAATATTATCGATGAACTTAAAAATTTTAGCATTAAGATAGCCAATATCTCGATAATGTTCTGAAACTATCAAAAAATCCTTTTCGCCAGTTTGATGAATTAAATTAATTTCTTTTTCTTTTAAAAATTCCGAAATTTTTATCATTGCCTCGTTTATTTTACTTGCTCCTTGGCTGCCTCCAATTACCAACAAATTGAAAGATTCGTTTTGCCCGGGCATTTTCCAAGATGGAATTTCAAAAAATGCTTTTCTAACGGGATTACCTATTTGTTTTACTGCAGTTTTTTTATTATAAAAACCTTGAGCCCCTTGAACGGAAAATATCTGATTACTGATTAAACCAAGTAAGCGATTAGCCATACCAACTTTTACATTTTGTTCATGAATTATTCGGGGTATTTGCATAATAAACGCTGCCACTATCGGAATAAATGCAGGATAACCACCAAATCCAACAACGACTTGAGGTTTTTTTTTAAAATATATAAAAATAATTTTTATTGCGGCAAACGGAGCAATGAAAAAAAAACGTAAAATTCCTCCGATTCCTTTGCCTAAAACCGGAGCATAAGGAAGAACAATTAGCTCGTATCCTGCAGCTGTAATTAATTTTTTCTCAATTTCCTTGCCGGTTCCAATAAAAAAAATTTCAACACCCTGGAATTTTAATTCCTCGGCCAATGCTAATGCAGGAATAACATGACCTCCGGTGCCTCCGGCAGCAATAGCAACCTTTTTCATTCAACCTCCTTAATCGTCGATAAGCGCAAAAGAATTCCCATAGCGACCAAATGCACTAGAATTGAAGTTCCACCGTAGGCGACAAGAGGCAAAACCAAACCTTTTGTCGGAAGCATTCCCAAAACCACTCCCATATTAAGTAGTGCCGGAATTACCATTAACAAAGTACATCCTAGAGCCAAGCTGGAAAGAAATGGTTTAGACATTAAATTTTTACTAATCCTCATTCCCCTAAACATAATCAGAAGGAATAAAAGTAAAACTAATATCGCTCCTAAAATACCCAATTCTTCGGCAATCACCGCAAAAATAAAATCAGTATGTGCCGCAGGAAGATAAAACAATTTTTGTTGCCCTGAACCTAAACCCAAACCTTCCAAGCCGCCAGAACCAACTGCGGTCAAAGACTGTATTAATTGATATCCGGAACTGTTGTAATCAGCAAAAGGATCCAGAAATGCCAGCATCCTTTTTAAACGATAAGGAGAAAAAATAATTAATACTGCAAAACTAAAGAGTGTACATAGCAGCACTGCCAGTAAATGTAAGGGTCGACAAAAAATAAATAACTGACCAAAAACAACTAACAGAATTACTACTGTGGAACCGAAATCTGGCTCTAACAATAATGTCAAAGCAAAAAGTCCTAAGATAATAAGAGGAAACAATACTCCGGACTTAAAATTATGCATTTTTGTTCGCTGCCGTTCAATATAAGAAGCAAAATAAATGATTGCACTTAATTTTGCTATTTCTCCCGGTTGAATCCGCAATGGCCCTATAAGAAGCCATCTTCTGGCTCCGCCAGCAACATAACCAATTCCTGGAATTAAAATAATTGCCAAAAGTATAATTGAAAATAAAAGAAAAGGTACGGCCAATTTATAAAGAGTTTCTGATTTTATTTTAAAGCTTAGTAGAAAAAAAACACTGGCCACCAGAATATTGACTAAATGTTTTTTCAAAAAAATAAAAGAATCTCCAGAATCTTGTTGAGATTGAATAGCTGTTGTGGAATAAACCATTAAAATCCCAAAACCCAGAAGGAGAATCACTGACAAGAGAAGCCAGTAGTCGAAGGGTTTTTGGGAAGTTTTTAATAGCATATATTAACAAGAATGTAGGGGCACCCTTTATGGGTGCCCGTTACTGCAACATTTTTTGGTAATTCCGGGCAGGCATGAAACCTGCCCCTACATTGTTTCATTTCAGACTACTTACGTATTTTCTAAACTGCTCCCCACGGTCAACATAATCTTTAAAAGCATCAAAACTGGCACACCCTGGAGAGAGAAGCACAACATCTCCTGCTCTAGCAAGTTTTTTTGCCTCTACTACTGCATTCTCCATTTTCTCAATAGATTGAACGATCAAACTGTCTCCAGCCATACTTTGTTTCAAACCGAGCCTTTCTAAAACAAGTTCCCGGTCTCCGCCAAAAGAGATAACAGCCTTTACCCGCTGATTGATTTTTTTTCTAATGCCTTGCCAACTTCCCTCTTTAATTTTACCCCCAACCAATAAAATAACTTTTCCTTGAGGAAATTCGCTTTCGATCATTTCCAAAGCAACCACTACTGCACTGACATTGGTTCCTTTGGAATCATTAATAAAGCTGACACCATCAACTTGCCGCACGAACTCCACTCGATGGGCCAAAGGCTGGAAATTATCAATTACGTTTTGCACCCCTTCAATTCTGGCACCAGCAAGTCTGGCCGCCCCAATAGCTGCGGCAAGGTTTAGTTTATTATGAATCCCTACAAGTTTTGTTTTTGCCAAAGAATATTTTTCCAATTTGCCGTTAAGTGAAAAAACAACTTCGTTACTTTCCCTCAAATAGAAACAACCATTTTTATTCTCGACTTCAGCTAAATTCTTAAATTTCCCAAAATAAAAGAGCTTTCCTTTTGCCAGCAGAGCTACTTCTTTTGTCCAAAACTCATCTTGATTAATTATTGACCAACAATCTTTGTCTTGCCAAAGAAAGATTCTAGACTTTGCAGCGACATATCCCGCCAAACTACCATGACGTTCCAAATGATCATCATCAATATTTAAAAGTATAGAAACTTTCGGTTTGATGTAAGAGACTCCTTCTAGTTGATAACTGGAAAGCTCGGCTACCCATATTTTGGATTTTTCTTTAATCGGAAGTTCTTTTGTTTGAAAATCTTTGGCTTCAACTTTACTTAAAAAGGAATAACCGACATTTCCTACCAATTCCACTTGAGCTAAATCCTGTTTTAACATTTGTTCAATTAAATGAACTACCGTAGTTTTTCCATTAGTTCCAGTTACTGCCACAGCGGGCATTCCCAAATAGGGGAAAGCAACATCTAGCTCTGAAAATAGCGGAATCTTTAATTCAGCAAGAGTTCGGCCCAAATCGCTACGGGGATTAATTCCCGGACTGAGTAAGGCAAAAGAGAAATTGAAATCCTTTAATTCTTGAACATTTTCTTTATTAACTTTAAAATCTTCCAGAATCCTTATGCCATTTAATTGAGTTTTTATTTCAGGTGTTAATATTTTTTCGTCCAGTATAAAAACATTAAATCCTGCATCGCGGAATAAATTTGCTGCAGGCCTCCCCGTCACACCGGCCCCTACTACTAAAACATTTTTAATTTTTGTTTGTTCAAGAAATTTATTGAATGCTAAGTATATCATACTTTAATTATCTTAACTTTAAGGTCGAAAGAGAAATTATCGCAAGCACAATGGAAATAATCCAACACCGCACAATTATTTTCGGTTCGGCCATTCCGTTTAATTCAAAGTGATGATGTATCGGAGCCATTTTAAAAACTCTTTTGCCGCCGCTAAATTTAAAATAGGCAACTTGAATAATAACAGACAAAGCCTCGACCACGAATATTCCACCCGAAAATACCAATAAAAGTTCTTGTTTTGTGGTTACGGCAAACATTCCCAATGCTCCTCCCAAAGCCAAAGCTCCCACATCACCCATAAAAACCTGAGCCGGAAAACTATTAAACCAGAGAAAACTTAAACCTCCCGCAATTATTGCTGCGGCAATAATTGAGAGTTCTCCCAAGCCGACAAGATAAGGAATGTTTAAATAGCCGGCGACCACTTCATTGCCAGAAACATAAGAAAATACACCGTAAGTAAATGCTACTGTCATCACAGGACCAATAACCAAACCGTCCAAACCATCAGTAAGATTAACTGCATTAGAAGATCCCACAATAACTAGTGTCGCAAAAGGGATAAACCATAACCCCAGAGGCAATTCAAAATGTTTTAAAAAAGGCACTGTCAAAACAGACAGGCTTTTATCGCCAAAAAAATAAAGGATCAGCACAAAGAAAAGTGCTATCGCAAATTGCCAACTGATTTTTAAAAGTGCGGAAATCCCTCTGCTGTTTTGAACTTTAATTTTTTTGTAATCATCAACATAACCCAGAAAACCATAACCGGCGGTAATGCCTACCGTGCACCAAACATAAAGATTGGTTAAATCTGCCAGTAAGAGGACACAGATAATAATCGTAATTACCACCACCAAGCCCCCCATGGTTGGTGTTCCTTTTTTGCTTAAATGTGTTTGTGGTCCGTCATCGCGGATCGGTTGACCCAAAAACTTTGTACTAAAAAATTGAATGAACCTTTTTTCAGAAATTAAAACGACTGTAAAAGTCAATAAAAAAGCAAACATTGCTCGAAAAGTTTGATAACGAAAAACATTAAAAATCCCCGAATGTTCCCGTAAGGCATAAAATAAATGGTAAAGCATTTAAATCCTTTCTTTTAACAGTTCTTTACAAACTTCTACATCAGAAAATGGATATTTGACACCTGAAATTATTTGATAATCTTCATGTCCCTTGCCGGCAATTAAAATTACATCTTCTTTGCTGGCGATATCAAGAGCTTTTTTGATGGCTTCTTTTCGATCAAGTATTATTTCATAAGAGACATTTTTCGAAATCTTAATTTTTTCAATACCCGGCAAAATATCCTGGACAATTTTTGCCGGTTCTTCGGAACGAGGATTGTCCGAGGTAACAATACAATAATCAGAAAAACTCGCCACGGCCTCACCCATTAAAGGTCTTTTTCCTCGGTCCCTATCTCCACCACAACCAAACAAAGTTATTAATTTCCCGGGAGCAATTGTGCGCAGCGATTTTTGCACTTGTATCAAAGCATCCGGCGTATGGGCATAATCAACAAAAATATTAAGCTCAGTTTCTCCCACTCGTTCCAATCTTCCAGGAACAGGTTTTACTAAAGAAATAGCTTCGATAATATTTTTTAAATCATGACCCAGAGCGATTAACGCTGAAACAACAGCCAATAAATTCTCAACATTATAATTGCCAATTAAATTCGCTTTTAATTTTGCTTTTAGATTTCCATATTGGAAGAATATTTCTGAACCATTAATCTTTAGTTTGGTTTCCAAGACTTTTACTTGAGCATCTTTTCCCGAAGGTGAATAAGTAAGGATCTTTACATTTTCTTTAGATAAGTCTTGGAAGATACTTAATCCTAATGAGTCATCGATATTTAACACCGCTGTTTTATTTGATTTATTGCTGGCCAAAAGCTCTTCGGTAAAAAATTTCTTTTTCACGGCAGCGTAATTTTCCATTGTCATATGATAATCTAAATGATCGCGGGTCAAATTTGTAAAAACTCCCAGATCCCAATCAACATATTTAATTCTTTTTTGATCGATACTATGAGTGGTCACTTCCAATACAGCTCGATTAATTCCCTGATCTTTTGCCTCTTTTAAAAAACTTTGAACCTTAGAGGCATCAGGAGTGGTATTTCCTGTGTCAATAATATTAGTAATTTTTGCATCCTCTAGGCGCTTAAAAAATCCTGTTCCCAAAGTTCCGGATAAGGCCGTTTTATGTCCTAAAATTAAAAGTGCCTGAGAAAGAATCCAGGCAACTGAGGTTTTTCCGTTAGTTCCTGTCACTCCGATACAGCAGATCTCCCTACTGGGATGTTGATAAAAATCCGCCAGCGCTTTGGCATAAGCTAATCGAATATCAGTTACTTCAATTATTGGAACTGAAACATTTGATAAATTATTTTCTTGAACAACAATCGCAACAGCACCGGCTTTAATTGCCTCTTCAATAAATTTTCTACCGTCTTGCTTGTTACCGGAAATTGCAAAAAATAAGGCTCCAGGAATTACTTCTCGAGAATCAGCAGTAACTTTACTAACACTGATATTTTTTAGAAAATCTTGAATGGACATGGCTGGACATACATTTTTGAATCAGAGATTTGTATTATTTCTCAGCTTTAAAGTCAATTGTTTTGCCAGTATTCGTTCCATCGCATTTTTAAAAATTGGTGCAGCTACAGTTCCCCCCCAACGTGGTTTCACCCCGGGCTCATCCACCCCAACAAACATTACTAATTTCTTGTCTATACCCATATTTTTTGCATCAATAAAACCAACAAAAGACGCCAAAATTTTATCAGCATCATAACCGCGACCCCCCAGACGAGCCTTTTGAGCAGTCCCAGTTTTTCCAAAAACAGTTACGCCTTCGATCGCCGCTTTTTTCGCAGTTCCATGTTCATCATAAATGACACCATTTAAGGCTTCTTTAATTTGATTGACAGTCTCTTCAGAAAATATTTTTTGTCGATCATAATTAACTCCGTTATTTTTCAGCAAAGAAGGCCGAACCAAAAAACCTCCGTTTACCAATACCGCATATGCTCTAACCATTTGCATGGCTGTCACTGAAATTCCTTGGCCAAAAGAATGCGTTGCTTGATCAACATCCGACCAATTTTTAACGTCTCTTAAAATCCCATTCTCTTCGCCCGCTATTTCCAAATCGGTTTTTTGTCCATAGCCCAAGTTCCTAAGCAAAGAAAACAAACGATCTTTTCCTAAACGCTGGCCAATTTTGGTCATCCCAATATTGGAAGAACGAATTAAAATATCTTTTAAGTTAAGTTTGCCTTGAGGATGAACATCTTTAATTGTAAATTTTCCTACTTGGTAGGATCCATTTTCACAAAAAATTTCTTCTTGCACATCGACTATTTTGTCTTCTAAGGCTGCTGCTGCTATCAGCGGCTTAATCGTCGAACCGGGTTCAAAGCTGTCCTGAACAATAGAATTTCTCAACAGATCGGGAGAAAATTGCGCATCCTGATTAAGATCAAAACTGGGGCTTTGAGCAAGGGCCAAGATTTCACCGTTTTCAGCATTCATTACAACAGCAAACGTTTTCTTGGCCTGCGCCTGTTCCAACCCAGCTTGTAACTCCTGCTCTAAAATTTCCTGCATATCCGCATCAAGGCTTAATACTATATCAAAACCTTCATTTCTCAGTTCCAAAGGTCTTTTCTGAATTAGCACTTCATCTAATTTTTCAGCGTTGGCAATGGGAGTTTGAAAAAAATTGGAAGATAAACTAAAGAAATCACGAATTCGATAATTGGGAGAAATATTAACTACGCTAAGAATATTTCCTCGAGCATCTCTTTTTACAGGAAACGACAAATTTGGTGCGGCAAGTTCTTTTTCAAAAGCAAGTTCAATACCAGATAAACCATTGCCATCCATTCCCACTTTACCGATTAAAGGAGCAGCAAGACTGCCTCGCGGGTAATAACGACCAAATTCTTGCACACTAACTAAGCCGGCAATATGTAAATCTTTAATTTCTTCCTCTGTATTTAAAGGAAGATTTTTTTCTAACCAAATGAATTTTTTGTTATTTTGAGCAATCTTCATTTTAATTTCTTGAGGTTTTAAATTTAAAACCTGAGCAAGACTTTGAGCGGTGGAATCCAGATCTTTTATTTCCTGAGGATGAATTCCCAAAGAAACTGTTTTTACTGAAGTAGCTAAAGAGTTTCCATTACTGTCTTTAATTTCTCCCCTGGCACCTTTTACCTGAACAGAAGATTCTTGTTGTTTTGCGGCTAATTTTGACCATTTTTGATATTCTGTCTTTTGTAAATAAAAAAGCCTAAAGGAAATCGCTGCCGCAAAAAAAAGAAAAAAGATATTAAGTATCGCTAATCGTCTTTGATGGGTAAAGAATCTCTCAAAGTAAGCTAAGCACTTTAATAATCTTCGAGGTTTTTTTTCTAAAATATTTCTTGATTTTTTTGGAGCAAATTTTTGATCCCCTAAAATCCTATTTCTACAGCTCAGCGGGCGTAAAGACATTTTCTTATTCCTTTATTTCTCTAATTTGTTTAGCCACAGGAGCAACAAAACCCAGTTTTGCTGCTTCCTCACCTAATTTTTTAGAATGAGTAACTACCGCAAGTTCCAAGTTCAACTGTCTCAGTTGAGAATCATTTTTCAAAGCTTCTTCTCTAATTGCTTCCAACTGATAACTTTTTGAAACGATCTCTATTTTAAACCAAATTTGCAGTAACAATGTAATAAATAAAAACAAGGGCGCCCAAAGATATCTTAGCTTTAAAGGATTAGTTTTATGAGATTTTACTTCTCTTACAAAAACTGCTTGTTGATACATTTGAAGGGGTTGAGCTAAAGCAAAAATTATCATTTTAATCCTCTTAGTTTTTAATTTATTATTTTTTCAAAGACCCGCAAACGAGCACTTCTTGACCTGGGGTTTCTAATAACCTCAGCTTCTGTGGGAAAAACTGCCTTCTTTGTCAAAAGTTTACCCAAAGTCGGAGCTTGAGTTTTTAGGGAAAATACTTGGTCGTCAACTGGAGTCTGAGTCCAGCGACGCATCGCATTGGTTACAACTTTGTCTTCTAACGAGTGAAAACTGATCACGGCAAGTCTGCCGCCTGGAGCAAGCAAATCTATTGCTTGTTGCATAAATTTTTCAATAGAAATTATTTCCTCGTTTACGGCAATTCTTAATGCCTGAAAAGGCAAAGTTGCCGGGTGTTTTTTAAACCCGACCTGTTTTGTTTTCTTTCTGGGAGGATGAATTACAGCGGCACATAAATCGGCGAATTGTTTGGTTGTTTTTAAGGGCCGATTTTTAATTACTGCCAAGGAGAGTATGTTAGCAAAAGGTTTTTTTACTCCTCCCATTAAAAAAATCTTTCTTAATTGATGTTCAGTTGCCTTATTAAGAATTGTTTCTGCGCTGTTTTCTTCTTCCTGATTCATCCGCATATCCAAAGGGCCAGTTTGCATAAAAGAAAAACCGCGTTTGGGATCATCCAATTGATCGCTGGAAATTCCCAGATCCAAAACAATTCGATCTAACAAAGGATAAGAAGAATTTGTTATTTGCTCTTTAACTTCTTGCGGAAGCGAATTGATGATTTGCTTTATTTCCGCAAAATTTGCCTGAGATAAATAGCAGCGCTTGGCAAAAGCGGCCAAGCGCTGCTGGGAACGGGCAACAGCAAAGAGATCTCTATCCACTCCTATTAAAAAAATATTAGGCAATTGTTCCAACATTGCAGAACTATGGCCAGCGCTTCCTAATGTGCCATCAAACACTAATGCTTGTTTTTTGCTCTCTAAATTTTCTTTCATATATCCAACAACTTCATTTAAAAGCACTGCTTGATGAACTGTCTGCATTAAAAACCTCTTGGCCTTAATTCAATTACTTATCCACATCAATAAATAATGCGGGATTTTCTAATAAAGCTGCTTCTGCTTCCTGGAACACCAATTCCCAAACCCGACGATCCCAAACTCTGAATCCATGCAGTGAGGAAGTAAACGCAACTTCCTTCTCCACTCCGGCATAGGTCCTTAAATACATGGGGATGTTAATTCTTCCGCTGGAATCTATTTGGCAGATTGCCGATCTGGCGAGATAGAAATTTTCTACTTTTCTAACTTGCGGATCGAATCGACTGCGCTCAGTAAGTTTTTTTTCAAAACGTTTCCAAGAATCCATGCTGTAGCCTTCTAAGCAACGAGTGCCATCAGAAACAAAATTAGTTAAGACAATTGATTCTTGTTGAGATTTATTTAAGGCTTTACGAAATTCAGCAGGCAGACTTACTCTCCCTTTGTCATCAATGGCATGACAAAATACTCCGCGAAAAACACAATCGTGTTCTGTCAGGCTCTGATCTTGATCAGAGTGTAATTCACCTGCGTTATTGCTTTTTTCTGCCATTTGATGCCTGTTTGACCCACTTTATCCCATACTATGCTCAAACATGTTTTTTATCAACAAAAATATTTAATGTTTACAGAAAGTTATAAAGTATCGAGATAGTCAAAAAAATCTTCTTAAAAACACAGCATATGGGATGTTTTCAATTCCCTATCCACAATATATATAAAAAGGGGGGATTTAATCTGTAATCTAATCAGCATCTTGTCAAGTTTTTTTCAGTAAATGAATTTTTTTAGTACACATTCGTTCAAAGATCCGCATAAAAGATAGTATAGATTCGCTTTGTATGTCGTTTTTTTGTTGACTTTTTAATTACAGCTCAATTAAACTGTCGCCTCTTTTAAACAGGTTTTAACACTTACATTTGAAAAGTTATAGCTCAGCAAAACCTCTTTTGGGGGCACTTTGGGCTTTTTCTTTTCAAATGATAGCTACACTTATTATGGTTTTACCGCTGCATTGTGAAAATTTAGTAAAAACTTTTTTGGGAGAAGAAAAATGAAGCTTTGGTCCAACAATAGTGTACAAAGAGGCAATGGTGGTTTTAATCCGGAAAGACGATTACTTGCCGCAGTTTTACAAAGAGCGATAACAGATTTTTTATCTGGAGATGATGAGCTTCACCAATCAGCAAAGGAATGGTTATTTGGTGTTGATGATATCAATGAATCATTTGGTTTTTCATATATTTGCGAAGCGCTTGATTTTCATCAAGAAGAATTACGCAAAGCAATTTCTCGTCAGCTGGAACAACTTGAAATTTCTGGTAACAATAAAAAAGAATTCGAAGGAATGTTTGCTGCCTAGAATGAACTTTCTATTACTTATATTGGGGTTTAGTTTTAAATCTCAATATAAGTAATTAATCTCTTTATGTAATTTTTCCAATCCAATTTTCCAGCATACAATAAATATTCGCTAATAATTTCATATTGACGCATCTAAATTAAGAGAGTTAAGATTTCATTATTGGCCACGCCTTAGAAATAAGTCGTGGCCTTATAGTTGGAATACTTGGAGAGTATGAAAATGAAAGATCAAATTGCTTTTGCAACTTGGGAAAAGATCCTTGCAGTATTGGATGAAAAAATGCAATTTGGTTTTCTTGAAAAAGCTAAAGGAATCGTTGATGTAAAAATAGAAGGAACAGAATTATTTATCTCAGTAAATAACAAAGATGCTCTAGAATTCTTTAAAGCCGATCTCAATCAACAACGCTTATTTATCGTCAGTAGACCTTTTGTTAGTTTGCAAAAGATTAATGTAAGTTTGGTAGAAGATTGAGAGAAATCAGAAATCAGAAATCAGAAATCAGAAATCAGAAATCAGAAATCAGA
>CAYOOT010000072.1:0-13868 GCA_964405665.1 uncultured Bdellovibrionales bacterium | reverse complement strand
ACTTAATAGCTAACTATCATATATGACAGAAGATGAAAAAGATAAAACTGAAGAACAAGTAGTTCAACAGCCGAAAACTGAAAATTTGGCCGATTGGTCTCTTGATTTTTTTCCAACTTCTGCAAAAAAAGTATATCTGAACTTAGGGATAATGTTCTTTGGTATTGTTCTTTTAATATTATTATCGATGTATTTGTCAGCTGATGAAGAAACTAAAAAAGAAGATCCTCCTAAAAAGCCAAAAGAAAATATTTTTTCTCAAGATGAAGATCAATAATAGGCGATGAGTTTTATTGGGCAAAAAAAACATACAGTAGCAGCATTCCTTGCTCTTTGTTCGACTCTCATAATCTTTTCCTATGTTCTTAGAATTTACCAACCTCATACCTATGCCCATGCCGATATCGGTTGGCAAATGCTTGCCGTGCAGTCTTTGGTTGAAGATGGAGATTTGGATTTTAAAAATCAATTAGATAATGATTTTCATCGAACTCAAGGACAGGCTTCTTTAGGAAAAAACGGGGAGTGGTTTCCGCTGCATGAAATTTTAATGCCAATTTTGGCCGTTCCTTTTTGGAAATTATTCGGAGTAGATGGTTGTCTGATTTTTAATATTCTAATCGCCATCGCAACAACTATCGTAATTTATTATTTGAGTTTAAATTATGCTTCCCTTAGTTCCAGCTTTTTTGCAGCAATACTGACACTAAGCTCAAGCTTACTCTTAGCTTATAGTTATAGTTTCTCCGGAGATCTTTTCGGAGCTTTTTTCTTTTTACTGAGCTATCAGCAATTAATAAAGAAGCGTTTTTTAAACTGCGGTTTTTTCTGGGGCTGTGCAGTTCTTGCTAGAATACTTAATGTTTTTACTTTCCCCGCAATGATTGTTGCTATTGTTTTGCTTGCAAAAAAAGAAAATAGAATTTTCTCAGCATTAACTAAATTTTTATTGGCCGGAATTCCGGCCTTTTTATTTTTTTCTATTAGTAATTACCAAATGTTTGGCCACCCTCTTACGCCTGCAGGCCAATTTTGGTTAGGATTTGATAATCAGGGAAATAGTTTTATTCAATCTTATAGTTCATATATTACGACAGATTTTTGGCACAGTCTGATTGATGTTTTATTCAATCGCAGTTCCGGTTTATTTGCCGGTTCCCCTTTGTTACTGTTAGCGGTTCTTCTTTGTTTTTCAAGAAAGAAAATCAGCAATGATCTTTTGATTTTTATCTTAGTGTGTTTATCTTTTATTATTTTTGCGACAATCTTTTCTGCATTTCCCGGGTCTCATGGTAATCGTTATTTAATGTCTGTGTCTCTGCTTTCGGCTATTCCATTGGCTGTGGTTTTAGATCGCTTGTTACTTTCGGCTATGACAATTAAATAGAAGGTTACCAACCGCCTCCTCCTCCGCCACCACCACCTCCGCCTGAACCGCCTCCTCCTCCGCCAGAAGATCCCGGAGCAGAAGAGGAAGAAGAGATGGCGCTAGTAAGAGAGGAACCGATGCTGCTGCTAAAACCAGAGGGAGAAAAAGAGTTGAAATCAGAACCTCCATACCAGACAGGGACATATTGTCTGCCCTCAAGATTTGCTTTTTCAAAGGCTGCTTGAAACTTTTTTGTCCAGGCATTTTCCAAATCAAATGCTAGAGCATAGGGCAGATATTTTTCATATAAATCAAAGCTTTCATCTTCTGGTTTAATTGCCTTGATCGTATCATTTTCAGCCACACCCAAATAAAGTTTGAAGCCATCAATTTGATCGAGGAGTTTTCTTCCTTCAATAGTGGGAGCCTTTAATAAGTAATAAAAGAAAGCATGAAGAATACAACAAGTTATAATTGAAATGAGAAATAAAGCCGAACCTACTTGAAGGAATATATAAATAGGAATTATTTCGAAAATAGTACAACCGAGACACACGCCCACAAATTTTATTAATGAAGTATTGTTAGTCTTGTACGAATTAAATATTTCTACAAAAAGAAAAGAAAATAAAAATGAGACAATGCTTAAAAAAATACTGGCCAGAATTAGATCGTCACTGAGGCCAAATGGTTCTCTTAGCAGACAAATAGGTATTGCAAGAAATGACAGTAAAATTCCTAAAGCAAAATATTTTGTATTTTTAATAAAATATTTTCCTTTATAATTTCCGTCCATATTGTCTTTGAGAATTTTACCTGCTTTTTGAATTTTTTCGTAATTCTTTTGTTCTAATTCCAGTATTGTCCTGTTTTTGGAAATTAAAGTGTTAAAAAAATCGCTTTCTAATTCGCTGAGCTCTTTGGAATTATTCTCTGGTTCTGTTAGTTGTAAAGAAAATGCTTTAGAGAAGAGTTTAGTAGCTTCATTGATCTTCAAAAATCCATTTACCGCCAGATTAATTATCGCAGTAGTAAATACCTTATTATCGTAGCCCATCTTGACAATGTAGCGTAATTCTTCCGGAGTAAAACCTTTTGGTGCCTCATATAGCGGAATAATTGTTCCTGTCTCCGGATCTCTTCCGACAATAGCCCAAATTGCAAAGTAATAAGCAGCAAGAAGAATTGCAGAAAAAATTGCTAAAATTCCTCCCTGATTGTCTTGAATAAGCCAAAGCAGACGATCTTTTTGTGTTGGCTCTTTGATTAATCCTTTTGGAAAAATGAGCAAAATGGAAAGACCTTCGAATTGATCAAGTGCTTTAGTTGTTTCAAAGTAAGGAGTGTCATTTAAAGTAAGACTTGCCGTAAGATTTTTTTTCAAAGATCCAAAAACACCGGTATAGCCATCCAACCGCAGATCATTTTTATTAACGGTAAAAGGTAATTTGATGCTAGCGGAAGCTTTTCTGATCGGGAAATTCCAGCCGTTTCCAGTGACGTTCCAAAAAAGCTCGTCATGGTCGGAAAAAAATCCTAACTGTCGATTTGTTTTATAAATAATTTTGTATCGATAACTTCCAGTGGGAATAAATATATTTTTCTGACCAATATAAATACGGACTCCATTGGAGAGACGTTGTTGATGGTACGCTTCGGCTTTGCCGTCTCTGCTGACATTTTGTATTTCAAAAGCTACCCGATAATGATTGTGATTCTTATCCCAGTAGTCCGTAGGGAAATCACGATAAATCCCATGTTTTATTTGCAGGCCATTGGCATAGACCAAAATATTTTCTTCCACAATCATCGAACCATCGGCATTGATGCTGATATTGCTATGGAAGTCCAGGATTTCTTCATTTTGAGCAATGGCGAGAGTGGGAAGAAAAATGAATAATAAAAGAATAAAATTTTTCATGATCTTTTAGCTTAATGAAACTACGGGAGCATCATTTTCAATACTTCTTTCCAGTTCAAAGAAACTTCTTTCTTTTTTATTAAATAAATTTGCCAATAAGTTGTTGGGGAAACTCTGGATAACGGTATTATAATCTCTGACGCTGCCATTATAATAGCGTCTGGCATATTGTAATTGATCTTCGATATTAATTAAATTCTTTTGTAATTCTAGAAAACTATTATTTGCTTTTAATTCCGGATAATTTTCAACAAGAGCAAAAATGGATTTCAGAGATTGAGTCAGCGCGGTTTCGTTGGAAGTTACTTCTTCGATATTCGATTCTTTATCAGTATTGTCAGTTCTTATTTTACTTACTTCGATAAAGACAGATTTCTCATGTCCGGCATAACTTTTAACTATTTCAACTAAGTTCGGCACCAAATTATATCTTAACTTTAATTGAACATCGATTCCGCTCCAAGCTTCTTTGCAGCGATTGCCTAGTTTGATAATTTGGTTATAGCTATTAATTACCCAGAATAAGACAAGTAAAGGTAAAAGTATTAAAAAAATATTCATTTGTTTATGATGCAAAAATAGCTTTATTGCTTCAGTGAATTTATACTTTAATGTATGCGGCCTCTTGCTTCAAGGGAAATTAACTAAGAAGACTTAAATCGATAGCTTCCCTTAACTGATTAACGCTTACTCCTTGTTCCCAAGCGTATAGTAAATTATCATTGAGATTTTTTTCAAAAATTCCCGGATCATCTGCCGAAATAACGCACTTTAAACCGGCAGTAAGCAAATTGTTTAAAGGATGTTCCTCTTCTTCGCAAATTTCCAGTAAAATATTACTCCAAGGGCAGACTTCCAGAATTATTCCCCGATTGATTATTTCTTGAACAAGGTTTTTATCTTCCAGGCATTTAATGCCATGTCCGATTCTTTCTGGATTACAGATTTTTAGCGTTTCCCAAACACTTTCCGCTCCGGCAGTTTCTCCGGCATGAGCATAAATTTTAAAACCTCTTTCTTTAGCTTCTTGAAAAGGTTTTTTAAATGGTGCGGCCGGATTTCCGGCTTCTAGTCCGGCAAGACCTAAGGCGACAATATTTGCTCCCTTGTTTCTAAAATCCGTTGCCAAGTTGATAGTGAAGCTTTGATCGGCATCATTTCCTCTGACTATATCAAAAATCCAAGAGAAGCGATGTTGATACTTTTCTTTGGAAAGTTTTTCTGCAAGTAACAAGCCTTCTAAAAGTTCTTCTTGATTTAAATTGAGATTTAAAAGACTGGAAGCTGTTACATAAACTTCGGAATGAATAATATTTTGTTCTCGGGCACTCTTTAGGTAATCTTCGGCAATTAAAACGATGTCTTCGGCGGAAGTGATACATTGAGAAATTTTTACATAGAGTTTAATAAAATCCATAAAGCCGGCCTTGAAACCGGTGTTTAATAAATGTTCAGAGGGAGCTGGAAAGGATTTTCCATTTTTAAAAACAGTTGGAGAACTAAGATCGATTTTATTTTTACTGGCCAACTTCAAAAAAGTTTCTTTTGAGACACTTCCTTCTAAGTGTAAATGCAAATCAGCTTTGGCTAAAGCTAGTATTTCTTTGATTTCTTCTTGTATCATTGTCTTGGTTGACACCCTTTAATTTTGGCAGTAAATTCTCCCCTTTTTCACACATTAAACTATAAGTAGTAATAGAATATATGCAGCGTGTGAAAAAGGGGAGAATAAAAGATCTCATTCCTATATAGTAAATATGAACCCAGACCATAATACAAATTTCGAATCAGCTACAAATAATAATTCCTTAGCTAAGGGCAGTATCGTTATTTCCAATGTAGAAAAGAATTTTCGCAAACACACACTCCTGAAAAAAAGCTATAGTTCAATCAAAACAACACTACTCTCCCGGCTTTTTAGTAAACGCTACCCGAGAGATAATTTTTTATATGCACTGAAAGGAATCAGTATCAATGTTCCTGCTGGTAAATCAGTGGGCATCATTGGCAGTAATGGTTCCGGAAAATCTACTCTTTTAAAATTAATTTCCGGAATTTATCAACCGGATAAAGGGGAGATTAAAGTTAATGGCAGGATTTCTGCATTAATTGAGTTAGGTGCGGGTTTTCATCCAGATTTTTCCGGTAGAGAAAATATATATCTCGGTGGAGTAATGTATGGACTGAGCAAAAAACAAATTGCTGAACGTTTTGAGAGTATTGTGAAATATGCTGAGCTTGAGGATTTCATTGATGACCCGGTAAAAACTTATTCTTCTGGAATGTATATGCGCTTAGGGTTTAGTTTGGCCATTCATACTGACCCTGATATTTTACTAGTTGATGAAGTTTTAGCAGTAGGTGATGCCTCCTTTGTTTCCAGGTGCAAGGAAACAATTAGTGAATTTAAAAGACAAGGCAAAACTCTTATTTTAGTTACTCACGATTTAGACTCAGTGAGCAGATGGTGTGATGAGGCGATTTGGTTAGAAAAAGGAGTAATCAGAGAGCAGGGGGAACCTCAACTGGTAATTGATCGTTACCTGGAACAAGTAAAACAAAAAGAAGAAAAGCATTTGCAAGATAGCAATGTGGAAAGTGCCAAGGAAGATGAATTTAGGATTGAGACTGTTGAAGAGGTTGGGGATAAAAACCTAGAACAAGGAAGTAACGCCAAGCGTTGGGGCAATCGAGATGTGGAAATTCTTTCAGTAAGAATGATCGATCGCGCCGGAGAGGCCAAATGGGTTTTTAATAGTAGCGATAGTGTAGATCTTGAAGTCTCATATTCCATTAATAAAGAAGTTAAGGACTTGGTATTTGGAATTGGAATACTTCGGGCAGATGGTTTGGTAGTTCATGGAACAAATACCGATATTGACGATGTTAAAGTCCCCTTATCTAAGAACACTTTCCCCGTAAAAGGAGTTTATCGTTTTAGAATTTCAAGACTGGGATTAGTCGAGGGTTCTTATTATCTGGATGCCGCCGCACACCGCAGCGACGGTTTTCCTTATGATTATCACCACTTACGGTATCGTTTCTCCGTTAGAAATAGCAAAAACCATCAAGGAATTGTGGCTTTAGAACATACTTGGGAATTTATTAAATAATGTTTAGAAATTTGACAGAACTTTGGAAATTTCGAGCTTTAGTTTGGGCTTTGGTTTGTCGGCATTTGAATGCCCGTTATCGCGGTTCAGTTCTTGGTTTTATTTGGTCATTTTTAAATCCTCTTTGTTTAATTGCTGTCTACTCTTTGGTTTTTCAATATTACATGCGTTTAAATAATGTTGAAAATTATTCTTTGTTTATGTTTACCGGACTTCTTCCTTGGATTTGGTTTTCTAGCGGCTTAATTGAGGCGACCTCCTCTATTAGCAGCGGTGGAAGTTTAATTACTAAAGCAATGTTTCCTCCACAGATTCTTCCACTGGTTTCCGTACTCACAAATTTAGCTAATTTTATTTTCGCTATACCTTTGGTTATTGGTTTGATGTTGATTGTAGGAATTGTTCCAAAGATTAGTTTAATTCTGCTTCCTCTGATTATTCTTATTGAGTTGATTTTTTTATCGGGACTTGGTTTTTTCTTTGCCGCGCTGAATGTCCATTACCGCGATATTCAACATATTCTGGGAAATCTAATGACGCTCTTATTTTTTCTCTGTCCGATTATTTATCCGATTACCAACATACCGGAAAAATGGCGTTTTACGATGTATCTCAATCCAGTTGCCATTTTTACGCAAATGTATCATCAAGTTTTTTTAGAAGGGGCATTTCCTGATCCCTTGCATTTATTTCTTTTGACAGTTGTTTCCTTGATTAGTCTTATTGTCGGTTGTCTGGTTTTTAACTATTATCGTGAAGACTTTGCAGAATTAATTTAGGCATTATTTTAATGAAAATTCATCAATTTGTTCATACTCTCACCCATGGCGATGCGATCTCTAATGAAGCCATTTCTATTGCCCGCTTGTTACGTAGTATCGGAATTGAAAGTGATATCTATGCAGTTAATGCGCATGACAAACTTAAATCAGAAGTAAGGAAATGGAATTTATTTCAAGAGGACTTGCAAGAGAGCAAGAATAAAAATGAACAAGTTGCCGTGCTTTTGCACTATTCGATTGGATCTCCCTTGAATGATCTTTATGTAAAAGAAAACGGATTTAAAAAAGCGTTAATTTATCACAATCTTACTCCAGAGAGTTGGTTTCTTGGTTATAATCCCCGAGTTGTTGCTGATTTAAGAAAAGGAAGGCAAGAATTACCTGAAATTTTAAAATCAGTAGATATTGCTTTAGCTGATTCGGAATTTAATAAAAAAGAACTTTTAGAGTTTGGTTGTAAAAGTGCTGAGGTCTTACCTCTTTTAATTGATGAAAAGAAATGGTCGATTGCCCGAAATGAGGGGATCTATAATGTCCTAAAATCAAAACGAGGGGTTAATATTTTGCATGTCGGAAGGTTTGCTCCCAATAAGTGCCTACATGATATCATCAAAGCATTTTATTTTTATCATCATAAGATTGAAGAAAACTCCAAACTTTGGCTGATCGGCAGCGATATTGATACGGAAATCTATTCTTTCGAATTAAGAATGCTAATTAATGAGCTGCGTTTAAAAAATGCCGTGGAAATTGTCGGAACAGTGGCCGATTCGGAATTAAAGGCCTTTTATCAAGCTTCTGATGTTTATTTGTGCATGAGCGAGCATGAAGGTTTTTGTGTGCCGATTATTGAGGCCATGCACTTTGGACTTCCGGTAATTGCTTTTAACTCTTCTGCTGTGGGCGATACAGTTGCCGATGGTGGAATTCTTTTTAATGAAAAGAAATTTGCAGAAATTGCTGAATTAATTAACCTAGTGCTTACAGATCCCAATTTGAGATCAAATTTAATCACTCAAGGCAAAGAACGAGCCAAATTTTTTAGCGAACAGCATTTTGTTTCCAGAATAAATAAAAATCTGGTAGAGCCGATTCTTTCTTTATTTAAAGAAGGTTCTTTATCCAAGATAAGTCAATGTTAAAAATTGGACTTGATGCCCGAGGAACTGAACCGGGATTTAAATCTCATTTTGGTCGGGGCTTAGGTCGTTATGCCGAAGAATTACTTAAAGTCATCGGCCCACTGGCGGAAAAATCTTTCCCCGAGATCAATATAAGAGCTTTATACAGTTCCGATTTGAATGCTTCTGAATACGAAAAGAAACTGATTGCCAGACTCCCTTTTGGCAAACAAACCGTGGAGACCCAAGCCTTCTTACCTAGAAGAATAAAAAAATTAGGTTTGGATTTGATTCATTTCATTGCCCATGTTGATGCTACGGCAAGATGTAAAGTGCCTTACCTTGTTGGGGTTGCTGATTTAATACCTTTAAAATTTTCTGAGATGTATAAGGCCGATAAGCTCACCTGGGGTTTTTATCTGGCCCGTTTTTTGGAAAAACAGTCAATTTATCAGGCAAAAGGGATTATTTCGATTAGTGAAGCTACAAAAAGAGATTTGGTGGAAATTCTTCAAATAGATCCAAAGAAGGTGTTTGTAACTCATCTTGGAGTAGGAGAAGAATTTAAAGCAAGGGATTTAAGCAATTGGAAGCAAAAAGCAGAAGAAGTTAAAAGAAAATATGAGATCCCCGTAGAAAGACCAATTATTTTTTATGCCGGCGGTATTGATGCTCGAAAAAATATCCCTTTTATTTTGAATGTCTTGGATCGAATCATTTATCAAAGTGAGATTAACCCTAAGCCGATATTTGTTATGGTCGGCAGATATGAAGGGGATAACAATTATCCAAAGCTTGTTCAAAAAATACAGGAACTAGGTTTAGAGCGAGATATTAAGTTATTAGGATTCTTAAGTATGGCCGATATGATTGAAGTATATCAAGCCTCAGTTTTGAAAGTTTTTCCAAGTATCTATGAAGGTTTTGGTTTGCCGGTGCTAGAGGCGATGGCTTGCGGACTTCCGGTAGTAGCCGGAAATAATTCTTCTCTCCCTGAGGTTGCAGGAGATGCCGCTATTTTGCTAAATGACAATGATGAAAAGCAATGGGTCAGAGAGATCTTGGCTTTGTTGCAAAATGAAAATAAACTAAGGGAACTAGGCGAAAAGGGAATCAAACAAGCAGAGAAATTTACTTGGACCAAAACTGCGTATGCTACCTTAGAAGCTTATCAATATTTTACTAAAAAATAAGGTGTCAATTGGGATTTAATTGTGGAATTATCGGGCTACCAAATGTTGGAAAATCAACAATATTCAGTGCCTTAACAGCAGTACAAGCCGAAGCTGCGAATTATCCTTTCTGCACGATAGAACCAAATACCGGAATTGTGGCAGTCCCTGATGAGAGACTGGCCGTGCTTGCAAAAATAGCTGGTTCGCAGAAAATAATTCCAGCTGTGGTTGAGTTTGTGGATATTGCTGGATTAGTTAAAGGCGCATCGGAGGGACAAGGCTTAGGAAATCAATTTTTAGGTCATATCAGAGCAGTGGATGCGTTGATTCATGTGGTTCGTTGCTTTGATGATGAGAATATTGTGCACGTGGATGGTTCTATCTCTCCTGTGAGGGATGTAGAGGTGATAGAAACTGAACTAATGCTTGCAGATTTAGCCTCAGTAGAGAAACGCATTGATCGTGCAGCAAAGGCGGCAAAGGTCGGAGATAAAGAGGCCAAAGCGGAATTTGCTGCATTGGAATTTGCAAAAGAGCAATTATCAAAAGGAATAGTTCTGAGAACGTTAAAAAATACCGGACATAATTTAAATTCCCTAGGATTATTATCTAGTAAACCACTTTTGTATGTTGCCAATGTCGCAGAAAGCGATGTTGCACTTGAACCGACAGAGAATACAAAAGGCTACGTTGGGGAATTGGTAAAGTGGGCCAACAAAGTTGGAAGTGACGTAGTTGTGATCTCCGGCAAAGTTGAATCAGAAGTTAGTCAACTTGAAGAAAGTGAAAGAGGGCCATTTTTAGATGCTTTGGGGCTTAAAGAATCAGGTTTATCTAAGCTTGGTCATGCCGGATATAAGCTTTTGAATTTAATAACGTTTTTTACTATTGGCCCGAAAGAAGCTCATGCCTGGACCTGTGCATTAGGATCTACTGCAGTAGATGCCGCAGGCAAGATTCATTCTGATTTTGCAAAAGGTTTTATTCGCGCAGAAATTGTCGGCTATAAGTATTATGTTGAGTATGGTGGTGAACAGGGAGCAAAAGAAAAGGGACAATTGCGAATCGAAGGTAAAGAATATCTAATGCAAGATGGAGATATTGTGCATTTTCGTTTTAATTTATAATTCTCCCCTTTTTCGCACGCGGCATATATTCTAGAACTATTTATAGTTTGATGTGCGAAAAAGGGGAGAACCAAATACCAATCTCAACAAACATTCCGAATTCAGTTAGCTAAATTAATCTAATTTGAATCTTCTTCCTGCAAAAATTCATCGAAGAATAATGTTGTCAATGCAGTTTTTTTTAAAATTATCAAAAAAGTAAAAAAAATTGTTTGGCAAATTTATATTTTGTGGTAAAAGATGTCCATATAATGTTGTATCGGAATGTATCTTTAGTTAAAGATGCATTTATAATTAATAAATTGAAATAACAAAAAGAGAGGAATTATTATGGCAACAGCTAAAAAGAAAAAACCAGCAGCTAAAAAAATGACAAAAAAAGCACCAGCTCGTAAAGCAGCTGCTTCAAGAAAAAAGCCAGCTAGATCAAAGAAGAGATAGTCTTGATCTTTAGGTAAGAGCAATCTTACCTAATGGTTTAAAGCCGCCATTTTGGCGGCTTTTTTTGTTTATTCTCCCCTTTTTCCCACGTTGCATATATTCTAGTACTGCAATATCTTCAAAGTGGGGAAAAGGGGAGAATGGATTTAAAAAAAGATTTATTAAAAGGTCAACACAAAGCAATTGCCAGAGTACTCACTTTGGTTGAAGAAGATTCTGATCTGGGAAAGAAGTACTTACGAGAACTTTTTCCCCACACAGGTAAGGCCATTGTCATTGGCATCACCGGTTCTCCCGGTGCGGGAAAATCCACTTTAGTCGATCATCTTGCCAAGTTAATATTAGAACAAGATAAAAAAGTGGGGATCATTTCGGTTGATCCCAGTAGTCCTTTTACAGGGGGTGCTCTATTAGGGGATCGCATTCGCATGACTAATTCCCTACAAGATAAAAGAGTTTTTATGCGTTCTATCGCATCCAGAGGAGCTTTAGGTGGACTTTCCCAGAAGACTCCTGAGATGATCTTTGTGCTTGATGCCGCCGGATTTGATTTTATTTTAGTGGAAACAGTTGGTGTGGGGCAGTCCGAGATTGAAATTGTGAAAACTGCTGATACTGTAATTGTCGTTTTAGTTCCGGGGATGGGCGATACTGTGCAGGCTTTAAAAGCTGGTATCTTGGAAATTGCCGATATCTTTGCCATAAATAAAGCAGATTATGAAGGGGTAGATAGATTACACAAAGAATTGACTACTCTTCTTAGTTTGGCTGAGAACTTAGCTTGGAAACCGGAAATCACTAAAACAATATCTACTGAAGGCAAGGGAATAGAAGAATTATATAAGAATATAGAAAAACACCTAACTTGGGCAAAAACCTCGGGAAATTTTGCTAAAAGAAGGGAAGATTTTTTAAAACAAAGTTTGCTCGCTGTTCTATCAGAACTTCCCAAGCAAAAAATTCTGGAATTTTGCAATGAAAACGAACTTTTTGATGAAATTCTAAAAGAAGTAATTACGAGAAAAAAAGCTCCTGCCCAAGCTGCCGAAATGCTTTGGGAGAGATATCTTAAACGAGATTAAGTTTATAAAATAGTTTAATATCAGCAGATGCAAAAACTTTGTGTTCAGTGTCAGCAGCCTTTTATCGTTACTGCTAAGGAACTGGCATTTCTAGAAAAAATTTCTCCACGTATCAATGAAAAAACATATTTAATTCCTCAACCCAAGCTTTGTCCAGGCTGTCGTTTGCAAAGACGCATGGCCCATCGCAATCAAATTTATGTTAATTTAAAGCAAGACCCAGGCACCACAGAGCGTGTATTTTCGATGTATCTGGGAAAACCTTCGTTTCCGGTAGTTTCTAATACACAATGGTGGTCTGATAGTTGGGAGGCAAGGGATTATGGCAGAGACTTTGATTTCTCCCGGCCTTTTTTTGAGCAGTGGAGAGAATTGCGTGATCTCGTTCCCCATCCGGCACTAAACACTATTTTAGATTCTATTGAGAATAGTGATTACTGTAATAACTGTAGTTGGCTCAAGGATTGCTATTTCTGTTTTGATGCAGATAAGAATCGAGATTGCCTCTACTCGGAAACTATAACAAATTGCAAAGATTGTTTAGACTGTTCTGTTATTTTTGATTCAGAACTATGTTATGACTGTGCCGCTTGTTCTAATTGTTATAATTTACAAAGTTCAGAAAATTGCGAGCAATGTTCCGATAGTTATTTTCTTACTAATTGCCGAGGCTGCAAGCATTGTTTTGGCTGTATCAATCTGAGACATCAAGAATATTTTATCTTTAATAAAGAAGTATCTAAGGATAAATACACTAGGTTTTTAGAATCTAGTAATTTAATTTCCTGGAATAAACGTCTTGAATTCAAAAGAAAGGTCCAAGAGCTGCAAGCCACCAATCCCAAACCCCATTTAATAGGTTCCCGAATAGAAAATTGCAGTGGCAATCATCTTCACAACTCGCGAAATATTGAAAATAGTTTTTTTATTAATGGAGGAGAAGATCTAAGGCATTGTAATATCGTAACCAGCGGGGCCAAAGATTGCCAAGATTGCACTATTTCCTTTATGTCTCCAGAGCTGATGTATGAATGCTGCATTTGCGGCTTAAATACACAACGACTTCTTTTTTGTTACAATTGCTGGGATGGAGCTAATAATTTAATTTACTGCGATACTTCTCATGCTTCAGAAAATTGTTTTGGCTGCGTCTGTCTTAGAAAACAGCAATTTTGTATTTTAAACAAACAATATTCTAAAGAGGATTACTTTGCTCTTCTTCCAAAGATTGTTGAACATCTACACAAACATGGAGAATGGGGTGAGTTTTTTCCAATGCAATTATCCCCCTGGCCTTATAATTATAGTTTTGCTTCTAGGTTTTTTTCTTTATCCGAAAATCAAGCCAAGGAAGAGCAATTAAATTGGTTGCCGAAAGACGCAACAGAATTTGGAAATCTCCAAGCCCAAGAATTGCCTGATGATTTACCGTCAAACGATCAATCAATTATCGCTCAATGTGAATCTACAGGACGGCTTTTTAGAATCACCACTGAAGAAATTAAGCGTTTACGGAAATTTTCAGCGCCATTGCCCAGAGAAGTTTATGATCAACGGATGAATGAACGGGCAAAGCGCTGTGGGGGAATGAAACTAATCTCTCGATTGTGTGCTTTTACAAAAGAGGAGCTGCGAACAGTTTATAGCACTGAAGATGCTCCGATAATTTGGAATAAAGCTTTCTTTGATCGAGAATTTACTTAATTTTAATCGTCGTAACGTCTTTTTAACAGCGGA
>CAYOOT010000071.1:13299-14437 GCA_964405665.1 uncultured Bdellovibrionales bacterium | reverse complement strand
TTAATACTGGTGCCGCCCTACTTTTATAGCTTACAATATTTTCATATTCATTTACTAGATATCCTTAATAATTCCTTCAAAAAAGTAGGGATGCACCAATATTAAAATTGATTTTTTGGTTTGAACGATCTAAATTACTTGAATATGGATCTAAATTTTGTGCCGGTTTTTAAGGGTGATTACTCTGAATAAAAAAACGGGGACAATTATGCTTTGTTTACTCGACTTTCTTGTAACCAAGAATTCATTAAGTTAACTAATTCTTTAGATGAAATATCATTGCTGTATACATCGGGAATAAATTCATCTAATTTATAAAATCGTCTATTCCTTCTTATTGAAAAAGTATTTTTTAATACATAATTTTGTTTAAAGCTAAACCCAACTAATAATGTTCCTAAGCTTGTAGCTGTGCCAAAATATTCAATTTCCTCCCATTTCCATCTCTTCGAATGTCTACGAAGACCCTTGGTTGCAAAACCTTTAGCATCAAGTAGGAGATAGCGACTCGGAGGATAGAAGCGAGAACCAAGAAATGCTAAACTAAATACTATAAGAAGAATAGCTATCAATCCAAAGTCATAATTGGAATCTCCAGATAGAAATAAAAAAATATTATTAAATCCTAGTATCGAAGCGGAGATAAATCCTGTTATGGAGATATTCTTTAATGTCTCAAATTTTGGAGAAGTAAATTTTATTGGTTTATTAAGGTTTATTTTTTTCACTGTTTGAATCTTACATTCTTAAAAACATAGCTAGAAATAACTCTCAATGACGTATAAGTAAATACCAAATACTAATTTTTCCCCATAAGATTCTCGATTATTTTTTCTCTTTACTTATATGTCATTGAGAGTTTATTTGAATGTCCAGCAATATTTTTTAAATAAATACTGCTGAAATAAATACTGGTTATAAATACTGGTGCCGCCCTACTTTTATAGCTTACAACATTTTCATATTCGTTTACTAGACATTCGCTATCATTTTTTTAAAAAAATAAAGTTTCTTCTACAGTCAATAAATATAAATAAAACTAAGAACCATTTTTGTTTTTTCGGCGAAAAGAAAATCAGAATAGAGGTAATTTTGATTTTCTGGGGGTTGGATGGTTTATGTTTATATTTTGAGGAGT
>CAYOOT010000071.1:11370-13199 GCA_964405665.1 uncultured Bdellovibrionales bacterium | reverse complement strand
ATGACCACAAAAATTCAAAATAACATTTCTGAAGTAAAAAAGTCCGGCTTGATTGCGATTATTCGCGGGAAGTTTAGCTATCAGCAAATAAATAAAATTGCAGAAACTCTTTTGGCTAATGACGTTAATGTAATGGAAATTACATTAAATACCACTGATGCTTTGGAATCAATTGGCAAACTTCGTCAAGAATTTGGAAGTAAAATAATTGTTGGTGCGGGGACTGTTAGAAACGCCAAGCAATTAGAAGAGGCAATGTCTGCCGGGGCAGAATTTACCGTTGCTCCGAATTTTGATTTGGCAACTGTTGAACTGGCAATAAAAAAAGATTTTTTACATCTTCCCGGAGTATTTACTCCAACTGAAATTCAAAATGCTTACAATCATGGTTGTAGACTATTAAAAGTTTTTCCCTCTGATGTTGTTGGCGCAAAATATATCAAAGCAGTTCGTGCTCCACTAGATGATATTGATTTAGTTCCTACTGGTGGAATTACTCCTGAAAATTTACATGAATATCTTTCTGCAGGAGCTGCTGCTTTGGGAATTGGTAGTGCCTTGGTCACTGGTCCTGATCAAGCAATGGAAGATCTTGCGAAAAAAGCGCAAAGCTTAAGAGCTGCCTGGATCAAAGCAAAAAATTAAAAGGATAATTTAATGGAAAATAAAAAGTTTGATGTTACTGGTGTAGGCGAAATTATGCTTCGCTATAGTGTGCCTGCTGGAACAAAGTTGGAACGTGCTAGAACTTTGGAAATAAATCCTGGAGGAGCGGAAGGAAATCTAGTTTGTGCTTTGGCAGCCCTTGATCGAAAATGTGCTTGGATTGGTGCTTTGCCGGCAAATCCTTTGGGGAAACTTGTAGAGAATCATTTAAGACAGTCAAATGTCGATACTTCCGGAGTGGTTTGGGGTGAAGGAAGAATGGGAACTTTTTATATTGAATTTGCCGGTCTTCCCCGAGCAACAAATGTTTATTATGATCGGGCGAATTCCTGTGCGGCAAATCTTAGTGCTAAAGATATTAATTGGGATTGGCTTCTTGATACTCGGTTATTGCATCAAACAGGAATTACTCCGGCTTTATCCAAGAATTGTTTGGAACTGACAAAGGAAGCTCTGACTCGCGCAAAAGATAAAGGAGTGGCCAGAAGTTTTGATGTAAATTACCGACAAAAACTTTGGACAGAAAATGATGCGGCGGAAACGATTAAGCAGTTGGCTGTTGGCGTCGATTTATTTTTCTGCGGACAAGGGGATGCTAAAAAACTTTTTGGGATCGAAGGAACTCCGGATAAAATTGTAAATGATGTTTTGTGTCTTAGTAAAGCAACTTGGGCGGTGGTGACACTTGCTGACGAAGGGGTGATTGCTTGGAATGGGAATAATTTATTCCATGCACCGGCTCGACCGGTGCAAATTGTGGATCGCATCGGAGCAGGGGATGCTCTAGCTGCCGGTGTGATTCATGGATTTTTGGATGGGGATATGGAAAAAGGGCTGCATTATGGGACTATTTTGGCTGGGATTTGTTTGAGTTTAAATGGGGATACGGTGATTACCTATAAGGCGGAGGTTGAGGATATTTTTAAGAATACAGTTGGGACTTTGAGAAGGTAGATTGGCAAAATGACAATAACTTGTCGTTGCGAGGGAGCGTAGCGACCGAAGCAATCTCCCAGTGTTTATCCTGTCTCTTCTTTTTACGATTTGGGTAAACACATGGAGATTGCTTCGCTTCGCTTGCAACGATAGGTTATCCAGTAGTGATTATCAAAGCCCCGTCTTCAAGCAAATCAGAAAATAATTTCATGAATGCTTGGAAAAGT
>CAYOOT010000071.1:6190-11270 GCA_964405665.1 uncultured Bdellovibrionales bacterium | reverse complement strand
CAAAGCCCCGTCTTCAAGCAAATCAGAAAATAATTTCATGAATGCTTGGAAAAGTTCTTGCTCACTGCGATTGCTGTCTTCACCTTCGACGTAAGCATTGGCTAGCTCTCCCAAGGGAAAAGGATTTTTTTCTTTTTCTTTGAAGAAATCAAAAACATTTTTGGAAAGATGATTCCAACATACAGTATGCCATTTATTTCTACTGCCGATAGTAAAAATATTCTTCTTTTCTAAAGATGTTTCCGGAAGTTTGCGTTCTTGATCTAAAAACAATTGTCGATAGGAAATCGTATCAAAAGAAAAGTCTTGTAATTTAACAGTGGCTGATAATTGACAGGGTATTTCCAGCAATTGAGCGACGGTTAGTTTGCTGATATCTTCTATAGCTGGGCTGTCTGCTTTTTCTTCTGTTTTAATTCGGGAAATTTGTAAAGATAATCTTTCTAGTTTCGAAATTTCAGGGATTTCTGGAACTTTCTCTAAAATATCTGGGCGATCAAATTCTAAATATTCCACAAATCCCTTGACTAAACTGGCAGTAAGATAGCTTTTCCACGGACGCTTCAGATGCAGGTCTTTTACCAATTCAAAAAAATCCATTTTTGGATTAAATTTCTTCTTAATTAAAGCAAAAGTAAGTGGAAAATGATTAGCGAGGACACTTTTTTCCCCGGCAAAAATAGTCTGAGTATAAATTCGCATTTTTTCGGGAGGAATTTTTGCTAAATCTTCAATTTCGTTTTTTTCAAGACTGGAAAAGTTTTGATTGAAGAAATTTATTCTTGCTTCATAGGATTCCGGAATATTCGGACAATCTAAAATTAAAACTCTTACTGCAGATAATACATCAGCTAACGACATGCTGTGGCTCTCATTTTTTCTTTGGGTGCGTATTCGCTAATAATTTGATCGGCCATTTTTGTTTCCTGCAAAAGGCGATCTAAACTAGGAAGATGATTGTCCCATTCCACTAAGACGGAACTAGGTCCGGTGATGGCAATGACTTTTTTAAACAAATCCCAAACTTCGGGAGGAACTGGAGCATCATGGGTATCTAGAACTTGACCGTCTTCATCGTCCCAACCGGCTAAATGCATTTGGCCAATTCTTTCGATGGGAAGTGATTTAATGAATTCTAAGGCATCAAAATTGTGAAATTGAGAATTTAAATAGGCGTTTGTTACATCTAACAAAATTCCGCAATCGGCTTTTTCGACAATAGTTGAAATAAATTCCGCTTCTGACATTTCACGGTCGGAAATGGTGATGTAGCGTGTGACATTTTCTAGAAGAAATTTCCTTCCCAAAACATCTTGTACGATTTTTACGCGTTCAATTACATTTTTTGCCGATTCAATGGAAAAAGGAATCGGTATTAATTCGTTTAAATTTGTGTGATCTACCATTGTAAAACAAAGATGATCTGAGGTCCAGGGAGCTTCGATCTGATCAAGAAAAGCCCTCATGTTTTTTAAATATTTCATATCCAGAGGATCTGTTGAGCCGATTGACATGCAAACGCCGTGCGGAATGATTCGATAACTTTTTCTTATTTCTTCAAAGGCTTCTTTGACCCAGCCGCCCATGCCCATGACATTTTCATTGATGATCTCAAACCATTTAAAGTCAGGTTTTTTTTCCAGGATGTCTTGGAAATGTTCGTTTCTTAATCCGGCGCCGCCGCCGAGGGGTTCTAGACCGAAGTTTTGCATAAAATATCATTACCCATAATTCTCCCCTTTTTTGCGCATCAAACTATAACTAGTACTAGAATATATGCAGCGCGCGAAAAAGGGGAGAATGAAAAAAGCCACTGGGTAATTATCTTACCACAGTGGCTTTAGCGTTCAAGTCTAATAAAAGCTTTTGGCTTTCATTAGAGTTACGGATTATTCTCCGTGTTTCTCTCCTGAACACTTTTTGTCTCCAGAGCATTTCTTATCTCCAGAACATTTTTTGTCTCCAGAGCATTTCTTATCTCCTGAACACTTTTTGTCTCCAGAGCATTTCTTATCTCCGGAACATTTTTTGTCTCCAGAACATTTCTTATCTCCTGCAGCGCCATGATCAGCATGTGCATCGTCTGCATAAGCTTTTACTGGAAGAGCAAATAGGGCACCAGCTGCTAAAGTTCCTACTGCTACTGATGCTAGAGTGGTAAACGCGTTAGTTTTTTTCATGATTATACTTCTCCATAATCAAATTAATAAAGGTACAACTTCACAATAATCTGTGAAAGTTACAACATCCATTCGGCAGAATGCAAGCATTACTGTAGTTTGAAAATTGTTTTTTATAGACGTAGTTTTAGTTTATATATTCGTTTAGACTTTTATCCGGACTAGTTATAATTTTTTAAGTCGGATAAAGTATGCAATGTGAATAATAGAGGTTTAAAGAGTCCTAAGGGACCATTAATTATTGTTGATGATTTTAAATGGAAAAAGGAGAAATAGTTGAAAAATTAGTTGCTTTGTCTCAACTTCTGGAGATCAGAGGAGACAATCCTTTCAAAATAAGAGCCTATAGAAATTCAGCGGAAATAATCGGGGCTTTTCCCGGAAAAATCGAAGAGTTTATTGAACTCGCAAAAAAAAATTCAATCAAGGGAATCGGGGCTCAGCTGACTGAGCTGATTGAACAATTATCTAAAAATTTAAATATTTCCCTATTTGAAGAATTGTCTGCAGAAGTTCCCGAAACGTTACTAGAAATATTAAATCTACCAGGCGTGGGAGTGAAGAAAGTAAAACAGCTTTATCAGGAACTGGAAATTAAAAATATTGAACAATTGGAAAAAGCTTGTCAGGAAAATAAATTAATTGCTCTGAAGGGATTTAGTGAAAAAACTCAGAGCCAGATTCTTGTCGGAATCGGGAAATATCAAAGTTATTCCAAACAATTAATTTATCCCAAAGCATTTGAGCTGGCAAAAAAACTTAAAGAATTAATCATCTTAGAATGTTCAAAAATTGAAATATGTTCCGAGATTCGAAGAGCATTGCCGACAATATCGGAAATTTCTTTGATTGTTCTTGCAGAGAATCAACTCCAGTTGGAAAAAATCTTACAGCAAGCTTCTTTTTTAAGAGAAGTAAAAAGTATCAATAATCTGATTCAAGGAAAATTTGAAAAAGGATTTCCTTTTTTCATTCATTGTGTTTCCAAGGAGAATTTTGCTTGGACGATGTTTTCTACTACCGGATCGGAGGAGCATGTAAATAAAGTTGTCGCTCGCGGAACAAAGAAAGATTTTAATTCCGAAGAAGAGTTATATCGACACAGTCGACTTTGCTTTATCCCTCCGGAGACAAGAGAAAATAAAGGCGAAATTGAAGAAGCAGCCGAATTATTTAAAAATAATTTACAATTTAATTTAATAGATACTGATAATATTAAAGGCATTATTCATGCTCATAGCAATTACTCCGACGGTAAAGACAGTCTGGAGGAATTAGCAAGCTTTGTAAAAGAAATGGGCTTTCAGTATCTGGTAATCAGTGATCACTCTCGCTCTGCTATTTATGCCGGTGGTTTAGGTGTTGAAAAAATTAAAGCTCAGCATGCAGAAATAGACTTCTTAAATGAAAAATTAAAACCTTTTAAAATTTTCAAAGGAATTGAGTCCGATATTTTGGCAGACGGTTCGCTGGATTATCCCGATGATGTTTTAGAAGTTTTTGATTTCGTTATCGCCTCGGTGCATACTCGTTTTTCTCAAAGCAAAGAAGAAATGACTGCAAGAATAATCAAGGCTTTGGAAAATCCTTATACCACTTTGCTGGCCCATCCCACAGGAAGGTTGTTATTGGAGCGAGAAGCTTATGAAGTGGATCTAGAAAAAATTATTGAAAGTGCGATCAAAAATAATGTGATTATTGAAATTAATTCTAATCCGAAAAGATTGGATCTAGATTGGAGTTATTTAAACCTGGCTAAAAAACAAGGTCTTAAATTTGCAATTTCTCCGGATGCTCATAGTAAAAATGGCGTGTTGAATATCCATTATGGCTTATTGATGGCAAAGAAGGGAAGACTGGGGAAAAAGGATTTTATTAACTGTTTGGAAATCAGTGATTTTGAAAATTATTTAAAAAATGTCAGAAAACTTAAGCAAAAAAGCAAAAAACATTAAGCAAACTCTTAACCGACTTTATCCGGATGCTCATTGCGAATTAAATTATCGTAATCCTCTAGAATTATTAGTGGCAACTATTTTATCGGCACAGTGCACTGATGTCCGCGTAAATATCGTAACTAAAGAGCTGTTTAAGAAATATAAAAAGCCTGCTGACTATTTAGCCAAACCAATTAAAGAACTGGAAACAATGATTCGTTCCACGGGATTTTTTAGGCAAAAAGCAAAAAGTATTGTCGGAGCAATGAAAACTATTTTGGAAAAACATCAAGGTAAAGTGCCCCAGACAATGGAAGATCTAACTGTGCTTCCGGGAGTAGGAAGAAAAACTGCCAATGTTGTTTTGGGAAATGCTTTTAATATCCCCGGTCTTCCGGTGGATACTCATGTAACCAGAGTCAGTAATCGTTTAGGTCTGACTGAGAAACAAGACCCGATAAAAATTGAGACAGAATTATGTTCTTTACTTCCGCCTGCTGATTGGTGTGTTTTTAGTCATCTTTTAATTTTTCATGGTAGAAGAATTTGCAAAGCAAGAAATCCTCTTTGTAACCAATGTCCTTTAACGGCCATTTGTACGTTTTATCAATCTGAAGGTAAAAAAAATGCCAGAACAAAATGAAGAAAAATTAGATCAGATCCACCATTTGGCAATTAACGTTGCTGATTTGGAAAAATCCATTAAATGGTATCAGCAAAGTTTTAATTGTCGTTTGATATTTCAAGCAAAGGCCCAAGCGATATTGGAATTTGCCAATGTTAAATTAACATTAGTTTTACCTAGTGCTGAACCGCTGCATCTTGCTTTTTGTAGGAAGGACGCGAAGACTCTGGGGACCTTGCGAGAACGTGTTGATGGGGTGAATAGTACTTTTATTGCTGATCCTACGGGAAATGTGATTGAGGTTATTGAAGGGTAATATGCAAGAATAAGGACAAGTG
>CAYOOT010000071.1:0-6090 GCA_964405665.1 uncultured Bdellovibrionales bacterium | reverse complement strand
GCGGACGAGGACGTCCGCGGTCCAGATAATTTTTATTTAGTACAAAATTTTTTTAATTAATAAGTTAGATATTTTACATAAGAAACAAGATAATCAAAGCACTCCGATTCCTCTTAAGGTCGAAACAATCGGCCAAATTTGCGTGGACTTATTCAGAGTGTAGAGATGTATTCCCGGCGCGCCGTTTCGCAGCAATCTTTCAGAAAGTCTAATCGCATAATCAATTCCAAATTTAAGCACATCTTCATGTTGATCCTTTAGAGTTTCCAAGGAATTAGATAGTTCTTGAGGAATGCTGGAGCCACACATTGATGTAAATCTTTTTAATTGAGAAAAATTGGAGATGGGCATAATTCCCGGAACAATGGGCACATTAATCCCAATTTTTTTTGCCCGTTCAACAAAGCGAAAATAAATTTCCGGATCAAAAAAAACTTGGGTAAAAATAAGTTCCGCTCCGGCATCAACCTTTTCTTTGAGAAAGGCCAAATCAGCTTCCGGAGATTTGGCATCGCAGTGAGTTTCGGGATATCCGGCAACAGCAATGCTGAATTGCCCCAGTTCCCTAATGAATTTGGATAAATCCCGGGCATTGGTAAAACCATCAGGATGCGGCACAAAATCTATTTGCCCTTTAGGGGGATCCCCTCTTAGCGCCAAAACATTTTTTACTCCGGATGCCAATAATTTATCAAGCAAATTTCTAATCTCTTCCCTGCTATGTCCGACACAGGTGATGTGTGATACGGCAGTTATTTTTAAAACATTTTTGATATAGCTCACTAATTCTCTTGTTAGTTCGCGAGTTCCTCCTCCGGCACCATAAGTAACTGTCATGAGATGAGGAGAACTTTGAGTCAAATCAGACATTAGTCGTTTAGTCTCGGCAATATCCGAGGCATTGCGAGGAGGAAAGAATTCAAGAGACAGGACTTTTGATTGACTTTTATATATTTCAGAAAAATTCATAATCAGCAGATGATAGCCTGATTATTGCATTGTGCAAAGAGGGAATTTATTGGAGTAAGAATTCCTGAAAAAATTCTATAATTAAGCAATGCCCAATGCTTGAAGAATTCTTTTCCAAAAACCTTCTTTTTTCTTTGGGGATTTGTCTGCGTTTAATGCTAAATCTTTATCTTCAGAAAGTTTGCTGCGGGCAGTATTGTTAAATTCGATCTTAGGTCTTTCAATATTAGATTTAGAATCTTCTTTAACTCCGGCAATACGTTTTTTAAACCAAGATATTGGGTTTCGTGAGTCTGATGAATTTCTGCTACTATAACTTTCAAAAGATTTTTGAGCTTTCAATGCTAATTTTCTTTCTTGTTCTTCCCTTTTATTGCGTTCTTTCGCTATCTTTTCTTCAACTTTTGCTTTTTGTTTGTACCATTTAGCTAATTCTTTATCGTAATTAGTTTGAAGTTTTTCCAAATAATTGATTTGGCTTTGAACAGTACGCCCACGATAATTTAAGTTGGGATTTGTTCTTCGAATTGCGTCGGTAGATCTTCGGGGAGTATAGGAATTCCCTCTGGAGCTAATGGAACGAATTAAGACACCGGCATTAGCAAAAGATGGTAATGCTAAAAAGTATAATAAAAATAAAAATGAAAAATATTTTTTAAGAAAAGCAAACATTGGGTTATCAGTTAAAAAGTTTTTAATTAACCTAGAAAAATAACCCAGTAAATAACCTATGAATTTAGTCTACCATATACTTGTAGACTAATCAATTAGTCATTAAGAAGTTTTAGTACCGCATCTGAATCCAGATCCTCCCCATGGGCCGAGAGCGCGAGATTTTTGTTGAAATGAATTGCCGAACCAGTTTCATTGGCATTTTCTTTAATCTTTACAAGGTCTTCGGGAGTTGCATAAGCTGAATGTCGGTTTTCAGCAGCAATATCTTGCTGAGAATTACTCTCCTTTGATTCATAAGCTTTGGCTAAGTTTCTTATGGCATCAACAGACATTTTTATTGTATCTGAAAGATTTGAAATTGAGGTGTTAGTATCTAAGCCTCCGGAATTATTGGAAGAAATTGCTTTGTAATTTTTCCGCAACTGCTCATTAAGCTCTACTGTGTTGTTTCTGTATTTTTTTATATCGTCTACCATGACAAACTCCATCTGATAGAAAGATTCTATCCATAAATAATCTAATCTGTATGTATTAGGTCGGTAATTATACGAGAAAGTTTAGAGTTTGGAAGGAAAAAGTTTAATTTTTTGTTAACATATTGATTTTCTTGGAAAAATTAAATATTAAATACTTAAAGCTAAATTCAATGAAGAAAAAAAAGTTATACATTTTCTCCTTGGTCCTATTTTTCTTCCTTTCTCTATCGGCACATTCACAGTCCGAGCCCAATAATTTTTTAAAATGGCAAAATATTGAAAAAGGTTTAGATTTTACCCGTTATACACTTGGTCCGGAAGATGCCCTGCTACGTTCTGAAGTTTTATTATTGAAAATTTCTCCTCAATTTTATTCATTTGATTTAAGTATTAAAAAAGAATCTCCCGGAGTTGATAATATCAAAAGCCTTACTAAAGAGTCGGATGGTCTTTGTGGAATTAATGCTAATTTCTTTGATCCTAAGAATAAACCCTTAGGTCTATTAATCAAAGATGCTAAGATATTACAAAATCTCCATCGGCAAGGGAATGTTTTAACGGGTGTTTTTTCAATAGATTCTAACGGACCGAAGATAGAATATCGCGATCTTTTTTCTTCTGATAACAAGCTACTTGCTTTGCAAGCGGGACCTAGGTTAATTGAGGACGGCAAAGTGCTTAGACTTTCTTCTCCGGAAGTAACCAGCCGTCGTTCAGGAATTGCGCTAACGAGAAAAAATGAAGTAATTTTATATATTACTTTATTACGTTTCCCTGGAGCATCTCTTCTTGAAATTCAACACATGTTGATTAAGCCAGAGTTGGAAATAAAAGATGCTTTGAATTTAGATGGTGGTGGTTCCTCGCAATTTTATTTAGATAAAATTGGTTCTTTATCCGAAGAAATCTATATTAGTGGTGGGGATGATGTTCCTGTAGCTTTGGTAGTTAAGAGAAAATAAATAGTTTTCCAGACTTTTCTTTTCAAGAAAAGTGATTTTTGAATGAGAAATTTTGATTTTAAATAAGGTAATGTAAATGCAAGAAGTTGTTTTGATAGAAGGTGATGGAATTGGGCCAGAAATTTCCAAGGCGGTTTTATTTGTTTTAGAAAAGGCAAATGCAAAAATAAAATGGGAACTTGCCTATGCCGGAATTTCGGCATTGGAAAAAAAATTCGAAGATCCTCTGCCTGAAGAAACCTTAACCAAAATTAAAAAAGCAGGAGTTGCTTTAAAAGGACCTCTCACTACTGAAGTGGGAAGTAAATCAGGAGTAGCCACAGGTTTTAGAAGTATTAATGTGCGTTTAAGAAAAGAACTTAATCTTTATGCCAACGTGCGTCCCGTTAAAACATTTCCTAATCTAAAAACAAAATTCCCCAATGTGGATTTGGTTGTAATCCGTGAAAATACCGAAGGTTTGTATTCTGGTTTAGAACATGAAATTACTCCCGGAGTGGTAACCAGTTTAAAAGTTTCCACAAGGCTTGCTTGTGTAAGAATTGCTGAATTTGCTTTTAATTATGCGATGCGTTGTGGTCGTAAAAAAGTTACCGCAGTGCATAAAGCAAATATTATGAAATTAAGTGACGGTCTTGCCCTGGAATGTTATCGGGAAGTGGCCAATCAATATCCGGAAATAGATTATGAAGAGAGGATTGTCGATGCCACGGCAATGTTAATGGTAATGAATCCGGAAAAACTTGATGTCTTGGTAACTGAAAATTTGTATGGAGATATTTTATCGGATTTGGCAGCAGGTTTAATTGGTGGTTTGGGTTTAGCGGCTTCTGCCAACATTGGAACTACTGCTTCGGTCTTTGAAGCGGTGCATGGTTCTGCTCCGGATATTGCCGGAAAAGGTTTGGCTAATCCTACGGCACTTCTTCTTTCAGCAACACAATTATTAAGACATGTCGGTCAAGGAGATGTTGCTGTTAGAATTGAAAATGCTTTGTATGAAACTTTCAAAAATCAGGAAATATTAACTCCGGATTTAGGCGGTAAGGGAACAACAATGTCTTTTAGTCAAGCTATAGCCGCCAAGTTGTAGTTGTGAGTACGATGGATAAAGAAAATACTCCGGAAAATATCGAAGCACTCTATGAGTTTCTTTTGCCCAAACGTAAAGTGCGAATGGAAGAAGTTCTTAACCAAAGAACGAAGCATTTAACAATTCTTTTAGATTGTGTGCAAAATTATCATAATATCTCCGCTGTAATCCGCAGTGCTGATGCCTTTGGTTTATGTGATGTGCATTTAATCGGACAGGACATCGAATACAGTAAGGGAATAGCTTTGGGAACAGAACAATGGCTGAAATTGCATTTGCATCAAACTGCCAAGCAAGCTTTAGATTATTTACAAGCTAAAGATTATAAAATTGTTGTTACCGCTCCGGAAGATAATTTGACTGCAGATAATAAAAAATCCATTCCGGTTTATCAGCTTCCATTTCAGGAAAAATTAGTTTTAGCTTTTGGCAACGAAAGAGCGGGAGTATCGGAAGAAATATCGCAAGCAGCAACATACAAAACTTTTATTCCGATGTTTGGTTTTGTAGAGAGTTTTAATATATCGGTTGCTTGTGCTCTTTGTTTATTTTGTTCAACATTAGATGTTCGTTCAGGAAATCGTCAAGTTCCTCTGCTTTCAGAAGAAGAAAAGTTGGAGATAAAAGAGCAATGGGTGATGCAAACCCTGCCACATTCCAAGCAGATTCTTCGAGAGGTTAGTAAGAGAAGGACGAATAAAATCAGGGAATCGTAGATCAATGTAGGGGCACCCATAAAGGGTGCCCCTACATAACAAATAAATTTTAATAAACAAAGCGAATCAAATTTTTTCCGGCTCAAATGGCAGAATTCTATATTTATGAATCTGACTCACTAGAAAACCTTGGTAGTCTTTAACAATATCCGAATACTCTTTGGTAATTTCCATCATTAATTTGCGATATTCTAAAGGATGATTGACTTCAACGCTTAATTCGTAATCCCATTCTCCTAAAGACTTGATGATATAATTTACTGCCGTATGGGCTTTGCAAAATTGTACAAATTTTTCGATCTTTGCCATTGAAGTATAATTTAGAAAAATCAAAACATAATAATTAACTTCTCCAATTAAGGAATTGTTTAAAACAACACGATAGCCGTTAATTATTTCTTTTTTTTCTAAATTTAAGATTCTGCTGCGAATAGTCTCTGGGCTAACTTTAATCTTTTCAGCCAATTCCGTTGCCGTAGTTCGGGGATTTAAAGAAATGCTTTTTAAAATATTTAAATCCAAATTATCAATATGCTCGCTGATTTTAGGGGCGGAATAGGCAGAGATTCTTTTTATTTTGCGTTTTTCTTTTAATAAGAAATCTCTATTTAAAAAATCCGCCTGGATATTTACGGAATAAATAAACTTGCTCAGATAATCTTTAAACTTTTGTTTAATGTCATCAATAAAATCACTAAGCTCTAAATTTGTTTTAAAACAAACTGTAAAGCAGACATCATAAAAACCATCAAAGCGGGCTAACCAATTAACATTGGGGTTTTGAAGGATATAGGCGATAATTTTTTGCACTTGCTCTTCATCGACGTTATGCAACTTGAATAAAACTTTATGAACATTGTAGCCTAATTTCCCCAGATCGATGATACAGTAGTAATTCTGAATGACATTATTTTGTTCTAAGAACTTTACCCGATAACGAATAGTTTCCTGGGGAACAAGAAGTTTTTTGGCAATTTTAGAGAAACTTTGACGAGCATCAATATCCAACTCTTGGAGAATTTTTCGATCGAGCTTATCTAAATTATAAAAATTATTACTCATAATATAAATAATTAAGCCTAATATTTATATTATTAGCAATATTTTGACAATCTACTTACTGAAAATGTAAATAGACGCATCATTTTAGGAGGTAGTATGAAAAAGTTATTTTTCTCTGTTCTGTTTAGTTTTGTATT
>CAYOOT010000070.1:7692-14622 GCA_964405665.1 uncultured Bdellovibrionales bacterium | reverse complement strand
CTATGATGCGTATTCTTATTCTTTGTATGGAGCATTTGTAAAAAAAGTAAGTGAAAAGTTCCAATGATAAAAAGAGGGTGAAATTGCCCTTCCAAAAGTTGTTCATTAGCCCATTCCAATAATTCTTCTAATCTATTTTCAACAAGAAAAGATGAAACTGCAGGAAAAATAATTTCTTCCTTATCCAAAGCAATACCACTCTGGGGAGATCGAGCCGCTAGAAAACAAGGAGCAGTAAAATTTAAAGAGGATTTTCTAAATGGTTTTAGAAAATCAGATGAGGAAGAAGATTGGAGCAGGTAAAATAACTCAGATAATTTATGCGAATCTAATTCAATATAAAATTCATGTAGTTTTATGAATTCGCTTAAATCACTGAGCAGGAAATCTTTTTGTTTAGTAAATTCAGGAATATTTCCAATCAAAATACTAGTTTTGGGAGAGGTGGTGCTATCTAATTTTAAGGCAGAAATCGATCCAGCAATAATAGAAGATGTTTTTAAGTCTTCAATTAAACTAAAATTATTGATAGCTGCTTTTTCCCAATAGCCGCAAAATCGTTCAATTCTGGCAATTTGTTGAACAAGCCGGGGGCTAGGTTTCATTTCAAGCTTGATCATAAGCACACATTTCTAAATTTCAATTCCTCTTATATTACCAGTTGAATGTCTAATATTCTACATTTTTTAAGTTAATTTTATATTTGTAATAGAAAACAGCATTTATTTTAAAGTATAAAAAGCTGAAAGCTTTTTATGTGTTTTTAGAATTAATAATATCTGTTATAGAGTTGGAAAGTGTGAGGAAAAATAATGCAAAGTTCCAATATAATTAATATTTATAATAAGTTGCAAAATAAAAATAATTTTAGGTCAAATACTAATGATTTGATTGATACTTTTATCGGAAAAGGCTGCTTTATCAGAGGAAAGCAAGAGTTTGTCGGAAATTGTTGTTTGGATTGCGATTTTGATGGAGAAATTATCGTTAAAGGAGATTTGCTTATTGAAGAAAACGCTCAGATCAAAGCAAATATAGCAGCAAATTCAATTGAAATTGTCGGTAAAGTTATTGGTGATATTCGTTGCTATGAAAAGCTGACAATTAGAGCAGGAGCTCATTTAATTGGTAACATTCTTAGCCCTAGAATAATTGTTGAGGAAGGTGCCGTATTTGAAGGACGTTCCTGGATGGAAGATCAAAAAACTTCGGCGATGGGTGGTTGATTTTATTCTAATTTTTCTATAAATGTCTGGCTGTAGATTTGTTAATTAATCTTGGTCTAAACTTTTAGAGGAAAATGAGTTTCTCCCTGATCGAGTTTGTAACTTCAGCAGCAAGTTTTTTGCTCATTTGGTTTGTTTTGGGTAACTATGTTTTCAAACCATTTTTTGCTCTGCTTGAAGAAAGAGAAAGAAAAACCGCAGGTAGTGAATCTATTGCTCAAGAAACAAAAGTTGCCACACAAAACATATTACTTGAAATTGAGGATACTTTAAAAGAAGTAAGAGCTGAAGCTACCGCTCATAAAGATATCAGAATTGAAAAGGCCAGAAAAGAAGCACAAAATATTGTAGAGATGGCGGTAAATAAAGCAGAAAAGGATATGAAAAGTGCCCAGATGCAATTAAACGAAAAACGTGATCTGGCCTTTAGTGATCTACCAGAGGAAGTGGAAGCGATGTCCGATCTGATTGTAAACAAAGCTCTAAGCTCTGGATCTAACGTCACAATACATTAATTTTGATTTGGAAGTGTGTTAATAAATGGTTTTATGAAAAAAACTGATAGTGAAAGGACTGTGCTGAGAAAAGCTAAAATTGTAATAACTAACTTTTTCCTATTATTTTTAGGTTTTATTCAAGCTGCTCATGCTTCTACAACCGAAGGTCATGCTGCGCACGTAGCACCAGAAATTTCTTCCCTTGCCTGGCCCTTGGTTAATTTCTTAATTTATCTTTTTATTTTAAATCTTCTTTATCGCAAACTGGGCAAACCGGCATTGCTTGCCCGGACAGTAGGATTTGAGCAAGCTTATCAGAAAGCTGACTCTTATTTGGAAGAAATGACGAAAGAACATCTCTTGTTGCAAGATAGATTGAAAAATATCAGAGAGGAAAAAGAAGAAATTAGAAGAAGAATTGATAAAGAAACTGAATTTGAAATCAATTCTATTTTTCACGCTGCCGAATATTCAGCCAAGCAAATTGCTCTTGATGTGCAAAGAAAAATTAGTCAGGAAACAGCCAAAATAAATGCCGAAGTTAAAAATATAGTTGTGCTGCAGGCAATGAAAAAAGCGGAAGAGAAATTAAAAAAAACTCTTTCTCCGGAACAAGATTATAGCTTGCGACAAAATACAATCCGGAGCTTATAATTAATGGCCCAAAAAAATGTCGGAAAATTAGCCAAAAGATATGCCACCTCACTCCTAAGAGCGGTTGTTAAAAAGGAGGGTCAAGAAGGAAAACCAACGCCGGCGCAAAAAATAGCGGAAGCCTTAAATTCCTTTCTTGATACTTGGGAATCACAAAAAGAGTTTTCTTTGGCGATGCAAAATCCCATGTTTTCTCAGGCAGATCGCTTGAAAGCTTTAAATAAATTAACCGCTTTACAACAGCTCCCAGAAATTGCGATCAAATTTATTGAAGTTTGTTTCTCTAGAAATAGAATTTCAACATTGGCGGAAATAATAAAGGCTTATTCTCAAGCAGCAGATGAAGCTGCTGGCATAGTGAGTATTGAAATTACTACGGCAATAAATATTGCAGCCCAAGAAGCAAGCTCGGTGGAGCAAATGCTGCAGCAAAAAATTAGCGGTAAACCAAAATTTATTTGGAAAATTGATCCGAATATTTTAGGAGGGATGATCATTCGTTTCCAAGATAAGGTAATTGATGGTTCTCTTTCCGGTAAAATGAAGCAAATCGAACAACGTTTAGAAAACGTTATTTTATAAGGTAAAGGTGTAGAAATGGAAATTAAAGCCCAGGAAATTTCAAGAGTATTAAGTGAACAAATTGCCAATTATCAGGCTGGAATAGAGCTAGCTGAAGTGGGAGCAGTGATTGCAGTGGGAGATGGAATTGCCAGAATCCATGGACTGGAAAAAGTAGCTGCTGGAGAATTATTGGAATTTCCCAATGGCATTGTGGGCATGGCTCTGAACCTAGAAGAAGATAGCGTTGGTGCCGTATTGATGGGTGAAACTACAAAAATCAAAGAAGGGGATATTGTAAAAAGAACCGGACGGATTGCAGAAGTTCCGGTGGGCGAAGCCTTAATTGGTCGCGTAGTGGATGCTTTAGGAAATCCAATTGATGGAGCTGGAGCGATTGAATCTTCAGAAAGAAGAAAAGTTGAAGTTAAGGCTCCGGGAATTGTTAAAAGAAAATCAGTTCATGAACCGATGCAAACCGGAATTAAAGCAGTAGATGCGATGATTCCTGTAGGAAGGGGACAAAGGGAATTGATTATCGGTGATCGACAAACAGGAAAAACGGCAGTTGCCCTAGATACGATAATTAACCAAAAAGGAAATGGCGTAATATGTATTTATGTAGCAATTGGACAAAAACGTTCCAATGTTGCTCAAGTAGTAGAAAAATTAAGACATTTTGGAGCAATGGAACATACGATTATTGTTTCAGCGACAGCTTCCGAACCCGCACCACTCGCCTTTCTGGCGCCCTTTACCGGAGCAACTATTGGTGAATATTTTCGGGATAAAGGAAAACATGCCTTAATAATTTATGATGATTTGTCCAAGCATGCAGTTGCTTATCGAGCGGTATCTTTATTATTGCGTCGTCCTCCAGGACGAGAGGCATACCCGGGGGATGTTTTTTATTTACATTCCAGACTCTTGGAACGTGCAGCTAAACTTTCCGATGCCGAAGGCGCCGGCTCTTTAACTGCTTTGCCAATTATCGAAACACAAGCGGGAGACGTTTCCGCTTATATTCCAACAAACGTTATTTCTATTACTGATGGCCAAATTTATTTGGAATCGGATTTATTTTATTCCGGTGTTAGACCGGCGGTAAACGTTGGTTTGTCGGTATCTCGTGTCGGTGGTTCAGCACAAATTAAAGCAATGAAAAAAGTTGCCGGGACCTTGCGTTTGGATTTGGCACAATACCGTGAAAAACAAGCTTTTGCGCAATTTGGCTCGGACTTGGATGCGGCAACTAGAAGACAGCTTTCGCGAGGAGAGCGGTTAGTGGAAATATTAAAACAACCGCAATACAAGCCAATGCCAGTAGAACTGCAAGTAATCTCAATTTTTGCGGCCAATGAAGGGTTTTTGGATTCATTAGAAGTTGCAGAGGTACTGCCCTTTGAAACTAAGTTACATCAAAGTTTACAGGCTAATCATAAAGATATTCTGGAAGCGATTAAGCAAAAAGGAGCAATGAGTGATAGTCAAACGGAAACTTTAAGAACTGCAATGGAAGGTATTGCAAAAGATTTTATTGCCACAAGAAGAAAGACCAAAGAAAGCCCTGCTGCAGCGGCAAAAGAAAGTAAAACTGTTACCGAGAAATCTGCATCCGCTAGTCATGTTTAGGAGTAAGTAAAAATGTCTGGTTTAAAGACAATTAGAAGAAGAATAACTTCGGTAAAAAATACCAAGCAAATCACCAAGGCGATGAAGTTGGTATCTGCTGCCAAGTTAAGAAGAGCTCAAGAAGCGGCGACTTCCGGACAATCTTATGTTTCCAAACTGCAAAATGTTCTTAGTCAAGTAATGAGTGACCTGCCTAAAGATTTTTCTCATCCCTTGCTTGAAAACAGAGAACTGATAAAGAAACGGAGAATTATTATTGTTTCCGGTGAAAGAGGACTTTGTGGAGCTTATAACGCCAATGTGATCAAAGCAGTTCAAGCTGAATTGAAATCCGATCCTGAAACCGAAGTGGAATTTTTTCCCATCGGCAAACAGGCCGTTAATTCTTGTAAACGATTTAATTGGAAGTTAGCCCCTTCTGCTTGGCAATTAAATGAAGATGCCAATAAATGGCCAGTTTTTGAAATGGCCACTAGCTTGATAGATGATTATCTAAAGCAAGAGTTTGATGAAGTAGTAATTTATTATACAAAATTTGTTTCTACGATGACCCAAAAAGTCACCAAGGAAACTATTTTGCCTTTAAATAAACTTCTATCTCCTGTGGTAACAAATCAAGCTTCAAAGGGAAAAAGTAAATTTGATCCCCAACCAGCAGAAATTTTCAATCAACTTTTATATACAGTTTTTGCTTTATTAGTTAAACAAGCAGGATTGGAATCTAAAGCCAGCGAACATGCTGCCAGGATGACAGCAATGGATTCTGCTACAAGAAACGCTGATGAATTAATTGAAAAATTAAAATTGTTTTATAACCGTGCCCGCCAAAGTGCAATTACCAGAGAGTTAATTGATATTGTTGGTGGTGCAGAGGCAATTAAATAAATGTAGGTGCGGGTTTTATACCCGAAATAAACGTAGGGGCGGGTTTTATGCCCGCCCGCTTTAATAGTAGGAGATAATATGTCAACAGTAGAAGTAGTTAGTTATGGAAAAGTAGCCCAAGTAATGGGACCGGTGGTAGACGTGGCTTTTGATGAAGGAGTAAAAATCCCGGATATTTACACCGCACTTTTGTTAAGCAATCCAACAATCGATAATCAGGAAGATAACCTTACTTTAGAAGTTAGCTTGCACTTGGGAGATAACATGGTGCGTTGCGTATCGATGGATACAACTGACGGCCTAACCAGAGGAATGAAAGTTAAAAATACCGGAAGTCCAATTACTGTTCCGGTAGGAGCGGCAACTCTGGGAAGAATTTTTGACGTCGTAGGAAGACCGGTAGATGAAGTCGGTCCGATTAAAGCGGAAACCCGTTGGCCGATTCACCGCGCTGCTCCTAAATTTGAAGATCAAGCAACCAGTAAAGAACTTTTTGAAACAGGAATCAAAGTTATTGATCTTCTAGCTCCTTATGTAAAAGGTGGAAAAATCGGCCTTTTTGGTGGTGCTGGAGTAGGTAAGACAGTAATCATTATGGAATTAATTAACAACGTAGCTAAGGCTCACGGAGGTTATTCTGTATTTGCTGGAGTAGGGGAAAGAACCCGAGAAGGTAATGACTTATGGCATGAAATGAAAGACTCCGGCGTTTTGGATAAAGCTGCTCTTGTTTATGGACAGATGAATGAGCCACCGGGAGCGCGTTTTCGAGTAGGACTTTCTGCTTTAACTTGCGCTGAATATTTTAGAGATCAGGAAGGAAGAGACGTTTTGTTGTTTGTGGATAACATTTTCCGCTTTGTGCAAGCCGGTTCTGAAGTATCGGCACTTCTTGGCCGAATGCCTTCAGCGGTTGGTTATCAACCGACTTTGGCAACTGACGTGGGTGAGTTACAAGAGCGGATTACCTCTACTAAAAACGGTTCAATTACTTCTGTGCAAGCAGTGTATGTACCAGCAGATGACTTAACCGATCCGGCTCCCGCTACAACTTTTGCTCACTTGGATGCGACAACCGTATTATCCAGAGCAATTGCCGAAATGGGAATTTATCCGGCTGTGGATCCTCTGGATTCTAACTCTACAATTCTTGATCCAGGGATTGTTGGCGAAGAACATTATGGGGTTGCTCGTCAAGTGCAAGGAGTTTTGCAACGGTATAAAGATTTGCAAGATATTATTGCTATCTTGGGAATGGATGAATTATCTCCTGAAGATAAGCTCACTGTGGAAAGAGCAAGAAAAATCCAAAGATTTTTATCTCAACCATTTTTCGTGGCAGAAACATTTACCGGTCTAAAAGGTAAGTATGTAAAACTTACAGATACAATCAGGGCCTTTAAAGAAATCTGCGAAGGTAAGCATGACGATTTGCCGGAACAAGCTTTTTATCTTGTGGGCACAATTGAAGATGC
>CAYOOT010000070.1:4708-7592 GCA_964405665.1 uncultured Bdellovibrionales bacterium | reverse complement strand
AAGGGAGTTTATCAGGTAGAAAATGGTAAACTCATTATTCTCGCCGAACAAGGTGAAGTTTCTTCCGCTATTGATATTTCCTTAATTGATTCCAGAAGCAAGGAACTGGAGGAAAAACTTAAAGATTTAGGTATTTTTACTACTCCGGAATATAAAAGTCTAAAACTAGAATACGATCAGCTGCAGGCAAAGCAAGAGGTTTATAAAAGAACTAATGTGGTTAATTAAGCTGCTTTTGTTCCTTGAAGTTTTGGTTTAAATGCCACTTCGATACCAAGTTTATCCAATACTGAGGTGACACTCGTAAATAGTGGATTGCCTTTTTCAGAAAGCATCCCATAAAGACTTTCTCGATTTAGCTGAGTAGCATCAGACAATGCTTTCATTCCACCCTGAGCTTTGGCAACGTTTCTAACAGCAAGAAGAAAAACGTCTTCTCCTTCATCCAGAGCTGCTGTTAAATATCCAGCAGCATAATCTAGGTTTTTTAAATCTGCTAAAAGGTATGATTCATAATCAACACTTGGCATATTTTTTCTCCGCTTTGTATTCTTTCCAATATTTTTTTGCTTTTTTGATATCTTCATTCTGTGAGCTTTTATCTCCTCCTAAAAGAAGTATTACTATCGAATTATCTTCACAGCCAAAATACACTCTAAATCCTGGCCCAAAATCAATCTTGAGCTCTTGAACCCCTGCACCAAGGGAATTTGTTTGTCCTAGATTTCCCAGACTAAGGCGATCAAGACGAGCCTGAATTTTTTGTTTAGCTCGTTGATCTTTAAGTGCCTCTAGCCACTGGATAAAGGGCTTACGTCCAGCACTTGTCTGGTACAACTTAATCTGTTTGGGAACAGCTTCCATTTCTCAGATCTATAATAGTGTAGCCTGTGGGCCACAGAATGTCAATAAAAGTATTTCGGTTCTTAGTTCTATATCGCTTTTATTGCTCCAGTTGATTACTCCAGTGAATTTAAATAGACTCCGTTAAATATGTATTCAACCTGTGAAATTTCCGGCAATACTTTCGAGGTCTCGGAACAAGACTTAGAATTTTATCGTCGAGTAAGCCCAACAATTGGCGGAGTTAAACTTAATTTCCCTCCTCCCCGACTTTGCCCTGATGAACGACAACGTCGCAGACTTGCTTTTAGAAATGAACGTTATCTCTATAAACGAAAATGTGCCAAGACTAATGAATCTATTGTTAGTGTCTATTCTCCGGATTTAGATCTTAAAGTCTGTTCTAAAAAATCTTGGCTGGAACAAGATAATACTGAATTTGGCCGAGATTTTGATTTTAATAAAACATTCTTTGAACAATTTGCCGAACTCTACCGTGATACCTATAAGTGCGCCGTTAGTCAGAATGGTGAAATGCAAAATAGCGAGTATACGCATTTTTGCGGCTGGCTAAAAGACTGTTACCTTCTTTTTGACAGCGGCAAAAGCGAAGATTGTTTTTACGGAGTATTTAATGCCTACTGTAAAAATTGTATTGATACGTTTCATTCTTATCATTCTGAACTTTGCTACGATTGCATCAATATAGAAAATTGTTATGCTACATTTTTTTCTTTCTATAGCAGTAGTTGTAGCAACTCAGCTTACTTGGATTCTTGTGTCAGTTGCTCCGATTGCCTTTGCTGCGCCAACCTGCACAACAAACAATATTATGTTTTTAATAAACATGTCGGCAAAGAAAAATTTACTGAAATCTGGAATCAAACTTTTAACGGTTCTTTTGCTGCGCAAAAAGAAATAAAAAAGCAGTTTAAGGAATTCCTTTTAAAAAGGCCACGCAAGAATTTAAGAAATATTAATTGCGAAGATTGCACAGGAGATAATTTAACTCGCTGTTCTAATGTGAAAGACAGCTACAACTGCGTGGAATGCAAAGATTGTCGTTATTGCTATGATATGTTTGTTAAAACAAATGATTGTTACGATATTGCAACTTTCGGAGAATGTATGCAGTATTGTTATGAACTCTCTGCTTCCGGCGGAACCTTAGGAAAAGCTGAAATTTCCAATTGTTTTTTCTCTCTTTATCTTTATTACGGCGGGTTTAATATTCTCTATAGCGTAAATTGCCATGAGAATTCACAAAATCTTTTCGGTTGTTCTGATTTAAGAAAAAAACAATATTGTATTTTAAATAAGCAATATTCGGAAAAAGAATATAATGAGCTGGTGCCGAAAATAGTTGAACATCTGCGAAAGACTAAGGAATGGGGTGAATTTTTCCCGATCAGTCTTTCCCCTTTTGGTTACAATCAAAGCCTGGCTCAGGAATTTTATCCCTTAAATAAAAATGAAGTTTCCAATTACGGTGCAAAGTGGAGTACTTATGAAAATCCTGTTGCCGACGTGAAAGAAGTAATTGCAGCAAAAGACTTAAGCGATGTTAATTCTTTATCAGAGGAAGAATTGATAAAATTTGCGATTAAATGTGAAAACAGTGGAAAACTTTTTAAGTTAATAGAAAAGGAATTAAAATTTTACAAACGCTACGGTCTTCCCCTTCCCCGCTTACATCCCGGAGAACGCCATAGAGTGCGTCAAATGGCGCTTAATCCCAGAAAATTATGGTCCAGAAAGTGTACCGCTACCGGAAAAGAAATTCTCTCCAGTTATCCTCCGGATTCAGCTTACACAGTAATTTCCGAAGAAGCTTATTTGGACTCAATTGAATAGACTCCATGACCGAAGTCATACACTGGAGATTATTTTTAGTTTAGCTTCTTCCGTTGCAATCTGTATAAGTTAAAATCAAGGAACGTTTTATGTCCAAGAATGTGGTTTCGGCCGCTCTAATTGTTATTTTTTTAGGTTGGGCAATCCTGCTTGACGTAAGAACTGCAGCAGCAGATGAAGAAAGCAC
>CAYOOT010000070.1:0-4608 GCA_964405665.1 uncultured Bdellovibrionales bacterium | reverse complement strand
TTAGTGTGGGTGAGCAGCTTAATTTTGTCGGCTACGAGTCAGAATCTATCGGAAAATTCGATTTAGGTGTGCAGCCGGCAATCTTTGGACTTTTTAATATGGATGCCGATTCCCATGATTTAATTAATGCTGATTATCGGATTGCCTTTCCTTTGGATTATCATTACGAATCATTTTCTGCTCAAGCCCGCATCTATCATCAAAGCTCTCACTTAGGAGATGAGTTTATTTTGGACACACCAATTGAGCGAGTTAATTTAAGTTACGAAGCGGCCGATCTTAATCTTTCTTTGGATTGGCAAGCTTTCCGCTTCTATCTTGGGGGCGGGAAAATTTTCAATTCTGAGCCTTATTTAAAACCTTGGTCAACACAACAAGGAGTGGAATTTGTTGCCACTGAACCCTTTCTTAATGATTCAATGCGTCCAGTTGTCGGCTTAGACATCCAAGAAAAAGAGGAAACATCTTGGGAGCCTGATTTATCAATGCATGCTGGAATTGAATTTGTCAGTCCGGAAAAAGGACAGCATCGAGTTCAGTTGTTAATTGAATATTATCATGGTCGTAATCCCAATGGTCAATTTTATCGTGAAAAAATTGAAACTATCGGACTAGGATTTCATGTTTATTTATAATATTTTCTAAAAGTTATTTCCGCAGTAACGAACATAACTTTTGAAATATTATATCGCCTCGAAGCTTTATGATACTTCAAAGCAGTAGAAAAGAAATAAGCAAAGGCGGATTTTAATTCCCTGAAGCTTTGATTACAACTTTATTGCCCTTTAAAACTACTTTGAAAGTGATCTTAGTTTTGCCTTTTTCTTTTTTTAACTGTTGAACTTGTTGCTTTAAGTTATCGCGAAATGTTTCATAATCAAGAGCCGGGGAGTTGGCATTTTGATTGGCATGGACATAACTTTGATAAAGTTCCTTAAAATCATTTTCAGAAACTGATTTTGTATTGAGTTTGGCTTCTTGTGCGACTTTTTTATCATATTCTCTGAGTTGAGCTTTAAAAACATCACGAGAATATGTTCCGGTATCTCTTTTATTGTTGGTGCGTTCAAAATACATTAAGAAAGTATTGTGTCTTTGAATTAGAGCCTGTAGTCGAAACCGGGCACTGGTACTTTTAAAAGGAGTATTTAAAATACTTTTTATTTGTAATTTAATTGCCTGATTTAATTCATTAGGGGGTTGAGGTTGAATGCCGGTAAAATATTGTTCGTAAAGTGTTTTTAGTTCATTAATTTTTAATTCCAGGCTATCTAGCTGAAAATCAAATTCGCGTTTATTGCTTTTAGAATTATCATTAGAGTTCATGAGCTTTTAGATGCACCAAAAATCATTATTTTACATAAAATATTTGCCGTATATAATGTATGAATAAGTAATTTTTATTATATTTATCAGGAAATGGCTTTGTTTAAGGATTTACAAGTATTAATTTTAGCTGCCGGCAAAGGGACTCGGATGTATTCCGAGTTGCCAAAGGTGTTATTTCAAGTTTGCGGCGAAAGTCTGCTTCAAAGAACAATTAAAGCAGTCAGTGGACTTAAGCCCAAACGTATTGTCGTAGTTGTTGGTTATCAATCAGAATTAGTCGAAAAGGAACTAGACTTCATTAAAAAAGATTTTCCGGAAACAGAAATTGTTAGCAGTCTTCAGGAAAAACAATTTGGTACAGGACATGCTGTTATTTCGGCTTTAGGAAGTTTGGATAAAAATGTTAAAAATGTTTTTATTCTACCCGGAGATTCCCCTTTACTTAAAACCAAAATTTTAAAAGATTTCCTCAGAGATTTTGAAGTTTCTAAGTCAGCGTTAAGTCTGTTATCTTGTTTGCATCCTAATCCAACAGGTTTTGGAAGAATTATCAGAGAAAATAATTTGGTCAAAAAGATTATTGAAGAAAAGGATTGCACGCCGGAGCAAAGAATAATTAATGAAATAAATGCTTCCATTTATTTGGCTAATTATGATTTTTTATTAGAAGGTGTAAAATCATTAAAACCAAATAATGCTCAAGGAGAATATTATTTTACCGATATTGTTGCTTCTGGGGTAGATCAAGGAGATAAAGTTACTGCCTATGTTACCAAAGATTACAGCAGCGTTAGTGGTGCCAACACAAGGTATGAGATGAGTGTATTGGAAGCGGTAAGAAGGGAGGAGATCAATCGGGGCTGGATGGAAAAAGGCGTAACGATGGAAGATCCTAAAAATACTTATATCGATGAAGAAGTAGAAATTGCAGCAGATACATTTATTGGAGCGGGAACAAGATTAAAAGGAAAAACTGTGATTGAAAGTGGCGTGGTGATTGAAGGAGAAAGCTTAATTTCTAATTCTACCATTGCTGCAAAATCCAAGATTAAATTATCTTGTTATATTGAATCCTCCACTATCGGAGAAGCTTGTAATATTGGGCCCTTTGCCCACCTTCGACCAGAATCGGTCCTAGAAAAAAATGTAAAAATAGGAAATTTTGTTGAGACTAAAAAAGTAATAATCCAACAAGGAGCTAAAGCTAGCCACCTAACTTATTTGGGAGATTGTTCCGTAGGTGAAGAAAGTAATATTGGCTGTGGGACAATCACTTGCAATTATGATGGTGAGAAAAAATATCAAACTACAATCGGAAAAAATGTTTTTGTGGGAAGCAATAGCTGTCTTGTTGCTCCCGTAACAATTGCCGATAATTCTTACATTGCTGCCGGCTCAGTAATTAATGAAGATGTGCCGGAAAAAACCTTGGCGATAGCCCGGGCCAGACAGGAAAATAAAATTGGTTGGGTTGAAAGAAAATTAAAAAAGAAGGAGAAATAATATGTGCGGTATAGTTGGTTATTTGGGACCTAAAAGTGCAATTCCAATTTTAGTCTCCGGCTTGGAAAAATTAGAGTATCGCGGTTATGATTCTACGGGCGTGGCGATAATCGAGAATAGGGAAATTCAAGTCTACAGAGCGGAAGGAAAACTTGGTAAACTTAAAGAAGTTTTGCAAGCCAAAGGCAAGCTTTATTCTTCGGAAAAGCCTATTGATAATTTAAATGTTGGTATCGGTCATACTCGTTGGGCCACTCATGGACGTCCTTCAGAAAAAAATGCTCACCCTCATACGGCCGGAAGTGTTTGTGTCGTGCATAATGGTATTTTTGAAAATTATTTAGAAGTAAAAAATTCCTTAATTAAGCAAGGTAACAAATTTGCTTCGGATACAGATACGGAAACGGCCGCTCACTTAATCGATCAACTTTTGCCGGAAAGTAAATCACTACTGGAAGCGGTGCGTAAAGCTTTGAATATTTTAAAAGGAAGTTATTCCCTGGTTGTAATTTCTACAAAATTTCCCGATACGATTGTACTGGCAAAAAATGCCACTCCTCTGGTGATTGGATTGGCAGAAGGAGAAACTTTTGTTGCTTCTGATATTCCGGCATTACTGGAGCATACGAGAAAAGTATTAATCTTGGAGGATGGAGAAATTGCAGAAATCACAACCAAGGGCGTTTCTTTGGAAATGAATAATCAGCCCGTAAAAAGGGATCCGATCACTGTTACATGGGATGCGATCACGGCCGAAAAAGGCGGTTTTAGGCATTTTATGCTGAAAGAAATCTATGAACAGCCCCAAGTAGTTGCCGATACTTTTCGCGGCAGAATCGATTTGGAAAAAGGAGATGTTTTTCTGGAAGAAGTAAGCTTAAGTGATAGTGATTTAAAGGCAATTGAAAAAGTTACCATGGTAGCTTGTGGGACCGCCAGACACGCTGCTTTAGTTGCTCAGTTTTATATTGAACGGTATGCGAAAATTCCTGTCTATGTGGATTATGGTTCAGAGTATCGTTATCGTTTGCCCGTAGTTGATTCTAAAACTTTATTTGTCGCCATCAGTCAATCGGGAGAAACAGCTGATACTTTAGGCTCACTACAACTGGCGGCGGAAAAAGGAGCAAAGACCATTGCCATTTGTAATGTAGTCGGTTCTTCTATTCCCCGAAAAGCAAAAAATGTAATTTATACTCATGCCGGACCAGAAATCAGCGTTGCTTCGACTAAAGCTTTTTTGACCCAACTGACAGCCAGTTATTTACTCGCTCTGAAATTGGGAATCGTTCGTGGAACTTTAAGTAAAGAGGAAGTCAAGATTGCCCTTGATCAATTGATTCATTTACCAACTCATATTTCAGAGATTTTAAAGCACGATAAAGAAATAGAAAAAATTGCCAAAAAATTTGGTAATACTAAAAATATATATATGTTTTTAGGACGAGGGATGCTTTATCCTATTGCTTTGGAAGGAGCCTTGAAAATGAAAGAAATTTCTTATCTTCCTGCAGAAGGTTATCCTGCAGGCGAAATGAAACACGGGCCCATTTCTTTGATTACAGAAGAAACTCCCGTTGTTTTTGCTTTAGGAGATGATGGAGTGAATTACGAAAAAACTTTATCTAACATTAAAGAAGTGGAAGCACGAGGAGGACGGGTTGTAATTATTAGTGATACCTTAAGGCCGGAGCTTCAGGAATTGTCTACGGATCTGATTATTGCCGGTAAAATTCCTGCAATGTTAATGCCGATAGTTTTTACCGTTCCGATGCA
>CAYOOT010000069.1:11169-14950 GCA_964405665.1 uncultured Bdellovibrionales bacterium | reverse complement strand
TTACTCACATTCCTGTTCTCAGTCTCCGCCTCTGTCTTGGTCCTGGCCTTGGTCGATAGTCTAAATTCTACAGTCCAATGTCTCTGCTTGTTTGTTTAATTTAAAAAGTTTCCTCCCCTGACCATAGAAAAAAGAATAGAATATAGATTATTGACCAAGACCTGTTTTTATTTATAAAAATCATTATTTATTCGAAGGCAGAGCACTTTTAGACTCTCTGATTTAACTTGATCACCCAACTGGCTATATATTTCTCTAGCAGTATCAAATAAATCTGTGCTTTTATATGGGGAGTTTAATGCAGAATCTATTTGTTCTTGCGCCAGTTTTAACTGATTATTTCTTAGATATGCCTTTGCCAGATAAAGTTTGGCTTCCGAATTGGGTCTTGTTTTGAAATTATTTTCAGCAAGCGTCAATATTTTTTTATTGTCTGTGCCATATTTGAAATAATGATCTAAGGCATGACCGCTAGCTGATTCCGGAAATATTCTTAATTGTTCTTCCCAAAGTTTTTCTGCTTTTGTAATTAATTCTTCGGCTTCTTTTTCTTTTCCTTGTCTTTTGTATACTTCAGCCAGGGCATCCAGATACTGAGGAAGATTTGTTTTGTTGACAATGTCTTCGTAAATCGGTTGGGCATCATGATCATTTTTCATTAAAGTATATACTTCAGCAAGATGTTCTCTAACCAACCACCAATTAGGTAATTTTCGATCGGCTTCTTTAAGATATTCTGCCGCTTTGGAATATTTTCCTCTTTCCATTGAGAGGATACCTAATTGTAAATTTAACCAAGCAAGCGTTTGAAGATCTGTTTTCTCAGTTTGAGTAATGGTATTTTTTAATAAGGCTTCTGATTCTGTGTAGCCCCCTGTTTTATTATAATATGTAATTAGTTGTTTGGTGCAGACTCCCGGAGCAGCCAATTCACATAATCTATAGCCCTCAAGTGCTTTGGCATATTCTCCTTTATGAAAAGCAATGTCAGAACTTAAGCCTAACATCGCCAGCGCATCTGTGCCCTTAAAAGCGGCACGATTTTTCATTTGTTCTAAGTATTCTTCGGCTTGACTTAATCGATGAATTGAATAATTAAATTTTGCTGCAAGCAATAAAGGACCGCTTCCTTTCGGCGCTAAGGCGATGGTCGCATTGAGCTCTTGTTCAACAGCTTGGTAGTCATTAACGTTGTTTGTTAAAAGAGCTCTTTCAAAAGTTGTAGCAATCAGCCTTTCTCTGATCAGCCATTCATTTGGTCGTGAAGCTACTCGTGCTTTTAAAGCGGTAATCCTGTCATCAATATTTGTTAATAAAGAATCGTAGTCGCTAGGATTGTTATTGGAACTTAAAAGATTGTTATTGGATGCTGATATATTTTTGATTGAAATCAGTCCTAAAAGAAGAAAAAGGAAAAACAACTTCAGTAACAATTTATTGCACATATACTTCTTGTCTAAGTAAAAAGGCAGATATTAATTTTAATATCTGCCTTTAAAGTTTTGATAAAAAATAGCGTTAACTAATTGGCAGAATGTGGATCTGCAAGATAAGGAAAACTACTTTTAAAACTTACATCATTGCCAGCTGGGTTTAAAGGTAAATTTGCCAATGTGTTTATAGTTTGTCCGCCTTGGCCTAAATCTAGCAAAGTAGCGGCAAGTGTTATATCTACTACCGGATCAGTTAATTTTCTACCATTAGGATATGAGGTAGGTTGATCTGGATTATAGCGAATAATATCAGGCACAATAACTGGGGCAGCTTGGTCAAGAGATGTAGCTGCAGAAGCTGGAATTAATCCTGCTCCTGTCAAATCATCATCCAATACTGAGTGCAGAGCAGTTACGCTAGTTGTAATTTCTCCCACCCATCTTCCTGCTGCATCTTCTACTGGGTTACTGGCGTTATATTGATCACGCACTGGAGCAATACCCAAACCAGCTGTAGCCGCTATTCCCACAGTGCCTGCTTCAACTGCCGCATGTCTGTCAATTTGTGTGTAAGCCGAAGGAGCATCTGTTGCAAATACGAAACCAGTTTCATTATCATCCCCACTACCGCAGGAAATTAGACCGGAACTCAATATTGTTAGAACAGCTCCTAAAACTATACTTTTATTTTTTATTATAATTATCTTCATGTTTTATCTCTCCTTTTCCTTAATTATTTACGTGCTGAAGTTGCCCAGAAATGTAAGGGATTACTTCCCACTCGCATTGCCGCTGTATTCATTTCCAAAGCAATAGCTGTTACATTTAAGCCAGCTAAGAAATCTCGGTTATTGGTAATCATTAAGGTGCCTGTGGCTAATGTATCCAGGTATCCTTGGACGTCAAAGAAAAATGGATCATCTGCATGGCCAGACCAAACTCTGGTACCATTTCCTGCATCAAAAACTTTCTCCACTGGTCCACTTACTACCGCATTTCCTCCAGGTAGATTTTCTACCTGAACGCCAACTTTTCCATCAGCGTTTGTTCCATATCTCCAATAAATTTTGATATCAGCAACATTGTCTTGATTGTTATCAATGTTTAAGGTGTAAAGTGCATTGGTATTGTAAACACCATCGGCATCAGGCTGTGGTCTGCTATCATTAAAACCAGCCCAATCAATGATTGCTGTTGTTTCGCCATTCCCACTATCAAAGATATACAGATCAGTTATGTCCATACTGGCATCTGTTTTAACAAGTGGTGACTCGTCATGATCGGACGCCTTTGAACTAAAAGGAATCATTAGCGTGATAATAAAAAATGGGAACCAAGACAGAAAAAAGGATCTTAAATTCAAGATGCTCCTCATATTTACTCCTAGATGAATCTCTACGTTGTTTGTAAAGAGTAATTTTAATATTTAATTCAGAAACTGCGGATTGGAAACTTCCAATAACACAGACAACCCTTCCGCTTCAAGATATATTTATATGAGACTAAAATCTTGTGTTTATTTTTCAAAGGCAAGTATTAACTGATTTATTTTATCCTTAACTCTAATAAAACAATTATTAAATAAGAGTTGTTAGATACTCTAAAAAACTAATAAATCTTCTTCCCAGGAATAGATTGAACAAAAAAAAAGTTTCAATCTTTACTACGTTAAGATACATCAATAAAAAACAACAAGCCGGTATTAAAATAAAAATTAAACAAAATGCTTCTGAAAAAATTAAGTTATAAAATATGGAGAGAGGAGAGAAGAAATCAAACCAAAAGAAAATAATCGGGCTTGTAAAAAGTGCCGGGAAAAATGAAAAACAAAAATGCTTAAAACAGAATTGAAAAACGATATTTTTATTTCTGAAATATCTCTTACTGCAACTTGTGGCTATAATTAACCCCAGTAAGGCCATAAATGTTAATTCAAAACCGGCTTCGAAAAATGAAGTTGGCCAAATAATTAGAATAATAAACATCACAAAAAAATATGCTTTTAAACTGTCTTGCCTTCGCAAAAGGATTCTCCCCAAGGAAACAATCAATAAGGCAATTAATGCACGTAAGGTAGTCAGATCTTCCCCCACTACTCTTGTATAAAAATAAACAAAAATAAGACTAAGCAAAGTTATCACTTGCGGCAGAGGGAGAATGCTAATTAATATTGAACTTTGCAAAAATATCTTTTTAAACAAGAAAAAAAGCACGGAAAATATTACTGCCACATGGTAGCCGGATACTACTATCAAATGCGTAAGTCCGGTAATTTTAAAAATATTCTTTAAATAATCATCGAGTAAATAATTGTATCCCAAAGTAGCGGCAATCATCAGCGCCAGTTC
>CAYOOT010000069.1:0-11069 GCA_964405665.1 uncultured Bdellovibrionales bacterium | reverse complement strand
AATCATCGAGTAAATAATTGTATCCCAAAGTAGCGGCAATCATCAGCGCCAGTTCAGGGCTGGGTTGGTATTTGGCAATCAGTTTTTTGATAAATACTTCTTTTTCATCGATAACTCTTTCTTTTTTATTGATTCGCAATATTTCCAGAATTTTTCCTTGGGCAACAAATCCACGACGAAGAAGATAAGCTTGATAACTAAAAGGTTCAGGATACTGCTTGTTGTATACTAAACCTTGAATACTTACTCTGACTTGTAAGCTGTCGCCAAACTGAGCATCAAATAAAGTTTCCCAGGGCAAATCAGGATATTCTAAAATAATTTTAGCATTTTCTAATTCCAGAAAATTTGCCTGACAAGCAATTTTTGCAATCCCATAATAAGGTCTTTTTATTGCTTGGATTATTTGAGCATTGAGAATGTAAACACTTGTTCCATTTTCTTGAATAGTTTGATTGATCAACAGCGCATCTTTTAGCGGAGGCAAATTGTATTGAGTATAAAACAGACTAATCAGCAAAAACAAACACGATTTCCAAGCAAATTCAAATTTCAAGATTAAATGCAAAGTTAAAAAGGAAATCAAGGCTAAATTTATTAAATTATAGTTATAAGCAACTGATGTTTGCGATATAAAAAGCAAAAATAAATAGAGATAAAATTGCTGTTCAAATTTTAAATTTAATTGTAGGATCATTGACTTGTCATTGTATTTTCAAGGAAAGCATATGCTAACTAAATATCTTATCGCTTTTTTTCTGTGTCTGGCTCTGAGTAGCTGTGGAAAAAATATTAGTTATCAACAGGAAGAAGAAGCGTCCTTGTCGACGCTGCAGTGGTTAAATCAGAACTATGCAATATATAAAAACCCTGAAGCGGAAGAAATCTTACAAAGTATTGCAAAACGTCTGCAAAATAGTTTTACTCATAGAACTATTAAAGAGAAAATAGTTAATAATAAAATTAAAAAATGGGAAATTTACGTAATTCGTGCCAATGAATTAAATGCCTTTTCTTTAGGGGCAGGAAGAATCGTGATTACCACCAATTTATTGGGACACCTCAACTCCGAAGCAGAGTTTGCAGCAATTCTTGCTCATGAAATGTCTCATCAACTACTGGCTCACAATCAACAGGCGTTAGCAAACAGAACAAATGTCCATACATTTTTTTCCGAGGAACAAGAATTACAAGCAGACAGTTTGGGAATAAAAATTATGGATGTCGCCGGATACAATCTTAGCTATTGCTCATTTCCGATTCAACTTTATTATCTGATCAACAAAACTGATTCAGCAAGCGATCCTTTCATTAAAAAAAGATTGGTTAATATCACCTCCTCAATTAAGAATATTCAGGATTCTTTCTCCGCTACGGGGACGACTAATACTAGGGAATTCCAGAAGCTAAGGGTTTTGATAGTTAATCCGTAGGGCACCCATCAAGGGTGCCCCTACGATCTATTTTCTGGCAATTTGATTTGCTTTTTCCAGATCGGAAGCCGTGTCTACTTCCACTGAATCAGCAGTCAAATCAGGATCAACCACACAAACACCAATGGGATAGCCTTTTTCTAGTAACCTTAATTGTTCTAATTTTTCTACATCTTCTAAGGGAGACAAATCCCCTCCCAAGTACTCTTTCATAATTTTAGGTTGAAAAACATATAAACCAAAATGTTTAAAACCATACACTTCAATTTTCTTTCCATTAGGCATCCGGTAACTTAAAAGATTCCCGTCTCGGGAATGGGGAATTGCCGACCGAGAAAAATAAAGTGCCTGGTTCTCAGAACTGACAACTACTTTGACCACTGAGTTGGAAAGAAAAACTTCTCGATCAAGAATTGGTGTGGCTACGGTTGCCATGACAAAGCGCTCTTTGTTTACTGCTAAAAATTCAATACAACGGTCCAACAATTCTGCCTTAATAAAAGGCATATCACCTTGGAGATTGACCACCATATCCCAATCATTTTCTTTTAAATGATTCCAACAAGCAGCGACTCTTTGTGAACCCGTAGTAATCTCAGAAGAAGTCATCACAACTTCAGCTCCGATACTAGTTGCTTGATCGCGAATATCTTGACTGTCAGTTGCTATTACCAGTTTACTAATATTTTTTGAAAGTTTTCCTCTTTCCCATACTCTTTGAACTAAAGTTTTCCCGGCGATATCTTTTAATGGCTTGCCCGGAAGTCTTTGGGAACTCATCCGAACGGGGATAACAGCAAGAACTTTATATTTGATCATCACTCATCTCCTTGAATGTTTCTTGTCGCTGAAATGTCGATTGTTATTTCTAGAAATTTTCAACCAATATTCATAACACTTTTTAAAATTTGGATCATCTGCATAAAGCTTTAAAAGTGTTAAGGCAGAATAAAAATCTTTCCTTTTTAAAATTGATTTTTCTACTTCGCCTTTGACATACGCAACTATCATCATCCAAGTAATGCCTAAAATCTTATACATTTTATCCCGATCTTTATTGGGAACCCCGATCGGTTTGAACAAGGAATCTACAGTGTGAACTATAGTTAAATCCATTTTTTTTTCAAATGAAGATTTCAGCGGGAATGATTCCGGAATATCCAGTTGAATAATTCCAATATAAATTGCTAGAAAAAGTATGGCTGTTTCCACGTCATTTCCGCTATTGCAAAGACGATCAATTTTTGCACAAGCCGATTCCAGCATCTTTTTATACTCATCCCCTCTTTCCAGAAGCATCTGCGTAATATCTGGCAATAAATATTTTAAAAGGCCTGTTTCTAAAAGCAAATTAAAGGAACTTTTAAAAAAACCTCCCCTTATTTCTCGAAGCAATTCTTCATAAACTCGGGAGGGAGCCGCTTTGGCAATTAAAGAAGCATTTTTTTTAATTGCTGTTAATGTTTTTTCTTCAATAATAAAGTCAGTTCTTGCGGCATGTCGGACAGCGCGAATCATTCGTACCGGATCTTCTTTAAATCTTTCATCGGGAATTCCGATTACTCGGATAATTCCTTTTTTCAGATCTTCAATACCTCCGACATAATCAACGATCGCAAAACAACTTAAATCATAGAATAAACCGTTAATTGTTAAATCTCGTCGTTGGGCATCAGTCTCTGGATTGCCATAGGTATTATCAGAAGCAGGTTTATTTTCGCAAGAATCTTGCTCAATGATAGTATTGTCTCTAAATGTTGAAACCTCGAAAATTTTATTGTCATGGAAGAAAACGTGAACAAGCTTAAATCTTCTGCCAATTATTCTACTATTGCGAAAGAGCCTGCGCACTTCTTCGGGAAGAGCATTCGTTCCGATATCAAAGTCCTTGGGTTCTTTCTTCAGGAGCAAATCTCGAACACTCCCCCCAACTAAAAATGCCTGATATCCGGCATGAATCAAACGAGACATTACTTTTAAAGCAAAGGGATCAATATCTTTTCGAGATATCTGATGTTCATTTCTTAAGAGAATCAGTGGGTTTCCAGGCAAATTATTCGGACTGCGAAATTTCCTTTCTTCTGATGATTCTTCTGATTGAGAAAACCTTTTTTTTTGCTTGGAGACTTTAGCCTTATTCACCACTACCTTCTGCTTTAACCATAATATTTATTCAGAATTTCAACAGTTTACAAACTGCGAACTAATTTCACAAGTCAAATTTGGCCTTTTAATTGCAAGTTATAATTTAAGTATCAGAAATTTGGAAAGTTCTGAAAAAGTATAAGGCTTATCAGGGAATTAGAGTCTTATTTGATAATTTTTGCGTGGATATAAGTAATGGGTTACCCAAGAATTACAGGATTAAGCTCGACAGGTTTCACCATATTGGAACTGATTGTAGTGCTTTTCATCACAATGATTCTGGCAACTACAGCAATTCCTTCCTTTGCGGCATTAAAAAATCCTTTAGATGATGGCATTGCTACGACATTGGGGATCATCAAGCAAACTAGATCAAAGGCCATTGCCACTACCTCCGCTTATAAAATTCAAGCAAGCACTAACAGTCATATTTATACACAATATCTCAGTAAATGCACTGCCAATAATCCGACCATCGATACGAAATTAACATTAGATTTGCCTATTGGTGTAGCTCTTACTTCCCATACTTGGTCGATCTGTTTTGATTCGCGTGGTTTTGCTCAAAATGCGCAAAATTTAACTCTTTATGATCAGGGTGGTAAAATGCGCACCATTGAAATTTTTTTAGGAGGAGCTGCTCGCATTCAGCCCTGATATTTTTAATGATTTTATATGAATTTGAATTGTTTTATTGAAGAGAGTTGTTTGTGAATAAGATCAAAATAGAAAATGGTTTTTCTTTAATTGAAGTTCTGATTTCATTAATGATCTTTAGTGTCGTTCTTGCCGGCATGGGTCCTGCTTTTGTTTCTCATACCCGTTACAATTCTCAAAGTGAAATACGCTCTGAGGCAATTGCCGTAGCTGAACAAGCGGTAGATGGTTTACGTTTCACAGATCCCACACAACTTCCCAGCTCCGGCAGCAGTCAACAAAATATTGTCATCGGCAACAGAACATACAATGCGACAACGAGTTATTGTCTCAATTCTCAATTTTGTAGCAGCGCAAATAATCGGCACATTACCGTAGCAGTTTCCTATAAGAATAAAAATATTTTTTCCACACAAACTGTTTTTACACAATTAAGGTAAACTTGAAACTGACTAGTAATAACATTGGGATGAGCATTATCGAGTTACTTGTAGCTTCAAGTTTAAGTATGCTTATTTTTGGGATGGGGCTTTCTGCGACAATTGCCAGCAGAAATACTTATAGCTATGACATCTTAAGAACCAGGCTCAATCAAAACATTCGCTCGGCTTTTGAAATTATCAATACGGAATTAAGACAAACCGGAGAACGATTGCCTACAGGATTTCCTGCCTTAGAAATAATTGATGGTGGGGGGAATGTTTCCGATCAATTAATTCTTCGAAGAAACCTTTTGGATGAAACGCTTACTGTTTGTCAAACTATTACTCCTAGTACAGCTGGTGGTTATGTCTATATTACTTCTACCGCTGCAGGCACTCCGCCAGCCTGTACCTTTGGAACTCAAACTTCCAACTATAATAGTTGGAGAACTTATCGTCTGGCCGATCCGACTGGAATCGTGAAAGCTTATATCTATGATTTTGTCAGTAAGAAAGGTCAATTTTTCAACTATGATTCCGAAACAAATAATAATACCAGTATCCAAAGAATTCATAATCAAAGCGGTACTTGGGCTAATACTTATACTGCCATGTCATCTTCCGCCTATATTTTAAGTGAATGGATTTTTGCAAAATCAGCGGTTAGCGGGCAAACAGATCTTTTGCAAGTAACAGCAAATCAAAATACAACCAATATTCAAAACATTATTTATGGAATTCAAAATATTCAGTTTAAAGCGATAATGCAAGATGGCAGCATCAAAGATTCTTTTACTGTTAATGATTCTTGGACTCAAATAAAAGCAATTGAAGTCAGTATTACCGGCACTGATACTTATCGCCAAAGAACTCTTAGCTCTACATTAACAACAAGATTATTCCCAAGGAATGTGCTTTCCAATTAAGAAAATGAAAAAGATTCTTGAAAAAAATTCTGGATTTGCGCTGATTGCCACAATGATTATGCTCTCTGTGCTTTTATCCTTATTGGGAGCTTTTGCTTTAATCACTAAAATTGAATTGGCCACAACAAAGCTCGATAAAAATTCCAATATTGGTTTTAATACAGCAGAAGCAGGATTAAATTTAAGAGCGGAAGAAGTGCGACAAGTTTTTGTGAATTACAATAGACCCACGGGAACAAGCCCTTATAATACTGCAAATGCGATTCCTTGCCAGGGCAACAACAATGGTAGCGGTGATTTTGTTTGTAAGAACTTTGTTCTAGGAAATCATACCGCTACCACTTACATGAGTGAAGATCCTGCTAATCCAATTATTACCACTATCCCTGTTGGCGAAAGATATCAAAACTTAAATGCCCAGGAATATCGCTATACAGCAAATTCACTGGCTAAAGGAACGGATGGAAAAACTGAAGGTGCGCTGGAGCTGCGATTTAAAAGCAGGCTGGTTCCTTTATTTCAATTTGCCGCATTTTATAACAAAGATTTGGAGATACTTCCTGGCCCGGCAATGACTCTTTCCGGGCCGGTGCATACCAACAAAGATCTCTACCTTAATGCCAATACAAGTTTGGCCATCAGCGGACAAGTGACTTCAGTGGGGAATTTATATCGAGGAAGAAAAGATGATAATACTTGTATGAGCACTCCTGTCTCTGTAACCAATCCTGTTTCAGCAGTTAATTTAAAACCAACTTGTCCCCAAAGGGTTTTAATTAACAATTCTGACATTACGAGTTACAATGGAATGATTCAGATTAAAGTTCCTCCAGTAGAAGTACCACAACCGGCACAATTCGATCCTATCCCCGGGAACTTATATTGGGAAAAAGCGGATTTAAGATTAGTGCTTCGAATGAATGCTGCCGATACCAATAAAAGCACTACTGCTTCTACCAGTGGAATTGAAGTAAGAAAAAATGATGACACTGTGGACTCTGCACTTACAACCAAACTAAATAGTTGCGCGGGCACAGTTGGGACAAAGGCGGTAGGTTATAATAGCGCTTTTTATAATCATCGCGAAAGTAAATACATGGCCTTACTTGAAGTTGATATGTTGGCCTTATTAAACTGCATTCAATCCCAAAGCTTGTTTGGTGCAGGCAAAACCTTAGCTGATACTACTGAAGGAGGATTGGTTCTTTTCTTCACTGTTGACGGGACAAAGGAAGCTCTTCTTCCAAATAAGTATGGATTTAGAATCAGAAATGGTTCAAAACTGCAGTCCAATCTCGCTGGTGCTCCAGCCGTTGTAGGGCTAACAGTTGTTTCGGATCAAGCCGCGTATATTAAAGGTGATTATAATTCAGTAAATAAAATTCCCGCTGCAATAATGTCAGACTCACTAAATCTTCTTTCCAATAACTGGAACATTGCTGATACCACAAGCTCCGGGGCACTATCTGGAAGAACAGCAAGTAATACTATTGTTAATTCTGCTTTCTTATCTGGAACAGACACAACCGGAGGACAAGATGGCACTAGTGGTCAAGGTGGTGCTTATAATGGTGGTTTGGAAAACTATCCAAGATTTCATGAAAACTGGTCGGGCAAAACCCTTACCTATCGAGGATCGTTTGTTAGCTTAAATATTCCAAGACATGTCAATGGGACTTGGGCTAGTCAAAGTTATAACCCTCCAAACCGTGATTGGAACTACGATACTTCTTTCAACAATGCGGCAAATTTACCACCAATTACTCCGCGCTTTGTTTATTTACGACAACAACTTTTCTTGAGGGATTATGAACTCTAAACTTATGTCGAAAAATAACAAAAAAAATAGTCATAAGTTTATCCCGAACGCAGTGAGAGATCTGGGAAAGCTATTAATGGATAAGAAAGTTACAAATAATATAAAAGGAGGAACCATGAACGTAAAAACATTATTAGCCATTGGCTTGGCTTTAACGATGTCTGTAAGCAATAAATGCTATGCTTCAGAAACAAGTGAAGAAGGATCGGTAGATCAATGCGCGACAGAATGCGCTGATGGCTTGAGGAAAGTTGGATTTGGTGATGGTGATAAAGCAAGATGCACTTGTGTGGAACCGGCTATCAGTATGGTCGATACTGTAGTTGATCAAAATGTCCAAGCACCTGGCCCGAATGACGGAGAACCTTTAGAAGATAACAATACTGATCAAGGAGTTGGTCCGGCACCGACTGATGTGGAAGAAGTGCCTGAAGTTTGAATGTAGGGGCGGGTCTGTGCCCGCCCGTTTTACAATTATATTTGGTGATTCCGGGCAGGTATAAAACCTGCCCCTACAGAGTTATACTAAAGTTCTACTTACCTTTTCAATGATTTCCAACAACTGATCTACTTCTTTAGTGGAAAAATTAAGTGCTGGTCTAAACCGTAGAGAATTAATTCCGCATTTAAGAATGATCGCCCCATTTTCAAAAATAGCTTTATAAATTTGATCTCTTTTTTCTACGCTTTCCACATCAATGGCACACATCAATCCTAGTCCTCGAGGATTATCATAAAGCCGAGGATACTTTTCGCATAAATTGATCAATTTTGTTTTGAAATAATCTCCCACTATTCTTGCATTTTCAATCAAATTTTCCGCTTCAATGATTTCTAAGTATCTTTGACTGCGCACCATGTCGACAAGATTTCCTCCCCAAGTGGAATTGATTCGGGAAGCTTCTTTAAATACGTGGTTTTCGACTTGTTCCACTTTTCTGCCAACCATAATGCCGCAGACTTGTGTTTTCTTACCGAAACAAACGATGTCGGGAATCATTCCATAATGTTCGTAAGCCCACATTTTCCCAGTAAGACCCACTCCGCATTGCACTTCATCATAAATCAGCATTACTGCTTTTTCATCGGCAATTTTTCTTAAATTTTGATGAAATTCTTTTCTAAACTGATTATCTCCCCCTTCTCCTTGAATGGTTTCAATAATAATCGCTGCGATATCATTAGGGTTTTCTTCAAAAGCCGTTTCAATTTGAGAATAGGCTTTTTCTTCCAGCTCCAAAGTTTCTTTTTTAGATTTTTCATCCTGCGGAAAATGTATTTTCGGATTAATAATTCTCGGCCATTCAAACTTCGGAAAAAATTTGGTTTTTCTGGGATCGGCAGTATTGGTTAAACTAAGAGTATAGCCCCCTCTTCCGTGAAAAGCTTGTTCAAAATGGATAATTTTTGTTCCCTTCTCTTCTTTTATTCCCCGTGCCTGATTTAATCTTACTTTCCAATCAAAAGCAGTTTTCAAGGCGTTTTCTACAGCATTAGCTCCGCCTTCGATTAAGAACAGATGTTGAAAGTCATTTTTCATCGCCAGACGTTGGAAAGTTTCCACAAACTCGGCCATCTCAATCGTATGAAAATCAGAACTTGATGGTTTATTGCGAGCTGCCCGTAAAAGTTTTTTTTCAAATTCCGCTTCAAACATTCCGGGATGATTATGGCCGATGGGATTACTGGCTACATAACTGAAACAATCCAGATAAAATCTTTTTCCTTTGGAATCATAAATTTGGTTACCACTGCTTTTTTCCAAATCCACTATTACCGGACTAACATCAGGCAGCATCACCTGAGAAATTATCTCGTTGGCAGCTTCTGGTATAATTTTTGACATTGAAATTTTCCTAAAATTGATAGTGCAATTAAATACCTATCTTCATTTCTTTGGTCTATTATTTTTGATGCTACTCAAGCAAAAACAGGTGCTTTACCGCATAAATTTGTGGGTTTTCTAGGCTTTAACAACCAAGAGCTCCTTCCAATCACTCATAAAGCGCGGAGAACGTTTTAATTGCAGAGTTTTCCAATTATGATTGATTCCAGAAGAGGCATAAAAAATTCCCTTTTTACCATAAAGACAATTTAAACTATCCACTGCTTTCATTAAATTATTTTCTTTTTCCAAGTTTCTCTCTACTTCTAGCAAGCTTAATTGTTTTTCATTTTGATAACAAAGGTTACAAGCCATTACCGCCAGTTTATTGTAAGCATATTTTGGTCGATAAATTTGTTGCAAAATATTTTGCGCCGCCACAATCAATTCAAAAGTATAAGAAGAAGGAATTTGAAAATTATAAGTGCCGGAAGAAGAGTAGCCAGGAGTGCTGCTAAATCTATTTGTCGTAATCCAAACTACCAATGTCCCGGCAGCTAAATTTTCTTTTCTTAATTTCTGAGCAAGGGTACTGGCATAATCACTTGCTACTTCAGAAAGTTGCTGAAGCGTATAAACATAATTTCCAAAACTGCGGGAATGGACCATCGTTTTTTGGGAAGTTTCTATTGGTTCCAAGTTTGAACAATTGATTCCTCTTAATTCCGTAGCCACTCTTAGTCCATGAATAGTAAATTTTGTTCTTAGCCATTCGTCATTTGCATATTTTAAATCAAAGGCAGTAAGGATTCCATGATAACGCAATTTCTTTGCCAGCCTTCGTCCAATTCCCCAGAGATCACCTACTTCCAATTTGAGAAGTTGAGAATCCGCAGCTTTTAAAGAAAGGTAACAAATACCCTGTCTTTCGCTTTCTTTTTTAGCAAGTTTATTAGCCGCTTTGGCTAGAGTTTTAGTTTCACTAATACCAATGGAGATGGGAATTCCGGTATAACGATAAACTTTTTCTTTAAGATCTCTACAGTAAGGTTCAAGCACAGTCTCTGGGAATTTCTCCAGAAAAATAAAAGCTTCATCAACAGAATAAATCTCTATTTTTTTATTTAATTCCTTTAAAATTTGCATCACTCGACGCGAGATTTCTGAATACAAGGAAAAGTTTGAGGAGAATACAGTGATATTATGTTTTTTAAAAATGTTCTCGTATTGATAGGCGGGAGCTCCCATGGGAATCCCTATTTTTTTTGCTTCATTGGAACGAGAGATAACGCAACCATCATTACTAGAGAGCACTACAACCGGCTGATTATGGAGCTTAGGATTAAACACTCTTTCGCAAGAGACAAAAAAATTATTGCAATCAACGAGGGTAATGTAAGTCATAATTTATGGATTACATATGTTACCACTCCCCAGACTTCGAATTGATCTTCTGCTTTAATTTCCAGGGAGGGAAACTGGGGATTTTCCGCTTGAAGAAAAGTTTTTGTTGCTGTTTTTCTTAAACGCTTAACTGTAAATTCTCCATTAAGAATAGCAATCACAATTTGTTTGTCCTGGGGCAAAAGAGAACGGTCCACAATTAATAAATCTCCCTCTGTTATTCCCACAGCAGTCATGGAGTAACCTTTTACTCTGGTAAAAAAAGTTGCTGCAGGATGGCTAATCAAATATTGATTTAAGTCTAAAGTTGTCTCAATTTGGCTTTCTGTTGGCGCAGGGAAGCCCGCTACTACAGGAGAAGCCATTAAAGGGCATTTTAATTGAATAAACGATTTCATCTTCTATAATTATTCTATAATAGAAACATTATAGAAGATT
>CAYOOT010000068.1:0-15181 GCA_964405665.1 uncultured Bdellovibrionales bacterium | reverse complement strand
AATTCCTCTTTGCAATAATTGGCAGATTCTTAGGTAAATTCTAAAGTAGGGCTGCACCAGTGTAAAGTGTAAATTTGGTCTTATTTAAACAAATAACCACTAAAACATACAACCTCTGCCTCCAGGTATCGTCCCATATTCTTAAGATATTTGTTGCAGTAGACGAAAGAGTTTTAGGAGATGTTCATGCATCGTTTTCAAGCTGGCTTCACACTTATCGAGCTCCTCGTCGTTATGGCAATAATCGGAATTCTTGCGGCGGTCGCTATTCCGCAATATGCGAGTTACAGAACACGTTCGTACGACTCCCGTGCAAAAGCCGATCTCCATAACGCTGTCGTCGCACAAGAAGCTTCATATCTGGATCGCGATGCATATTGGGATTGTATGAATGCCGGCTGCAACAGTCCTACGCTTCCTGGATTTAGGCTTTCCACCGGAGTTTCTATTGCTTGCACACCACGCGATGACGATCAGATATTTCAATGCTCGGTCCGGCATGCCAACGGTGCGCGGACGTATTATTATGACTCGGAGAACAGTGCCTTTTGGGATATGCCGTAAAAGAAAGCTTGCTGGTTTGGTAAGCTACAGCTCTAGGCTTCACTGAGTCGGCACATCCATTCAGCCTCACATTCGCCTCGTCCCAGAAAGTCATTCCGTTGTCTTGCCGTCAAAGTGTTCGTTGTCAGCCTCCGCATCCTCGCGGGTATGATGGACAATGCCGTCTCGGTGATTGGGCGGCGCGTAGATTGTATAGAGTTTGAGTGGAACACTGCCCGTATTGATGATGTTGTGATTCGCCCCAGCCGGGACGACGACCGCAAAACCGGCTTGGATCGCCGTTCGCACACCGTCAAGAATCGCTTCCCCTGTTCCTTCCTCCACGCGAAAGAATTGATCCAGCGTGTGAACTTCCGCTCCGATCTCTTCCCGGGGCTTTAGTGACATGACCACGAGTTGACAATTCTTAGCCGTGTACAGCACCCGGCGGAACTCCTCATTTTTCACAGCAATGCTCTCGATGTCTTTTACAAACCCTTTCATGATGTTTCTCCTTTATGTTGAACGACCGTATTCGCGGAACACTTCGCGTGCCTCGTCGGTGTTTACATACTATTCCATCTCTTACAATCTTTTTAGCATACGCGGCATAAGAACTACAAGAAAGGGCTTAAGTAAAAAGCAAATTAAAAAAGTTTTAGATTCTAAATAGTTAAATTAGTAGATTTTTCTTCAGGAGTGAGCGAGCAGCCATAAGCAATTCTATTCTTATACAGTTTCAAAGCTAGCAACAATACTTCATTTAAAGACTGGTCGGAAGAAGCTGCGCTCATAACTTAGGACGCAGCGAGTCTCCTCCGCATATTTGAAAGCAGCCTGGCATTCCGGATCATCTGCAGTTTGAAGACGGTATTGTTCATACTTAGCAAGACTAGGAAATGTGAACAAGGCCAATGCAATGTTGTTTGCGCCTTCAGATGGTAAGAAATAGCCATGATGCTGCCCACCAAACTTCTCAACTAGCGGAATCCAAATTCTTCCATAATGCTCAAATTCTTTGAGCTTGAACGGATCAATAACGTAACGAACATAACAAGTGACCATATTTTTTTCCTAGAATTTTTTTAATTCAGAAACTAGATTCATCGGATCGTAGGGTTTGGCAAAATAGCAACTAATATTGGCTGAGGAAATTTCTTGGGTGACGATGTTTTGGGAGTAGCCACTGGAAATAACGATTCTTACATCAGAATCAATCTCGGAGATTTTTTCTAAAAGCCTGGTGGGATGCATGCCGGGAATTTCATAGTCTAAAACAATGCAAAAAATATTATTCTTATTTGAAATAAACTGCTCTAAACCATCTGTTGCGTTTCTTGAAATGAGAACAGTATAGCCAGCTTGATTTAATACTTCATGCAAAAGTTCCAGGATCATTACATCGTCTTCAATTAATAAAATTATTTTTTTCTCTGGATTTTTGTTTTGCTGATAATCAAATTCAGGAGTTCTCTCGCCAACTGGACTTTGGTTTGAAGATATAATTGTCGAAAACTCCATTTTTTATTCCAACATAAAAATGTTTCAAGATGCTAACTATGATAGCAGAGAATAAAAGCCTTATTCTAGTAGGTTGTAAAAAATTAATTGAAATATTTGATATCTTAAAGCTAGGGAATTATTAGGCAAGTAAGTATTCAATAATTCTTTCTTTGATTTTAAACTCTTCAAATTCCGACAAGCCTAAAAAACTTACGGCAAAATCTAGATATTCATCATTTTTGCGAACTTTATTATCGCCATAGGCCAAGGAAATTTTTTTGCCAGCTTCAATTAAAGCCTCTTCAGGAAGTAGCCCGACAATCTGACTGCCGGTGATTTCTACTCCTCGTTCTTCAGCTTGTTCACGACACTGCGCAAAAGCTTCAAATATGCCCGTTTTTCTAAAATCAGTTAAATTCATGGAAACTTGGGCACAATTATATTCAGGCATGACCCAGCCGATAGCTTTGCAAGATTTTAAAGCAGAAGGAGATTTGCTCGATTCTCTAATAGAAGAAGCTATATCAATGGCAATTGTTAGATCTTGCGTGGATAAATTTACATTAAAGGCAATTAAAAAATTTCTTGCTCCGATTGCCATTGCGCCGAACTTTGGAATAAATTTTTTAGGGCCATAGTCTGGTTTCCAGCTGGGAGTTTTTAATTTTTCTTCTAGACCTTCGTACTCGCCTTTGCGGATATTGGATAAATTTTTTCTTTGAGTGTTTGTTGCTGCATAGGCATAAAGATAAACAGGTAAGTTTAGTTCTTCTCCAACTCTTTTGCCTAATTGATTAGCCAGACTAATACAATCCTCAATCCGTGCTCCTTCCAATGGAACAAAGGGACAAACATCAACTGCTCCAATTCTAGGGTGAGCACCTTGATGAGTGCTCATGTCGATTAGCTCAGAGGCTTTTTTTGTTAAAGCAAATGCTCCTTCTAAAACAGCATTTGGTTCTCCAATAAATGTAATAACTGAGCGATTGGCATCTTTACCCACATCGATGTGCAAAACTTTAACACCAGGTACTGCCTTGACTGCTCCCACAATTTCCAAGACCTTGGCGGTATCTCTTCCTTCGCTAATATTGGGGACGCATTCCAGTAACATATTTGATATTAAAATGTGGAATAAAATTTATTATACTATATACAATTAAAAAGTATTTTCAAGTTCAGCAATAAGGCTTAAATACGAGATGGGCTTTGCTCGTCACTAAAAAAGGCTCAGCACTTACTTCGTCCGAATTTTTGCTTGTCCTGAATTTTCAAGGGATATCGCATTTTTATCAGTCTGGAGTATAGTCGCCGAGTCAATACACAGAAAATTATAGGAAATAACTATGACAGATTTGAGTTCCACAAATGTCCCAATAGAAAGTGCAGTCCAATCAGCTTTGCAACTAATCGATAAAATTCTTAAAGAAATGGGAAAGGTCGTGATTGGACAAGAAAAATTACGCAGAAGACTACTCTCTGCTTTGCTTACTGACGGACATATCTTATTAGAAGGTGTTCCCGGCTTGGCAAAGACGCTTTCCATTAAGGCCTTAGCGCAATGTGTCGGAGCAAGTTTTAAAAGAATTCAATTTACACCGGATTTACTTCCTGCAGATTTAATTGGGACGGAAGTTTATCGAGCGCAAGACTCCCAATTTGAAATTCGTCGTGGTCCGGTTTTTGCAAATTTGGTTCTGGCCGATGAAATTAATCGTGCTCCGGCGAAAGTGCAATCCGCCCTACTGGAAGCAATGCAAGAAAAACAAGTGACGATCGGCAATCAAACCTTAAAACTTCCCGAACCATTTTTTGTAATGGCCACACAAAATCCCATTGAACAAGAAGGAACATATCATTTGCCTGAGGCGCAAATTGATCGTTTCATGGTAAAAGTTAAAGTCGGTTATCCCAGTATGGAAGAAGAAAAACAAATGCTGGAATTGGTAAGCCGGGCAGATTTTCGAGAACTAGGAAATTGTTCTCAAGTTGCAGATTTGAAAGATATAGTGAATTTGAAAAATCTTTGCCAACGTATTTACGTTGATGAAAAAGTAAAAAAATATATTATCAATTTGGTAAATGCAACTAGAAGACCCCAAGATTATAAATTAAAGATGGATAATTTAATTGAATTAGGAGCTTCTCCTCGAGCAACTATTTCTTTTCTTGCTCTGGCGCGGGCTGAGGCTTTAATTTCCGGAGAATATTTTGTTGGTCCGCAAACTATTAAAGATATTGCTCCGGATGTTTTAAGGCATCGAGTAATGCTTACTTATGAAGCAGAAGCGCAAAATTTAAATACGGATGATTTAATAAAAATGATTCTTGATGCTGTAGAGGTTCCTTAAAAGTCAATTTATGAAAAAGGAAAAATATCTCAGCAATGAAGTTGTTGCCGAGATCAAAAAACTACAATTTCATACCAAGCAATTAATCTCCTATGGCATTGCCGGAAGATATCGTAGTTCTTTCCGTGGTAGCGGAATGGAGTTTGAGGAACTGCGAGAATATAGCATTGGCGATGATATTAGGACTATTGATTGGAAAGTTACGGCTAGAAGTAAAAAACCTTTTATTAAAACTTACCGTGAAGAAAGAGAGCTTACTGTTTTAATCGCTGTGGATGTCAGCAGTTCTACACAAACCGGAACAAGAACCATGCTTAAAGAAAGGCTAATTTCCCAAATTAGTGCCGCCCTAACCTTTATCGCCTTAAATAACAATGACAAAGTAGGCTTAATTACCTTTTCCGATCAGATTCACGCTTTTTATCCTCCCAAAAAAGCGCCAAACATTATTTGGAAAATATTAAGAGAAATTTTTGCCGAAGCGGATCAACCACTTCGTAAAACCAATCTTAAGGAACTTTTTAATTTTGCCAATAGAGTTTTAAAGAAAAAAGCGATTGTATTTGTGATCTCAGATTTTATTGATACAAATTATGAAAGCTCTCTCAATGTTTTGGCTAAAAAACACGATCTGACAGCGATCGTGGTTAAAGACCCTGCAGATCAGAGCTTGCCCGATGCGGGAATCGTTCGTCTAAAAGATCCGGAAACCGGAGAAAGATTTTTAATTAATACTTCCGATCCCTTACTTCGAGAAACTTATCAAAAAAAGAGCAAGCAAGTGGAAGAAGAAAGAAGAAATACTTTTCGTCGTTTAGGCATGGATTTGCTGGAACTTTCTACGGAAAGACCTTTTGTTTATGACTTAAAAAAGTATTTGGATAAGCGATCACTACATGCCAGTTAACAATCAAACAATAGCTCCGGCCAAGGAGGTTTTTCATGATATTAAACCATTACCGGAGTTTCATCCCCTGCCCTTAGCTTGGATTTTCGGATTGCTCATTTTGTTGCTGCTCTATTTGCTTTATCGCCAAAGAAAAAAAAGCTCAGTTCATAAATTGCAATTGCTCCCCGGACTTAGCCCAAAAGATTTTGCCCTAGAACAATTAAAGCGCTTAAATGAACAGCGTCTCAAAAAAGGACTACCTTTGAGAGAACTTTCTTCCAGCATCTCTTTGGTTCAAAGAACTTATTTAGAAAAAGTTTTTAATTTTAATGCTTGCGAGCAAACAGTTTATGAACTCAATCTTTTGCTGCCGCAAAAGATAAGAAGGATGCTGCCGCATTCATCTTTCGAGATTATTGAGGAAATTACCGATCAGTTGAAAAAGAATTTGAGATTTTTAGAATTAATTTCCTTTGGAAATAACACAGCAGATATTTATACCTATAATTCTCCGGAACTGATTTCGTCCCTGGAAAGTGTAAAGGAAATAATATTGGCAATAGAATCTCAATTTGCAACACTCCAGCAAAATGTGGAAAAAGACAATGGAATTTAGAGATCCATTATTTTTATTATTACTGGTCTTTGTCCCTTTAATCTTGGTTTCCAAAGAAGGACTTCCTCTTTGTTCTCATTTATTTCCTAAATTTTTAAAAGGCAAAGAGCATCGCTCCTTTTCTTTTGCCGCAGTTCTTGATTTTAAAAAACTCCCAGAATCTGCAATCATTAAAGAACGCTTTATTACAATAAATCTGCTAAGATTTATTGTATTTTTATTTTTAGTTCTTGCTCTGGCTCGACCGCAAACTGCCAAAACATTAATTGAGAATGAAGTCAGCGGTCGAGATATTATTCTTGCTCTGGATGTTTCTGGCAGTATGCAAGCTTTGGATTTTGAATTAAATGGCAAAAAAGTGGATCGCTTAAAAGCCTTAAAAGACGTTGTCAATAATTTTATTGAAGAAAGAACCGGAGATCGAATTGGAATAGTTATTTTCGGAGAGGATGTCTATACCCAATGTCCTTTAACTTTAGATCATTCGATCGTGAAAGATTTTGTTAATTCATTGGAAGTGGGCATGCTAGGAGATGGCACTTCTTTGGGGGATGGGATTGCTCTTTCCGTAAAGAAATTAAGAAGCATTAAAGAAAATTCTAAAGTGATTATTTTAGTCACAGATGGGGTTAAGACCTCCGGTAGTATTGAACCGATTGAAGCAGCAGAAATTGCCAAACGGGAGAATATTAAAATTTATACAGTAGGAATTGGCAGTGACAAGCCAGCTCCTTTTGCTGTACCTGGGGTTTTTGGAGGAACTCAGATCCAATATCAAAATGTTGAACTCGATGAGAAATCGCTTAGAAAAATTGCTGAAGTCAGTTCCGGAAGATTTTTTAATGCCCAAAATACGGAACAATTAAAGGAAATTTATCAGGAAATATCAAAACTAGAAGAAAGAACCGCTGTTGTGAAGAATTTTCAAGAATATCAAGAAAACTTTTTTATCTTTTTAATAATCGGCTTAGTTTTTTTTATTATTAGTGAAACATTAGAAAAGCTTCGTTATCAAACAATCCCATGAATATCGGAAATTTAAATTTTTTATATTTATTTTTACTCTTGCCGATTTATTATTTATTTTATCGTTATGCCTTTTCTTCAAAGGAATTAAAGAAACATATTTTTGCTGATGCCGAATTGCATCAGGATATAATTACTCCCCAGATATTTACTGAAAAAAGAAAAGATTTGATAATTGCTTTAGTGATTTTATTTTTATTGATTTTTTCCTTACTTCAACCACAATGGGGATTTAGCTGGAAAAGTGCGCAACGAAAAGGTTTAGATATTGTTGTTGCTTTGGATGTTTCAGAAAGCATGCTTGCTCAAGATGTGTCCCCTTCCCGCTTAGAAAGAGCAAAGAGGAAGATAATTGATTTAATAGATAACCTCAAAGGAGATCGGATAGCTTTGATTTCATTTGCTGGTACTGCCTACGTGGAATCTCCTCTGACTTTAGATTATGAATCATATAAAATATTTCTTAATTCTGTAAATACAGACAGTGTTCCTATTAAGGGGACAAATATTGAAAGCGCCTTAAGCAAAAGTTTGGAAATTTTAGGAATATCTTCCAATAAATCTGATTTGGAAAAAGATCGGGCAATTATTTTAATTACAGATGGAGAAGAGCTGGAAGGAGATTTTAAAAAAATTTCTAAAATAGCAGCGGCGTCTAATGTGCATGTTTATATTCTTGGGGTGGGAACAAAAGAAGGCTCTCCGATTTCTACCCCTCGTGGTTACCGCATGGATAAAGAAGGTAAAGTGGTAATTAGCAAGCTCAAAGAAGATGTTTTAAGAAAACTTGCTCTTGATACAGGAGGCATTTATGTCCAATCGATTAGTTCGGACAAAGATACCGAGGCACTTTATTCTCAAGGAATAAAAAAGATGCTTACTGATAGTGATTTAAAAGAAGAACAAGTTAAAAAGTGGAATGAATATTATCAATGGCCACTTTCTTTTGCTCTTTTACTTATTTTATTCTGGCATTGGGGACCAAAAATATTTTTTAATTTTAAACCAAAATTTCTTCTAGGAATGTTTCTATTATCTAGTATTTCTACTCAGCAAATTGTCTTTGCTCAAACTTTTCCACAGTCACAGACTGTGGAAAAGTTGGGGGGAATTGCCAAAGAAGCTTTTGATCAAGCAGATTACCCTCAGGCCAAAGAAAAATTTGCTGAAGCCAGAAAAAAATCCTCGGAAGATATCAGACTTCTTTTGGGTGAAGCATCTTCTAATTATCGCTTGGGAGATTTTCCTCAAGCCCAAGCTTTATTTCTTGAGGCGGTAAGTAAAGCTAAGACAGAACAAGAAAAAGCAGCGGTGCTATATAATGCCGGAAACAGTTTTGTGATGCAAAATAAGTTTGAAGAAGCGATTAAAACCTACGAAGAAAGTTTGAAATTAAATCCTCAGGATCAAGAAGCAAAAGATAATTTAGAATATGCCAAGAAAAAACTACAGGAACAAAAGAAAGAAAAAGAAAAAAAACAAGAAGAAGAAAAAGAAAATAATGAAAAAAAAGAAGATCAAGAAAACAATAAAGACAATCAACAGCAGGATAATCAAAGTAAGGAAGAACAAGCTAGCCCCTCTCCTAGCCCAACAGCTGATCCTTCTAATCAATCTGAGCAAAAAGCCGGTTCGGAGGAAAATAAAAATAAACAACAAGAAAATAAAGAGCAAGAAAGAAAGGAAGAAGAACAACAACAAAATTCAAAATCAGAAGAAGATCAAGACGCTAAGGAAGAAAAGAAAGAACAAGCTGCTTCGGAAAAAGACAGTTCAGAGGAAAAAACTAAGGAAGGAGAAGTTTCTCAGAAGCAATTTGATCAACTTTTAGAAAGTATTGATGAAAAATCAAAAAATAGATTAAAATACCGTTATCAAAAAGCTGTGGAAGCTTTAAAGAAGAATAAAGAAAAAATTCCCGAAAAGGATTGGTAAAATGCGTTTTAAGTTATTATTGTTTTTTATATTTTTTTCAATTTGCAGAATGGCTTTTGCTGAAGTGGTAGTAGAGACCAGCGTAGATCCAGCTATGGGAACTAGAAACGATAGTTATCTTTTGAAAGTAATTATTTCAGGAGATTTTTCCAAAATCAGCCGCCCGGAATTTAATAATTCTTCAGAATTCGAACTTAATTTTTCAGGGAGCAGTTCCAGCACAGAGATAATAAATTTTGAAAAAACAGAAGAAGTGACTTTTAGTTATCTGGTTGGTGTTTCTGGGAATCTAAAAGTTGGTAAATATCACCTACCTTCGGGCAAGATAAACGTTAATGGAGAAGTAAAGGAATTTGTTGGGCCGGAGATTAATATTATTGAAGACAATAGCTCAAAGTCCAAAAGTTCGGACAATAAAAGTGCTAATAAAATGGGGGTGGATTTTACCCAAATTGTCGACAACGATGAGCCTTATGTGGGAGAGCAAGTAGTCTACCGTGCAGAAATCGCCTCTAATAAATCCATTGCCAATGCTTCCTTGGATGATCTTTCGCTGAATGGCTTTTGGAGAGAATCTTTTGGAAAGAAAGCGGAGCAAAAGAGAAACGTGGGAAATATTTTAGTTTTTTCTCTCTTGGATGGAATTTTCCCCAATAAAGAAGGTGAGCAAGAGATTCCGCCGAGAAAGTTTAAAGCCAATGTAGAAATTATTGAGACTGCTGGTCCACAAAGGAGTTGGAATTTATTTGATCGTTTCTTCGATGATATGGATGTTTTTGCGTCAAGGAAGTTGGTGCCCTTGGAACTTTTAGCTCCCGGTTTGAAAATAAAAGTAAAACCCCTACCTAACCCTCCGAAAAATAATCTTTCTTATATCCCTGTGGGGAAAGTGCAAGTAAATTCCAGTGTAGAATCGCAGACTGTTAAACAAGGAGAAAGTCTCACCTTAACGATTGAAATCAGTGGCGATGCCAATTTAAGACCTTATGACTTATCTTTGCCTCAAGGAAAAGATTTGGATAATTTTAAAATTTATATTGATCAGCCTAAAATAGAAGTAATACCCCGTGATAATAAATTATTTTTCAAAAAAACCTGGAAATTAGCGCTGGTTTGTCAGAAAGCTGGCAAATTTCAATTGCCACAATATGAAGTAATAACTTTCGATCCTCAGAGCAAACAATATAGAGCAGAAACAACCCTTACCAAAGAAATTGAGGTGCTCCCTGATTCCACTAATAATAATTTGATTGTTTATGGAGAGCCTAAGGAAGAAAAAACCAAAACCAATCAAGCAGACAATCGCCAAGCAATTCAAATTTTATCGGAAGACTTGAGACCACAGCACGTTTCTGACGGTTTATATTTGCCTAGATATAAGTTTAGTAACCTATTCTTCTTTTTACTTTGCTTGATTCCTCTATTCACTTTTTTCATTTCTTATTTGCATAATAAAAAAATAAAAAATTTAAATAATCCTAACAAAATCCTTTCCAAGAAAGCGTTATCCAAAGCAGTTTCTTCACTCAGTGAGAAAAATATTAATCCTGAATTGTTGACTTCAATTTTTAAGATATATCTGGGAGAAAAATTCGCCGTTGCGGCTGAAAGCATGACAGCATCGGAAGTAAGAATTCTTTTAGTGGAAAAATTAAAGAACCAGGCACTCGCTCCAAAGGCCGAAGAATTACTGGGGAAATTGCAGAAGTATTTGTATGCCGGATTAAGGATTGAAGATTCGCAGATGCGTGGATTGGTAGAGCAAACAAAAAATTTAATTATGGAAATTGAGAAAAATGTCTAGATCAGTCGCAAAAAATACGATTTATGCTCAAATAGTAATGCTCGTTCTTTTTTTTGCGCAGTCAGCTCGGGCAATTGATCCGGCAACGTTAGTTGACAAAGCAAATATGTCCTATCAAAGTGCAAATTATCAAGATGCAATAAAATTCTATTCTCAAGCTCTGGAAGAAGGTTTGGAAAATGCCGATCTCTATTATAACTTAGGCAATTCCTATTATCGTAATTCTGATTTGGCCAAGGCAATTTATTATTATCGAAAAGCTTTAAATTTGCTGCCCAATGATCCTGATATTTGGGCTAATCTTGAATACGCAAGAAAAGACGTTAAAGAAGTAATAGCAGATGATTCTGAGGAAAATATAGTTTTAAAAATACTTGATTCCTTAATTTTAATAAAAAGAATCAATCCTGAATATTTTAAATTTTATTTATTGGCAGCAGTATTTTTAGCATGTTTATTTCAATTGTTAATAATATTCTTTGAGAAAAAGAACTTAAGGGTGGCAGTTTATTCTCTTTATTTAATTTCTTTCTATCTTTTGCTTTTGATTCTATTTGCACGACCGGACAAAAATTCAGAACTTAAATTTAGCACTTATTTAAATCCTGATTCGGCGGTAATTTTTTCTCCTGAAGCAAATGTCTATGCCGGAGATTCCAAGAACTATCAAGTTGTGGCGATTCTTCACCAAGGCACAGAATTGAGAGTGCTGGAACAAAGAGAAAATTGGGTGGAAATACTTTTACCGAATAAGAGAAAGGGCTGGATAGAGAAGATAAATATTGGTATAGTCTGAAATTATGGAAATTTCTGATAAAGCCCCCCAAATTAGAATGGTGATGATGCCCAAAGATACAAATGCTGTGGGCAGTATATTCGGAGGAGTTATTTTAAGTCATCTTGATTTAGCGGCTGCTGAACATGCCAAGGAAGTGGCACCACATCGTTATGTTACTAAGCTGATCAAAGAAGTAGAATTTATTTCTCCGGTATATGTGGGAGATACGGTTAGCTATTATACAGAAACGACAAAACTTGGAAGAACTTCTATCACAATAAAAGTTTTAGTGGCTGCAGAAAGGGGTATCGGGAAAAGAGAATCAATAAAAGTTACTGAAGCAGAAATAGTAATGGTTGCAATTAACGAGCAAGGGAAACCCATTCCTATTCTTTAATGTGAAATAATGTTTAATAAATACAATATAATTATTGTTTTAATTTTAATCTCTTCTTTTATAGTTGGTTATAAAAAAGATGATATTTCTACTTCCTTAAAAAAAATCTTTTCTAAGAAAGAAGAATTTAAGTTTGACCCGGCCGCCGTTACTAAGGAAGTGAAGCAAGAGCAAACTGTAGGCAAAGAGGAAGAAAACAAAAATAACCAGGCTCTTCCGGCAGTAGTTTATCCCTTACAACAAAATCCCGGGAATTTAGGTAAAACTTTGGATTCAATTAGTGCCGGCACAATTCCCGAAGAACAAATCCGAAAACATCAGGAATATTTAAAAAATATTACTACGAAATTAAAGGATTTTCAGGGAGGAGAAGCGAATATTCCAGTAGAAACTCCTCCTCCGGTAGTTCCAACTCAACCTCAAAATGTTGATGGCAACCAAGCCTATCGTCCTCTTCCGATTACGCCGATTCCTCCAATGGCACCTGGTTTTGAACAAGAAACCCCGCTTAATCCCTCAGAAGAAGTTGAAGAAGAAACTGATGATGATAGCGAAGATCCTAATGAGGCCGATGATAATGAGATAGATGATGCGGATGAGGACAATGCTGATGACGCTGAAACTGAAGATACAACAAGTAATCTTAAATAAAGGAAAATATGAAAATTACTAAAAATAAATTTTTTCCAAATATACTGAAGAGTTCTGCGATTTCGTTTTTGATAATGCTTTTTTTGACTAAATCCACGCTGGCTGAAGAAGCCCAGGGCTTAGTTACAAAGATTCCAGACTCGAAGAACCAAATAATTAAGCTTTTAGATCAAGGGATAGAGCCCTCTACTTTGCATATGAAAAAAGAAGATAGCATAGTTTTTTTTCTAAATAGTTCTACAGATTCTTTAGCTACTTTGGAAATAGATTATGGAAGTCATACCAGCCATTGCGCCAGTTCTAATCTGCAAATCAATAAAAATGGCACAGTTACCTCAACAAGACCTATTGAGCCGAAGAACTTTGCCAGTGTGTGTTTTCATGATACTGGAAGGTATCCTTTTAAAATATTTGGCCTAAAATCAAAGCCTGCAGGAATCAATGCGGAAATTGTTGTAGAATAAGGGTAATATGAAAAAACTTTTTGTTTCCCAAATTTTCTTCTTATTGTTTCTAGTTTCTTGTAGCAATAGCAAAATAAATGTTTCTTCAGAATTTAAAGAAACAAAACCAAGACTAATCGCTTTGTTGCCGATAAAAAGTACCTTGGACTTAAGAGATGCCAGAGTCACTTTAGTAGAACAACAAATCCGTTCTGAATTGAAGCTCAGAGGCTATACTTTGGTGGAAGATGCAGTAGTTAGAAAAATATGCTCTACTTATGATTGTCCGGAAGTCGCAAAACTTTTTTCCAATTATGGGATTTCTGCTTATGTTCAAGCAGAAATAGAATCCTTTTCCAGAAATAATTTTGGACTGGGTTTTTATAATAATATTAGTGGAAATATCAAATTTCTTGATAGAAACGGGAAAGAACTTTTAAAAGTGGCCCGTTCAGAAAAGGAAAAAGGAGGCTTGCTTTTTCAATCAGGACAAATATTGCAAGGATTGAAAGAACAATTCAACAATTCCGGTGACGATGCCTTTAATCTTTTGGCCGAAAAATTCAGTCGTGAGCTTCTTCGGGGGGTTCCTGCTTATGATAATCAGGCTGCAGGAAGTGATGATCTTGCTCCATCAAAGTTGGAATTGGTTTCAATGGATGAAATCAAGCCGCAGTTATATAAGATTTGCGCCCGCTCCTCTAATGGGTCTTTAGTTAATTTGGTTTATAAAAGAGAAAGGGTAAGTTTAAAAAATAATTCTTCAGGTTTGTTTTGTCGAGTTCTTTGGCTTAATGATTCTGCATTAAGTGACAATAAAATATTTCTGGAAGCTAGAACCCCGTATGGAGATGTGGTTAGAAAGGATTTAACTTTTATTGATGAACCGCTTTGTCAGTTTGATGATAAAACAACCTTGACGAAAATTCCTAACAAAAATGAATTGTCTCTAAGTATCGAATGTAAAGCCAAAGAAAATAAACCAGGCGTTTTATTGTTTTGCCAAGATTCCAATAAGACCTGTGCCATTAAAAAATTGGTAATTTATCATTCGGATTCTGAAATTGGTCCTTACACAAAATTTATTGAAATAAATAAGCTGGATAAATTTATTTTGCCCAAACAACCGGGACTTAAAAAATATTTTCAAATAGTAACTATCGGTAGAGGAGAAAATTATTCTTTGCCCTTTACTTTAAATCTTAAATAAATTTTATGTTAAGAAAAAGATTTTCTCCTTTAATTTTTATTTTATCGATCCTGTTTTGTTCTTGCTCCGCAAAATATCAAAATAAAATTGATTTTGATCCTTCCGAACCTTTGCGAATAGCGGTACTGCCTTTTGCCTATCTTGATAGCAAAGGAGAAATAGTGGATTTTAAACCTGGTTTATTAATTGATAACATTTCACTGGTCTCCACAAAATTGGAAGAAGCCCCGGTAAATTTTGTTAGAGATTTGGTTTATACTTCCTTAGAAAAGTCCGGCTTGGATCCTATTCCCCCCTTGGTTATTGAAAGTGCCTTCCATCATAATGGTTTTTCCAATAAAAATATTCTTGATATTAAAAGAATATTAAATATTCCTCCTGCCGATTTAGGAAAATTCCTCAATTGTGATGCGTTGATGTATGGATACATTACGGAATGGGACAGAAGTTATTATGGAATTCAAAGTGTTAATTCTGTGGGTATTAAGCTTAAACTTGTCTCAGCTAAAAGTGGAAATGTCCTTTTTAGTACCGAAGCTGAAGATAGTGACAGCCGCGGTCTAACTAAGGGTCCTACCGGGTGGAGCTCTTTGATTCTTGAACCGGTAAAAGGTTTGGATAATCAGATTATTGCTGATTTGGCAAAAAAAGTGGTTAATAACATGATGGAACCATTGTACGTGAAAAGAAGGTCCCCGATGTTGGAAAGTATTACTCCCTCAATCTTTGCTTCTTCTCATGATGCCCGAACTGGGAAAATAAGTTTAAAAGATCATTTAACAGTTTTGGTTTACGGCACTTCCAAAAAAACAGCGACTTTCTCTTTAGGAGATAAGGTGCTTAATATTCCGATGTGGGAGAAAGAAACAGGGCATTATATCGGGGAATATTATCCGATTGAGAGTGATGAAATACAGGATGAACCGGTGATCGTGCGTTTGGCAGATGATTATGGAAGAAAGGCGGAACAGAAAATCGGGATGGGAAATGTTACGCTTAGTAAGTAGTTTCCTTTTTTTAAAGCTCTTTTCATAA
>CAYOOT010000067.1:13541-15349 GCA_964405665.1 uncultured Bdellovibrionales bacterium | reverse complement strand
GAGGCGGAGAGCAAGAGGGGCATATAGTTTGCCTTAAGGCTCTCCCTTCCAAAGCAAATTTACTTTAACTCCTTTAAATTTACTAAAAACTTGTCCAATCGAGTTGACTAATTTAGCTAATCCTAATAGTCTTTGCCCCCTGTAAATCCGAGTTAGATAATTTCTTATTATTTTGGTGCTTTAATATGAAAGTAAGAGCTTCTGTAAAAAAGATTTGTGAATATTGCAAAGTAGTTAGGCGAAGAGGTGTAGTCTATGTGGTCTGTCCTCGTTCTACTAAACATAAGCAAAGACAAGGTTAATAATTTTTCAATTTAGGATGAAGTAGCATGGCCCGTATCGCCGGTATAGACTTACCAAGAAATAAAAGAGTTGAAATAGCTTTAACTTATATTACTGGAATTGGAAAACATACTTCTCGCGCAATTCTTAAAGCTGCTGATGTAAGTATTGATACCAGAACCGATGCTTTGACAGAAGAACAAGTTGGTAAAATCCGTAAAGTCATTGATTCTACTTATAAAGTAGAAGGAGATATCCGACGTGAAGTTTCAGCAAACATTAAGCGTTTGATGGATTTGGGAACATACAGAGGTGTGCGTCATCGCAAAGGTCTTCCTGTAAGGGGACAAAGAACAAATACCAATTCTCGTACCAGAAAAGGTCCGCGTGGTAGTTCTGTTGCAATGAAAAAGAAAGTAACTAAATAATTTTTAAAGGAGAAATTTTCGTGAGCACAAAACCACAAGCAGCAACAGCAGAAAAAGGTAAGTTAGTTAAGAAAAAAAAAGCTAAATCAAGAAATGTTCCCGTAGGGATAGCTCATATTTATGCCACATTTAATAACACTATAGTTACAATTACCGATCTTACAGGCGGAGTGCTAAGTTGGTCCAGTTCCGGATGTAATGGTTTTAAAGGATCTAGAAAATCTACTCCTTTTGCTTCCCAAGTTGCTGCTCAAGTTGCAGCTAATGCCGCTAAAGAATCTGGAGTAAGAAATGTGCAAGTATTTTTAAGAGGCCCAGGTTCTGGAAGGGAATCAGCACTGCGAGCACTGCAAAGCTCTGGATTAGCAATTAGTTCTATTAAAGATATTACGCCTATACCTCATAACGGATGTAGGCCCAAGAAAAGAAGACGTGTTTAATTTTAGGAGGAAGTTAATTTAATGGCTCGTTATACTGGACCAGTTTGTAGACTATGTCGACGTGAAGGGGAAAAACTTTTCCTCAAGGGAGATCGTTGTTTTTCTAGTAAGTGTGCAATTGATCGTCGTGAAAGCGCACCAGGTCAGCATGCAAAAACAAGAGGTGCTTTTTCTGAATATAAAGTGCAGCTTCGTGAAAAACAAAAAGTTAAAAGAATTTATGGATTATTAGAAAAACAATTTAGAAAATTTTTCTTTAAAGCAGAAAGACAAAAAGGAGTAACTGGGGAAAACCTCTTACAAGAATTAGAAGCAAGGCTTGATAATATGGTTTATCGTAGTGGTTTTGCCGGTTCTAGAAAAGAAGCCAGACAGTTTGTAACTCATGGTCATTTTTTAGTGAACGGTCAAATTGTTAACGTCCCATCTTATATTGTAAAAGCCGGTGATACTTTAAGCGTAGTGGAGAAAGGTCGTAAATTTAATCGAATCAACGAGACTATCGCTGCTGCTGAAGTGAGAAAAGTTCCTGCTTGGATAGAATTTGATAAGGAAAATTATCAAGCAAGAATTAAAGCTCTACCCACTCGCTCAGAACTTCCAGTAACAATTAAAGAACAATTGACGTCTCAATTATTAAAAGCGGTGAAGGAATCGT
>CAYOOT010000067.1:0-13531 GCA_964405665.1 uncultured Bdellovibrionales bacterium | reverse complement strand
GAACAATTGATTGTGGAATTGTATTCAAAGTAGTTTTTTTATTAAACTTTTTAGAAATGTTTGAGGAATATGCTTCGTAATATCGTAAAAGACTTAATTAAGCCAAAAAGAGTAGAAACAGAAGACGTTACAACGAGATATGGAAAGTTTGTTGTTGGACCACTAGAACGCGGATATGGTACTACGGTAGGAAATAGTTTAAGAAGAATTCTTCTATCTTCTCTTCCTGGAGCCGCAATTACTGGCGTGAAGATGGAAAATGTAAAGCATGAATTTTCTACCATTCCTGGTTGTATTGAAGACGTAACAGAAATCGTTTTAAATTTGAAAGAAGTAGTTCTAGATTTGGGTGAAAAAGACAGCGCCACTTTAAGACTTGATGTTAAAGGTCCGGCAGAAGTAACAGCGGGAATGATTGCTTCTACAGATGTCGGCATAAAAATTGTAAATCCCGATCATCACATCTGCTCTTTAAATACAGAAGGTGTAGTGAGCATGGAATTAAGTGCTAAAGTAGGCCGTGGCTATAAAGTAGCTGATGATCTGAAAGAAGAAAACGCTCCTGTGGGAACAATTGTTTTGGATGCTATTTTTTCACCGGTTAGAAAAGTAAATCACATTGTGACTAATTCTCGAGTTGGTCAACAAACAGACTATGATAAGTTAACTTTAGAAGTGTGGACAGATGGAAGTATTTCTCCCGAAGAAGCAATTCGAGGAGCTGCGCATATTCTCAGAGATCAACTTTCGATTTTTACTGGAGTTGAAGACATTCCAACAGTTCATGTTGAAGAAGAAAAACCTAAAGAAGATTCCAGCAAACCAAAATTCAACGAAAATTTATTGCGTAGAATTGATGAAATAGAACTTAGTGTTCGTTCTTCAAATTGCTTGGAAAATGCTGACATGAAATATATTGGTGAGCTCGCCCAGAAATCAGAAAATGAAATGCTGCGCACAAAAAACTTTGGCCGCAAATCATTAAATGAAATCAAAGAAATTTTGGGAGAAATGGGCTTAGGTCTTGGTTTGAAATTGGAAGGATTTCCAAGTAGAGCAGAACTGGACAAAATGTATGAAGCCCAGCAAGGTAATAACAATAACTCATAGGCTCTTTTTATGAAACATCGTAAGTCGTTTAAGAAGTTAAATCGAACAGCATCGCATCGGAAAGCCTTGCTTAAAAACCTGCTGACCGCTTTGGTTTTACATGAAAAAATTGAAACCACACTTCCTAAAGCAAAAGCTTTAAAGCCAGTTGCTGATAAGTTAATAACTCTTGGAAAAACAAATACTCTTCATTCCAGGCGCCAAGCGATGCAAATGCTTTTTGCGATGAATAGAGAAGAACAAGGCAACGCTCTAAAATTAACGCCAGTACATAAACTTTTCACAGAGATAGCTCCACGTTATACCGAAAGAAACGGTGGTTATACCAGAGTTGTTCGTACAAGAAAGCGTCTGGGAGACAATACCCAAATGGCCATCATTACTTTTGTTGAAGGAAAAGTAGCAACAAAAGCTCCTAAAAAACGGGAACGCCGAGTAGTGAAAAAAACTACAGAGACAGTTGAAGCTTCAGCTTAGAATTAGAATTTAAATTACAGTTATGGGACTTCTTGAAGGCAAAAAAGGAATTATCTTCGGGCTTGCAAATCAGTGGAGTATTGCCTGGGGTATTTCCGAAGCTCTGCACAAAGAAGGCGCCAGACTAGCTTTCACCTACCTTAATGAATCTTTAGCAAAAAGAGTTATTCCTTTAGGGGAATCTTTAAATGCCGAACATATTACTCAATGTGATGTGCAAAGTGATGCCGATATTGAGCGAACTTTTAAAGAGATTGCTGAAAAATGGGGGGATATTGATTTTGTTATTCACTCCGTAGCTTTTGCCAATGCCAATGATTTAAAAAGTCCATTCTCTCAAACCTCTCGGGATGGTTTTAAATTGGCAATGGATGTGAGCGCTTACTCTCTTGTTGCTGTAACAAATCGAGCAATTCCCTTAATGAAAAACGGTGGTTCGATTGTTACTCTTACTTATCTGGGAGCAGAAAGAGTTGTTCCAAATTATCGCGTAATGGGAGTAGCAAAAGCTGCCTTAGAAGCCTCTGTTCGGGAACTTGCTTCTGAATTAGGATCACAAAATATTCGAGTTAACGCAATTTCAGCCGGTCCGATTAAAACCTTGGCTGCTTCTGGTATTGCCAATTTTCGTGGGCTAATGAGTGCTTTTGAAGAACGCGCCCCGATGAAAAGAGTAGTTACGATAGAAGAAGTGGGATTAAATACAGTATATCTTTTAAGTAAATATTCTTCAGGTGTTACTGGAGAAGTGTTGTATGTGGATGCTGGTTTCAACGTTACGGTATAGTGTTGATCCGGTGCCCCTACATGGCGATCTATTCTGTAGGGGCACCCTTTATGGGTGCCCGTATTACCTAATTCTTTATTTAAACTAAATTATAAATGAAAAAACATGTTGCCATAATTGTCGGTGGGGGCCCAGCTCCAGGAATTAATGGAGTAATTGCCTCGGCAACAATTGAAGCGATTAATCGTGGCTACCGCGTCTTAGGAATCATCAATGGATTTGAAAATATTTTAAATGGTGATCTCACTGGGGTAAAAGAACTTACTATTGCAGATGTTTCTCGGATTCATAATGAAGGTGGTTCTATTCTGGGAGCATCTCGAGCAAATCCGATGCAAACTCCGGAAATGTTACAAAACGTAGTGAATGTTCTTCAGCAATTAAATATTGGTTATTTAGTTACTATTGGTGGAGACGGAACAGCAAGCAGCTCCAATGCCTTGGCCAAAGTGCTTAAGGGACAAATTGGAGTGGGGCATGTTCCTAAAACGATCGATAATGATTTACCGCTTCCCAATAAAATCAGCACCTTTGGTTTTCAAAGCGCCAGAGAAGCAGGAGCGGCGATTGTAGAAACCTTAATGGTTGATTCTAAAACAATGTCCCGTTGGTATTTTGTGATCGCCATGGGAAGAAAAGCAGGACATCTTGCTCTTGGTATCGGCATTTCTACTGGAGCGACCTTAACTCTGATTCCTGAAGAATTCGGAGAAGCAAAAAAAATCCCCTTAAAACTCATTGCTGATATTATTGTTGCTTCGATTTTAAAAAGAATAGCCAATAAACAACCCTATGGAGTGGTAGTTTTGGCTGAAGGTTTAGCTGAAGTGATTGATGTGGAAACGGCACCAGAATTACAAAATGCCGAGCGGGATCCTTATGGTCGAATTAGGTTTGGTGATGTTGATTTCGGAGCAATCATAAAAAATGCCGTCAGGAAAAGACTAGAATTTTTTGGAATTAAAGACATGTTGGTTCTAGATAAGAACGTCGGTTATGAGCTTCGTTGTCGGCAACCTAATGCTTTTGACCGGGAATATGTCCAACAGCTTGGTTATGGAGTGATCGATTTTCTAACTAATGGTGGAACAGGAGCAATGATCTCTCTTCAGGCAGATCAATTGTTGCCTATTCCTTTTGAAGAAATGATTAATGCGGAAACTGGTAGGGCGCGAGTAAGAATGGTAGATTTAAATTCCATTGCCTATCGAGTAGCCAGGAAATATATGTTGCGCCTTACTGCAGCTGATTTGGAAGATAATAAATTGATGCAAGAGATCTCACGTATTACTTCTTGTTCAGTAGATATTCTTCGGAAAGAATTTGCCGAAGTTGTAAAGAATCGAGGAGCCTAATATGTCCAAACAGGAAATAGAAAAAATTATTCAATCGGCAAAAAATGCTTTGGCTATTGAGCAAGATGATTTAGAATTATTTTTGGAGCATGTTGGGATATATTTGGAGCAGTTGGAACTTTGGAGAGCAAAAATTAAAGAAAACAACTTTACTCAAGAAAACTCTTTTCAGGCATTACTTAAACAATTAAGTATTTTACATCAAGAAGTAACGGAGAGAGCAAACTCTGCAAAAGATCACGTTTCTGTTGAGCTGGCTGAAGTTTCCAAAAGAGCCGGTGCTCTAAAAGCCTATGTTGATCATTTGCCACAACGAGTGACGATGACCGGCAAGAGAGAAGGTTAGACGTTTTTTCATCGAAAAGCCGATCTTTTTGTTCAGTATTTTCATATAGTTAATTTTATATTTATGATTTTTTTTAAAAATCTGCATAACCTCTATTAGATAATTAGAACAAATGAAGGATATCTAATCAGGTTTTGTCTATGGCAGAAGTTGCCCTGCAGGCTAACAAAGTTGACAGGAAAATTCCCCGAGTGGGGTATGACAAAACTTTATCTAAATTAGAAGTTCAAACAAGCAAAGCAAAATCACCTCAGGTAATCGATAAAAATGATTTAAAGATCTTAGAAAAAAACATTGCCGATTTGAAAAGTTCTTATCGAAAAGAAGCGATTGTTAAGGGGAATTTGGTATTTTTACCGGAAGTAATGGGAATAGTGAGGGCAGTTAATACCGAAGTATGGAAAAAACATAATCAAGAAATATTTGAAGCAATTAATAAATTAATTACTGAATTTAATGAAAAGGCCAGTAGCACTTATGTTTTTTCCAATAGGGTAAAAGATTTGCAGAAAACAATCAGTTCTCTTGAAAGCAAAATTGATCTTCTTAAAAAGATCCAAGGTGTTGATTCTGAAATTATCGGTGATTGCAACAAAGTGGTTATTAAATGTTTGCAGACAGTTTATCCGACAACTGCGAAAGTTTCTGAGATTCAAGCAATACCGATAGATAGGCATTTATATAGAAAAGAATTTCCCGTAGCTGACAAAGTCAATGAGATTATTTCTAAATACCAAAGCTTTGATGAATATTATCAAAAAGTCGTAAAAAAACATTTAGCACCAGGAAGTCCTGAAATTAATTTACCAGAAGCCTTGATTATTTTTGCTGCCTTTGAGGCAAAAAGAACAAATGGGCAGAAGAATAAGTTTAATGGCGATTTGGTAATGCAGCAACTTCAAGATCTAGCAAATAATACCGCAAAAATACTTAGTGCAAAATTTCCGGAACATCAAGGAATGTCTAGAGAAGATTTGAATCGAATGCCTAAAGAGAAAATTGAGGCAGTAATAAAATGTCTAGGTGAATCTATCTTGGGCGATAGGTTTAAATTTGATCAGTCCTTTCAATCTCGGACAATTGATCAAGTTCTAAAAGAAAATACTGGAGTTTGCGAAGATTTTACAAATATATATTTATGCGTTGTGCAGTTGCTAAAAAAAGCTGGCTACGATTTCCCAATTTATCCGAGTACTTCGCCTGGTCACATTAGAGTTATCTGGGATCAAGGTGTGAAAAGTAGCTATATGATTGAAACTACAGAAAAAGGAATCATTACCAACAATGATCTGCGTATTAAAATTCCTGGAGAAACTAAAGAATTACAATATACGGATCTTCAGGATCCACGACTTTATCAACATTATGATCGAAAAGATTTTATTCCTTTACCTATACATTCTGCTCTGGCAGGTGATATTGGAAATAGTACAAAAAATATTCAAGAAGATAGCGAGCAAGAAAAAAGAATGATTTATCTAGCAGAAATGATTCAATCCAATTCTATCTATAATGTACTTAGCCTAAATTATTTAAATAAAGAAAAATATATACTTGCGATTAAGGCTGCTGATAAGGCAATCAATATTGATGCTGAAAAACCTTCCGCCTATGACATAAAATCAAGAGCATTGTTTGGTTTGTATATTGATGACAACTCCAATCATCAGGCAGTAAAATATCTCGGACAGTCGTTGAAAAATTCTAAATTATCTCAGAATTACGCTAGAAATAATTTAGAAAATTATTATGCAAATGATATGCTTGCTAGAATATGGACTGAAATTTATTGGGAAACAGGAGATCTGAAGTTTGCAGAAGAAGCACGGCGAAATTATACAACATTAAAGAACTTACAGGGTAGTATTATTTTATTGGAGGATCAGAAAAAGTATGAAAACAAGGAGTATCGTATTGACCCTCTTTTTATTGAAATCAAAAATAACCGGAGTATTTTACCAGCAACTTTAAGTCCTATCAATAAAAGTCATTTTACATCAAAATTAGCAATCAATAGAAATCTAGGGCCGATTGAAGTTGATCTTTTACTGCATCAAATAGAGCAAGATCAATTTTCAGAATATCGACTTAATGCTGTTGCGTCAGTGCTATATCTGGCAGATAAACTAAAAAAACAAACAGGGACAAAAGACTTTGATGGAGCTGTAACTGCACTTTCTCTAAGTGGGGAAAAAAATTTAGTGGACAGAGAAACCTATGGGATTTTAACAGAGTTTAGGAAGAAGCATCCCTCTACCTTTAATAAAATAGAAAATTTGACTAATGGCGTAAAATTATCCGATCATCTTGTTGATCCTTAGGATAAAAATTTAGCTAAATACTCTGGAGTGTGACTAATCTCCTAAGAAATTATAGGTTTTGTAAACTCAAGGACTATGTTAATATACGTTAAATGTCTAGGAAATTTCGCAAAATATTAGCTTTATCTTTCGCTATTTTCTGGGTGGCAGCGGCTAACCACTGTGTCCTTGAAGAATGTTTCTTCCTTCCTTTTGCGCAAGCAGGAGAACATGCAGAACCTCTTCATTTACCAAATCATCCCGGGCATGAAGTTCCCCATCAACATCATCAAGAAGATAGTTCTCATACTCATGGGCAACCTTGTCCTATATCAGTATTGCTTAACACTAGGTTGTCTGTGGATTCACAATTATATTTTGCAAAGGCAATTAATCCTTTAATTTTTACTTCTTTAATCTTTTCCTTTTTAAACTCGAGCATTGATCTTGAAGATATTTCTTTTTACCCTGATGATTCATTACGAAACTTGCAGAGACACTTTTTCTCCTCACTGACTATTGCTTCCAATGCACCTCCATTCTTAATCTAAATATAATATTTTTTATCTGAGCTGGGTTTTTTAGCTCTAAACCACAGCCTTGTAAGATCGTTTGATTTTTATCGTAATTTTTTAATTGGGAGTTACTAATGGATAGGTTTTTTATCTTTAGATTAAAGTTTAATTTTGTCGCTATCATTCTCTTTGCACTGATCCAAAGAGAAAATGTATTTGCTGAAAATAATGAGGCAGCCACTTTATCCTTGGAGCAATTAAAGGTAATTTCTTTTGAAAAAAGTCCTTTGGTTAGACAAATAGATGCTGACTTTTCCAAAAAATTAGCTGAATCGATCGCAGTGGATCTTCTTCCCAATCCTGAATTAAATTCTGAATTTCGAGTTCCGCTAAACTCTAGCGGAGAAAAAGGAGATAATGAAGTAGATCTTTCTATTGTTCAGCCTTTTAAATTATCTCATTTTGGGCTCCGTGCTGAAGTAAGTAAACTTATGGAAAATGCTGCTAGCAGCGAACAGAAAGCTGCAATCCTTGAACTAACGGAGTCCCTGACCCTTTCTTATGTAAAACTTTGGGCACTTCAGCAGAAGCAAACATTTCTCCAAGAAGCAAAGCAACGGGCAGAACGAAAAGCAAAAGCAGTTAAAGAAGCTGCTGTTAAGGGACTTTTGGGAGCAGGAGATGAAAAACTTTTCGTAGCTGAGGAAAGAAAAATTAGTGCACAGCTGATTGGAGTTGATGCCGATACGGAAGCGGCAATTGCCGAACTTAGTAAAATTTCAGGGTTTCACTTAAAAAACATTAAAGTGCTCAAGCCAATTGTGGAAACACCTCTAGCAATTGAAGAATTACTACGTCTAGCAAAGGAAAGTCCGATTGGGATAATTACTCGGACTAAACTTCTTGCAAAAGTTGCAGAGAGACAATATCAGCTTGCCGAAAAAGATACTTTTCCTACTTTGGCACCGCGCCTTGTCTACGAACATAAAGACGATCAGACCGATAGCATTGGAATGGGAATTTCTATTCCTCTTCCTTTTTCGGATTGGAACCAGAGTGAAAAAATTAGCCGACTTGGGGAATTGAATGCTGCAAATGCAAAAACAGATTACGTTAATAGCAAAACTTTTGAAGAAGAAATTTCTTCCTTACGCCGTAATTTAGAGTCCTCCATCAAGCAGGCAGTTATTTATGAAACAGAAGTTGTGCCAGCATTTCATGATGCTCTTCAATTTCATGAAAGACAATTTGAAGCAGGGCAAGGAACAATTATTCAGGTTTGGCAAACTCAAAGAGAATTAAACAATTCTCAGGAACAGGCTTTAGAATTTTGGGTAAAAGTTTTCACTGCAAAAGTGCAATTATCAATTGTCGTTGGCAAGGAAATTTAAGAAATTTTTTAATAAGGAGAGAATATGGGTAAGTATTTTAAGAGAGTTTTAATTGTTCGCGGATTATTTTTCGCAGTATTTATTTTGTCATTTGTTGCATGTAATAAGACTGATCATGGTGATGAGCACGATGCTCATCACCATGATCAGCATGAGGAAGAGGATTATGAAAGAGGTCCACATCGAGGAAGACTGCTGGGTAAAGAAGATTTCCAAATTGAAGTGACAATTTTTGAAGCTGGAATTCCTCCTCAGTTTAGAGTTTATGCTTATGAAAAGAGCAAACCTTTGCCACCAAGTGCAGTGACTCTTTCCATTATTCTCTCACGTCTTGGCGGGCACGAAGATAAGTTTTCATTTACATCCGAAAAGGATTATTTAAAAGGAGACAAGATAGTAGAAGAGCCGCATTCGTTTGATGTTGATGTTAGAGCCTCCTACAAAGGCAAAGATTATTTTTGGAAATATGCTTCATATGAAGGTCGAACAGAAATCGGCGAAGAGGCACAAAAGGAAGCAGGTATTGTGACAGCAACTGTTGCTGCAGGTTTAATCAGAAGTAAACTTGAATTAAATGGGAGAATTGCTGCTAATGAACATCGTATAGCTCATATTATTCCTCGATTTCCCGGAGTTGTAAAAGAAGCTCGTAAGGAAATTGGAGATCGAGTGGAAAAGGGGGAAGTATTAGCAATCATTGAAAGCAATCAAAGTCTACAACCTTACGAGGTTAAATCACAAATTGCTGGAACGGTGATTAGTGGGCACTTAATTCTTGGGGAATTCGTTGCCGAGAATCAATGGGTTTATATAGTTGCAGATCTTAGCGAGGTATGGATTGATTTTCGTGTTCATTCTCGCGATTTTTCAAGGGTTAAGGTTGGTCAGCGAATTGTAATTAAAGTTACTGAAGAGGGAGCTCCGATTGAGGCCGCTGTTTCTTATATCGCTCCTTATGCTGACGAGAAAACGCAAACAAAACTCTTGCGCACAGTAGTTAAGAATAAAGATGGCCATCTTTATCCAGGAATGTTTGCTTCGGCAGAAATATATGTTGAAGAACGTAAAGTTCCACTGGCTGTTAAAGCCTCGGCTCTGCAAACGTTTCGTGAATGGAATGTAGTTTTTCTTAAACAAAATAATATATTTGAAATAAGACCGCTTGAAATTGGACAAAACGACGGAGAATGGCTGGAGGTAATTTCTGGAATCGAAGCCGGACAAAGCTATGTTTCGGAAAACAGTTTTATTATTAAGGCAGATATTCTTAAAGCAGGCGCAAGTCATGATCATTAGGAGCATTTAACATGTTTGAAAAAATTCTTAATTTCTCAGTTACCCAAAGATGGTTTGTTCTTTTAGGAGCCTTAGCGATAGCAGTTTTTGGTATTTCTAATTATAATGATCTGACCATAGATGCTGTTCCTGATATTACCAATGTCCAGGTTCAAGTGAATACAGAAGCAACCGGTTTTTCCCCTTTTGAAACCGAGCAGAGAATAACTTTTCCTATTGAAACAGCAATGTCAGGATTGCCACAATTAGACTATACACGATCGCTATCCCGATACGGATTATCTCAGATCACTGTTGCCTTCAAAGATGGAACAGATATTTACTTTGCCAGGCAATTAATTAGTGAACGCTTGCAAGAAGTTCGAGAAAAACTTCCTGCAGGAATTTCTCCTACAATGGGACCCATCGCCACAGGGCTTGGTGAAATATTTATGTACACAGTTGAAAATAAATCCGGGGTAAAGGAAGAACGATCACCAATGGAACTAAGGACTACCCAGGATTGGATAGTGAAACCTCAACTGAGAAATGTTCCGGGAGTGATTGAAGTTAGTGCCATTGGTGGATATGAAAAGCAATATCACGTCAATCCTCAGCCGGAAAAACTTTTGGCATATAATTTTTCATTTCATGACATCATCGAAGCTCTTTCCAGGAACAACTCCAGTGTTGGTGCCGGGTATATAGAAAAAAATGGCGAACAATATTTAATTCGTGCTCCCGGGCAAATATCTAGCCTGGAAGATATACAGAATATTGTGTTGGGAACTCATGAAGGGATTGCTATTCGTCTTCTTGATGTTGCTGATGTTATTTTAGGAAAAGAACTTAGAACCGGAACTGCCACAGAAGACGGAAAGGAAGTTGTTTTGGGAACAGTATTCATGCTGATTGGTGAAAACAGCCGTGATGTATCGCAGCGTGTGGCCGGGAAAATGGAAGAAATAAATAGGACACTGCCAGAGGGAATTATTGCCAAAACTGTTTATGACAGGACAAATCTTGTAAACGCTGCAATATCGACAGTGAAGAAAAATTTGCTGGAAGGGGCTTTCCTGGTGATTGTTATTTTATTTCTGATGCTGGGTAATTTTCGTGCGGCATTAATTACGGCTATGGTAATTCCTCTATCAATGCTTTTTACAATTAGCGGAATGGTGGGAGCCAAGATTAGTGGAAATTTAATGAGTTTGGGTGCTCTTGATTTTGGTTTAATCGTGGATGGGGCTGTTGTTATTGTTGAAAATTGCATCCGCCGATTAGCGGAACGCCAACACGAATTAAAGAGAACACTAAATTTAAAAGAACGGCTAGACCTTGTTTTCTCTTCCTCAGCAGAAGTAGTTCGCCCCAGCTTTTTCGGAATTTTGATTATTATGATTGTCTATCTTCCAATTCTTTCTCTTACTGGAGTTGAGGGCAAAATGTTTCATCCGATGGCTTATACTGTGATCATAGCATTATTAGGAGCATTAATTTTTTCTTTTACATTTGTACCGGCAGCAGTTGCTATTTTTGTATCTGGGAAAATTTCAGAAGAGGATAATCTTGTGATTAGAGTTGCAAAACGCCTCTATCTAAGAAGTCTTATGGTGGCACTTAAGTTTCGCTTCCTCGTTGTTACTTTTGCGGTATTGCTTGTGATAATAACTGGATTAGTTGCCTCCAAAATGGGGACTGAATTTATTCCCAGCCTCGATGAAGGAGATATTGCGCTACATGCGCTGCGGATCCCTGGAACAAGTCTTTCTCAAGCGACTGAAATGCAACATACTCTTGAGCGTAAACTCAAAGAATTTCCGGAAGTAAAAAATGTTTTTGCAAAAATTGGCACTGCTGAAATTGCTACTGACCCGATGCCTCCCAGTGTTGCAGATGGATTTGTTATCTTGCAGCCACGTTCAGCGTGGAGAGATCCACAAATGCCGAAAGCAGATTTAGTAGCACAGATTGAAAAAGCAGTTTTGGAAGTTCCGGGAAACAATTATGAATTTACTCAACCAATTCAAATGCGTTTTAATGAATTAATTGCCGGTGTCAGAAGTGATGTTGCAGTTAAGATTTTCGGTGATGATCTGGAAGTATTACTTCAAACAGCGCAAGAGGTAAATCAGGTTCTTTCGAAAGTCAAAGGAGCCTCTGATGTTAAAGTAGAACAAGTTACAGGACTTCCTCTCCTTAGTATCAAGCTTAATCGCTCAAAGCTTGCTCGTTTTGGGATTAACGTTAGCGATGCCCAAGAGATAATTGAAATTGCAATCGGAGGAAAGGCTGCAGGAGATGTCTTTGAAGGTGATAAGCGTTTTGAAATTATTGTTCGCTTACCGGAAGATCTTCGAACTGATATTGAAGCGATGAAACGTATTCCGATTCCGCTACCTGAAGATCTAATTGAGCATGGAGAATCTCTAAGTTTAATTTCTAATCCTTTAGTAGAAGAGAAACTTGTTAAGAGTTTTATTCCATTGGGAGAGCTTGCTGAGATAGAACTTACTCAAGGACCAAACCAAGTGAGCAGAGAAAATGGCAAGAGAAGGATTGTGGTAACAGCAAACGTCCGAGGTAGAGATCTGGGTTCTTTTGTGCAAGAGGCGCAAGTTGCAATTCGAGAAAATGTTGAAATACCTGCCGGCTATTGGACAACGTGGGGAGGTCAGTTTGAGCAATTAATTTCAGCAAAACAAAGACTGCTGGTAGTAGTTCCTTTGGCACTGTTTCTTATTTTTGTACTTTTATTTCTTACCCTGAGAAATATTTTGGATACACTGCTTGTTTTTACAGGAATTCCTCTAGCGTTGACTGGTGGTATCGCGGCTTTGTGGCTTAGAGGTATTCCACTTTCAATCTCAGCAGCAGTAGGATTTATTGCTTTATCCGGTGTCGCTGTATTAAACGGCTTAGTAATGCTTTCATTTATCAGCAAACTAAAATCAGAAGGGATGGATTTATATGAAGCGATAATTCAAGGCTCAATTACCCGCTTACGTCCCGTATTAATGACGGCTTTAGTTGCCTCTTTAGGGTTTGTTCCAATGGCACTATCCCAAGGTACAGGTGCAGAAGTACAGAGACCTCTGGCGACAGTGGTAATTGGAGGCATTATTTCTTCAACTCTTCTGACCCTAATAGTTTTACCGGTGCTTTATCAGATTTTTCAAAAGATCAAGAAAAACTAATGACCCAATTGACAATGTATGTCCTGCTATATAATATAGCCTATGCTACATTGTTGAAAACATACTTATTGGTGCTGAGAAATGTCAGACAAATTAAAATTATTGAGTATTCTATTTTTAACAAATTTTTTTCTCGATCTAGAAATCTCTAGCGCAGAGGAAACAAAAATTGCAGATAACTCATTTCTAATCGAAGAAGCCTACAATCAAGAAGCAGGTGTAGTGCAGCATATCAATACTTTTAGTCTTAATCCCCGAAACGATACCTGGGATTATACCTTTACTCAAGAATGGCCGGTTTTTTCTCAGGACCACCAATTCTCATATATTATTCCTGTTTCTAAAGTTGATTTTGGAGATAAAGAAACAGGACTCTCTGATGTCATTTTAAATTATCGCTATCAAGCAGTTTTGGAGGATAAAGTCGCCTTGTCACCCAGGATTTCTTTAATTCTTCCCACTGGAGATAGTGATCATGGTTTAGGTTCAGATAATTTAGGCTATCAAGTTAATCTTCCGCTTAGTGTTGAACTAAGTCCTAAAATAGTAAACCATTGGAATTTAGGTGCCACTTTTATTCCTGATGCTCAATCTTCGGATAATGCAGAAGCTAATAATACCAGTTTTAATTTTGGAACAAGTTTTATTTATTTAGCTACGCCTAATTTAAATTTTATGTTGGAAATGGTTGGCTCTACTGATGAAGTAACAATTGCTGATCGTCAAACTGAAAGAGAAGTTTCGTTTTTTATTAGCACGGGGTTGCGTTATGCTTTTA
>CAYOOT010000066.1:0-15447 GCA_964405665.1 uncultured Bdellovibrionales bacterium | reverse complement strand
TAAGAGTAACTTCCATTGATCCAGGTTTAGTAGAGACTGATTTTAGTATGGTCAGGTTTAAAGGGGATGCAAAAAAAGCGAATGAAGTTTATCAAGGAATGACACCACTAACAGCAGAAGATGTAGCTGAATGTATTTTATTTGCTGCGAACAGACCAAAGCATTTAAATATTTCGGAAATGTTGCTGCTGCCTACAGATCAAGGAAGTAGTAGTTTAGTACATAGACGCTGCAATTAAGTAGAAACTATTGGAGTGCTGACTTTAGTCCGCTTACTTCCAAATATTTTAGTATGACAAGAGTAAAAGTTCGGTAAAAAGCGGACTAAAGTCCGCGCTCCGTACGTTGCTTATTTAAATTTAAATTATATAGGTAAACTTTTAGCCAACCCTTGAGACATCAAAAGCATATTGATTAATCCTTGTCCTCGACCCATAGTAATGTTTTGCCCGAAAATATCATAAACTATTTCAGCAGAAACACTTTTTATTTCATCAAGTCCACAGCCAGAAAGCCCTTCATCTAAAATCACAGCAAAAGCTTTGGCAGAAATTCCTTGAGGATTTTCTACGGCAAAATAGAATTTAAAAGAATCTGTTCCAGTTTTTTCGCACCAACAATAAGCTTCTGATTCACATCCGGGTACCAGATGTTCCTGGTTAAAAGGTCTTTTGGCGATTCTTTCCGGTACTTCTTTGAATCTTTGGGCGCATTCAATCAAATAGTCCATTTTGGTTTCGCGATCTTCTATTTCTTTAATTTCTTGGATGATTTGATTTATTTTTATCATTGAATTTTTGCAGGATTTTGTAGGGGCGGGTCTTGTGCCCGCCCGTAATACCCGATATCTGGTCAAACGGGCGGGCACAAGACCCGCCCCTACAGTTTAAACCGACTTTTCTATTGGCACACCAACCAGATTACCCCATTCAGTCCAGCTGCCATCATAATTCCGTACTTTTTGATAACCCAGAAGATAACTAAGCACAAACCAAGTATGACTGCTTCTTTCCCCGATTCGGCAATAAGCGACGATATCATCAGTTGGTTTTAAGCCATTTTCTTTTTGATATAAATTAATTAGTTCTTCAGCAGTTTTAAAAGTACCATCTTCAGGATTAATAGCTTTTGCCCAAGGAATACTTTTAGCTCCCGGAATATGGCCACCTCTTAAAGCACCTTCATTGGCATAACCTTCCATATGTAGTTTTTTGCCACTGTATTCATCCGGGCTTCTCACGTCCACTAGCGGAAGCTTGGCATTACAATGTGTTAACACTTGATCCCTAAAAACTCTGATCTTTTGGTCGTTTCTTTGTGGAGCATCATATTTAGTTGCTGGAAAATTTGGTTTTTCTTTTGTTAAACTGCGACCTTCCTTTTCCCATTTTAATCTGCCGCCATCCATGATTTTAGCGTTAGTGTGATTATAAAGTTGGAAAATCCAGAAAGCATAACAAGCCCACCAATTATTTTTATCACCGTAGAAAATTACAGTTGTTTCCGGAGTGATGCCTATTTTGGAAGCTAATTCTTCAAAAGCTTCTTTTTGTAAATAGTCTCTACGAACAGGCTGATTTAAATCATTAATCCAATCTACTTCTACCGCATTTGTGATATGACCAGAAGGATATAAAAGTTGATCTTCGTTTGATTCAATAAGTCGAACATTGGGGTTGTTTAAATTTTCTGCTACCCATTCAGTTGAAACTAAAACATTGGGGTGCACATATCCTCGGGCGTTTATATCTTTTGGGCTCATTGATTTTCTCCTAAAAAAGCTTTGTCTGAAAACAAGAATAAGATACTTGAACAATTAATTCAAGTATCCTTCGTTCTAAGTTTAATGATAGCAGAAAAGAGTCTAATTATAGCCAGTTAACTTACGATTTTGATTCCACAAAAATATATTCTGAACCCGGATTTTGAGAAGGTGTAAAAGAATTAGTTTTATTTTGCTTTTTTGACCAAAAGAATTTTTTCTTAATACTTTGTTGAAGAGTAATTAATTTTTGAGGGACAATTACAAAAGTTACTTTAATATTGGAAAGATTATTAATAGTTTCTTGCCAGTCAGATCGCTGCGGTCCAAAAATGACTATATTGAAAATATTTTTGTTTAAAGTGCCAAGAGATTTTAAATAGTTGTCAAAATCTTTTGCAGTTCCGCAATTCTTATTCCAAACATTATAATTAATGGCTTTTTTGATTTTTTCTATATCATTAGTGATCTCTGTTGATCCATCTGTCCCAAAAAGAACATTAATCTCACTTTCAAACAACATCGAAAGATAAGAAATACATGCAGCAGCTACATAGTCCTCTTTTTTGTTCGCCACTAGGTAAAGAGCAATTTCCCCTTCAGGAACTATTGCCGGTTCAGGTTTTCTGGAAATAAGCTGACCGGACTTGGCATAAGTTTTCCAGAGAATTTTTCTTGTTCCATCACTTGGGTCATAAGGTTTGATATCGTAGAGATCTCCGGTTCTTTCTTTGCTGTCAGTGCTGGTATCTCCGGATTTGGAACTGGAAGCAACAATCGGCAGAGGACTGATTTCAATTTTTTCAGGAGATACTTCAATGCCGGTTGTAAGTTCGATATCCCAAGTATAGGAAGTCAATCCCAAACTGTCTTCTAAACTTACCTTGATTCCTCTAATTTCCCAAAAGCCGCGATGAGGAAAAATACAATAATCCAATAAATATTTTTTTTCTTTAGGATCAATGTTTCCCCTAACAATATGTTCAAATGTAATTACACCTTTTTCTTTAAAAATACGGCTAAGTTTTAAAGAAAAAAGTAAAGGGATTTGTGGGCAACTGAGGATTAGGCTGCTTTCAATTTTTTTATTGGAAACAGCAGTAGTATTATTAAATATTGCTTCAATTTTTAATTTTTGCGCAATTTTAATTCGATAGACGATGGAAATAATACTTAATATCACAATTAGACAGAGCAATGACTTACAGATAATGTCAGTCACCAAATCATAGTTGGCAATTGCATATTCCCTAATTGCAAATGTCGATAAAACAATAATTAAAATTGCTCTAAGGGTAAGAGGTTGTCCTGATCTGAAAAGATTAGTAAGACTAATTATTTTTTTGAACATGATTTAAAGTTATGAGAAATGTTTCTATTCATCAACTTGTTTGCTAACAGATGATACTTTCCCGGGTATAATCATTGTCAACTAACCGTAAAATTTTTAATTTATTTTCGTTTTGCAATTCTAGCGGTAAGGAGCTTTGAGGAAAATTTTGGTAACAAATCGGTCTGGCAAAGCGACTAATTGCAGCGGTGCCGACAGAAGTAGAACGGGAATCGGTAGTTGCTGGGTAAGGGCCCCCGTGATTGATGGAAGCGCAAACTTCTAGGCCGGTAGGAAATCCATTGATTATAATTCGTCCAACTTTTGTTTCCAATATTTGTATTAAATCTGCATATTCTTTTAAATCTTCTTCTGTGCCGTGAACACTAGCAGTAAGATGTCCTTGAAGATTATTGGCAACCTCCATTAATTGTTCTTTGGAGTTACATGAAACCATTAAACTACTTGGACCAAAAACTTCTTCACTTAAATGCTTGAATTTTGAAAAAGTATTAAATTCTGTTTCAAAGAGCATTGCTGAAGCTTCATTTTTATCTAAATTTGCTTTATTTTTACCGGAAGATAGCAATTTAACTCCCTCTGTTTCGGAAAATTGTTTTATTCCCTGATGAAAAGCAGAACAAATTCCAGCATGGAGCATTGTTGTTGGGGGAGATTCCTTTGTTATCTCATTTAATTTAATTTTAAATTTATCTAAATTTTCTCCTGTAAGAGCAAAACTCATTCCAGGTTTAGTGCATACTTGACCATTGCTTGTAGTAAATGATTGTTGAAATCCAGTGGCCAGAGATTCTGTTCTTTCTTTTAAGGCTCCGGGAAGGAAAAAAGTAGGATTAGTGCTTCCCATTTCTGCGTATACAGGAATTGGTTTGGGTCTACTGGCAGCGGCATCATAAATTGCTCTTCCGCCTTTTAAAGAACCGGTAAAGCCTACCGCTTCAGCCAGAGGATGTTTTACTAAAGCAACTCCCACTTCGATACTTTTACCATGAAGCATTGAAAAAATACCACTCGGCATCTTTGTTGTTTGGGCTGCTTTAATGATGGCAGTTGCTACAAGTTCAGAGGTTTTAGGATGAGCGGGGTGAACTTTAACAATGATCGGATTTCCTGCGGCCAATGCAGAGATACTGTCGCCTCCGGCAACAGAGAAAGCTAAAGGAAAATTACTTGCCCCAAAGATTACCACCGGACCTAGAGGAATAAGCATCCGTCTTAAATCTGGTTTAGGATTGGGTTTTCTCTCTGGTAATGGGCGATCAATTCTTGCTTCCACCCAAGAACCTTCTCTGAGTACAGAGGCAAAAAGTTTTATTTGATTAACAGTTCGTGTTCTTTCACTTTCCAATCTTTCCAAAGGCAAACCACTTTCTTCGGAAGCGACAATTAATAATTGTTCACCAATTGCTAAAATTTCTTCGGCAATTTTTTCCAAGAATAAAGCACGTTCTTCAATTGTTTTTTTGCGATAAATAGTAAACGCTTTTTTTGCTAAATCAAAAGCCTGATTAATTTCTTCTTTAGTTGCTTCAACAAATTGTTCTTCCGAATTTTTATTTAAGCTGGGATTAAAACTATGATAGGTTTTATTTCCTTGAGCGGATAAATTCAAACCGATAAAATTTTTTCCGTGAAAATTTAACATTCGATTCCTAATTAATTAACTGACCATAAGCTATCATAATCTTTTCCACAATTCATCCCAAGCTATTTTTAAAGTTGTGGCAATTCCTTGATCTTCAATCAAAAGTGCAAAAGGATTTTGTGTTCTAAAACTGACAATTGAAATCTTATTGCCATATATCATAATTTCCGTATTAAAACTGGGACAACTCAGCAGTTTCGAAGTTCTTAATTCTTTCTTGTCCCGATTACATACCTCTTGAGCTTTCTTGGAATCTCTTGTTATTTGTCTGAGTTCTATTCCTCTTTTCGCCCTTTCCTTTGGATATTTTAAAATAAATTGGGAACCCAATGTTTTTTTTAGTGAATCCCAGTCTACCCAAGCAGAGACAGTTTGTCCCTCGAGTAAAACATCCAAATAGACTTCATTGATACCCTTTACTCCTTCATAGTACCTCACCGATGGTTTATTTTTAGAATTGGCATGCAAAGCATTTAATTCCGGAACTATTTTTTCAAATTCACTGACTTTATTTTTTAAATGTTCTAATAAATGAGTGGGACGAACGGCAGAATAAATATTTCGTTTCCCTTTTTTTGTTTCTGTTATTAGTTGTTTTGATTTTAAACCGTCTAGAAAATTATAAATACTGGTTCTTTTCACTCTGGAATGTCGGGATATTTCTTGAATCGAGGCTTGTCCTAATTCCAGGCATGCTAAATAAACTTGTGCTTCTGCTTCCGACAATCCCAGATTCTTAAGTAATAGTTCTTTCATCAATTTCCCGATATGTCTAAATTATAGACACATTTATAATATATATTTAGCTTTTAATATAGGGGATTTTATTGTGATTGATTGACTTCCGACTGAGATTTAGTCATAATTTAGAAGGTTTTTACAATTTAAGGGTTAGGTAATTATGACAATTAGTTGGAGTGATTTCAGTAAGATTGAAATGCGAGTAGGGGAGATTATCAAAGTGGAGGATTTTCCCGAAGCCAGGAACCCTGCATATAAAGTAACTGTATTTCTTGGAGAGGAATTGGGAAATAAAATATCATCTGCCCAAGCAACTAATTATACTAAAGAGGAATTAATCGGGATGCAAGTAATTTGTGTTGTTAATTTTCCTCCAAAACAGATTGCCAACTTTTTTTCCGAAGTACTAATCATTGGAGTTCCTGATGAAAATAACAAAGTTTCAATATTAACTCCTTCCAGAAAGGCCAAAATAGCGGGAAAGGTTTACTAATTTAAAAAATGTTAACTGTTGTTTCAGAAATCGCTTGTCAGGAAGATTTTTTAATTCAAAAGGATCTAAAAAACTTTTTTGCAAAATTAAATCTTAATTTAAATCTTCAGCCATTTTTCGATCAAAGTACTTATGGATATAATCACGAGGATTGGGATCAAACTTGGCTTTATTTTGCTTTTGAAGCATTTAAGAAATTGGCTAAAAGGGGCTATTCAATCGATTCTTTTGCGACTATCGGAACCGGTTCGGGAATTGATGCCATCGGAGCCTTAAGAATATTTAAACCTCAAAGAATTATTTTAACCGATTTGAATGATCATGCTCTAAGAATTGCCGAATTAAATCTAAAAAATTATTTAAGAAATAATCCCAATTCTTATCAAATACTTCAAGGTAATATTTGCGAACCCTTACTTCAACAAAAATTAAAAATGGATTTAATTTATGCAAATTTACCTAATATTTCCGTAAAAGAAAAAATTAATTATTTTTCTATTGATTCTGCTTCTTTAATCGAAGAAAGATTTTTAAGTCCCGATTGCAAAAAGTACCAAGAATATTTGTTAACAACTACATATCAATTTTTAAAAACTGCAAAATCTTGTTTGGCTGCGGAAGGTAAAGTTTTATTAAATATTGGTGCCCGCGTGCCGGGTGATTTGTTAAAAGTTATTTTTGAAGAATTAGAATATACATATGAAGAAATATCTAATGGGTTTAAATTACAAACTGAAGCTGAATTGATATTAAAAGGCTATAGTAATTTTGAAAGAAATGGAGTGCAATTTGATTTTTATTTTTACGAAGAAGCGATAAAAATTCTTAATAAATATAAAAACAATCATTTTAGTATAGAAGAAATGAAATTGCTTTTAAAAAATCTTAAAATTAATAGCTTAGAAGCCTTGCAATTATTTTACCAGGGTAAAAAAGTTGGACATCTTGTATCTCTTATTTTGGGTCAGCAAAGAACCTAAGCTATTTTAAAATCATAATTTTTTAAAAATTACTTTTTCAACTATCTTCTTCATTGTGTTTAATCCTGATGCTGTGCTAGATAAATATCGAACAAGATTTTAAACAATTATTTTAAATAATTTTTGTTAATGTCATTATATGAATAAAATAATTTTTACCTTGCTTGCCTGCCAAATACTCAGTGTGGATTTCGCAGAACCTACTATTGAGTTAAATTCAACTGCCGATGAACCAAAACGGATTGTTTGTGAGAAAATAAAAGATGCATATATGCAATATGGATGTTTTAACGAGAATGGTGTTTCCGAAATATTTTCTATGGTTGTGACTAACAAAGATGATTTTATGTTAATCAATAAGACGGTAAATAAAGTTTATCATTGGGTTGGAGCAAGAGCCGCATTTCATAATCGATCGATGGTCAGGACCGGATCAAATGAACAATTTTGTGTTGGCAGAGTTGAAGTTCAGTAATCTCATCTTTTTTTGAAAACATATATTTTCAATTTTTTAAATAAAGCCAAAACCAATCCGCGATACCCCTTAACTCCATAAGAATTTATCAGGTATTGAGGAAAACAAAAAATATAAGTAGTCACTGGTTTTTTACTTAATGAATCAATTCTTCCGTTAAAGAAAAGAAATAGTGAATAGTAGTTCATGATTCTTCGAAAACGATTTTTTCTGTAAAATAAAAAACTTGGATGAAGTGAATAAAAATAAGTTACTCTTTCTTCTTTTGTGGGGACACCGGAAGTTAAATTGGTGATTACGTTTTCAGGGATCTCTTTATTTAAAAAATTATTTTTTAAATAAGATAAGGCAAAACCAATTACATATCGAAGCGATGTTTTTTTTGATAAATAACAAAATCGATCCCAATCGGTTGAATTGTCCTTTAGTATTAGTAAAGAATCAGCAATCCAAAGTAAGTGTCTGGGAGCCATGTTGGCATCGATTCGGAATCCATGAGCTAAAATTGTAAATAATAATTCAGTGTCTGCCGGACGGCTCAGAGTTTGTTCTAAAAAAATAAATTTTTCCTGATATTGCCAGAGATTCTTTTCCAGTTCGGGATGTGCCGTGAGATGAGAAGCTCTCTGGTGCAAATCTATTGTATATAGATTTTCTTTGGAGAGATGAATTTCTTGTTTAAATTTGATCTTTGATAAAGAAGTCTCTTTTTCGAACTGCCAAGAATGTTTTTGCAATAATTTTGTTGTTTTAAGAAAATCTGTCGGCTTGACAAGCAGATCGTAATCCCCAGAGTATCTTAATCCCGGATTAGGATAGCGATAAAGTAGTGCTCCCCCTTTTAAAATAAGAAAGGAAATTTTAGATTCACTTAACAATTGCAGAGCGGGCTTAACTTTTTCAAATAATAGATGGTTCCATGACCAATTTTTGAAGATTACACCTTTAAATTTTGGCCACAAAGAATCCTCAATTAAAGGAGAAAGGTTCGTATAAACAAAGGGGAAAAGATCTACGGAAGATTTATTAATTGTTTGCCAATTAATATTTTCTTTCCAACTTTTCCAAGAATCAATCGCCCTATTTCCAGTCAAAAAAGCAGACTGTAAGAGCAGACTTTCTTGCACAGAAGGTTTCCATTTGCGAAATCGCCAAGAACTCATTTCTCTCTCCCTGCTCTGAGGCGATCAAGGTGAGCTTTTATCGCTTTTGGAGCTTCTGCGGAAAAATTTTCTTTTTGAATAAGACCGGAATTATTTGGATGAATTCTTCGTAAGGTAACCACTTGTTCGAGATATTCTTCAATTAATTTCTGTTCTTTTGCTTTTAAATACCAATCCAAAAAGTAAGCGGTATGATTGCCTTCTTCAAATTCACCGATTTGCTTAAAAATATCACTGCGATACATTATTCCACCGGGACATACTCCGGTTAAAATTTCCTCTTTAAGTTTTATCTTTTCCAAAGTGGATGAAGCCAATTCAGGCGTTATAAATTGTTTAATTTGACCGAAAACAATTGCAGTTTTAGGTTTTTGAGAAAAAACTTCCACCATTTTAGCAATCCTTCCTTGGACAAAGAGATCATCACTATCAAGGTAGGTGATCAATTCTCCTTGAGCAATTTTATTGGCCTGATTCCTGGCAATAGCCACACCTTTATTTTCTTGAGAGCTAATTTTAACTGCAGCACCAAACTTTTTCAGGATATTTATCGTGGAATCAGTAGAGCCATCATCAAGGCAAATAATTTCTATTCGAGGATAATTTTCGGATAAAATACTTTCCATGGCCTCGGCTATATATTTTTCGCCATTGTAAACACAAATAATTACAGAAACCAAAGGGAGATTTTCACTTTTATTCATTATTTTGCTCTCTGCCGAGAAAGTGAAGCCTGAATTAATTTAAGACGCATTTTTTGCTGATCTTCTGCTGATAAAAGAGTGGTATTAGAATCATGCAACCTTCTTTTGACCAATACCTCGGACATAATTGTTTTTCTCAGACCCCTTTCTTCCAGTCTGGAAAACCAATCTAGATCTTCGGCAAAAGCCAATTCCGGATTAAAGGTTCCAACTTTTTCAAAAACACTGCGGCGAGCAAGCATTGTCTGTAGCCCCAGTGGATCAATATTGCTCTCCAGATGTTGTTTCCAATAAAGTTTAGCTTTGTCTTTAATTTGCGAATCGATGAAATTGCTCATTTTACAAAAAACAAGATCAATCTCCGGGTTTTGGCAAAGACATTCGTATTGTAATTTAAGTTTGTCTATTAACCAGAGATCGTCTGCATCTTGAAAGGCAATAAATTCTCCAGTACTTTCTGCTAAAGCAGTGTTGCGCGTAAAAGCTACACCTTTCTTTTTTTGAGAAATAACCTTAATGTTTTTATAAGATAAAAGTATTTCCAGCGTTCCGTCATTGGAACCGTCATCGACAACAATAATTTCACTAGGTTTTAAACTTTGCTGCAAGACACTTTGCAAGCTTTCTTCTATATATTTTTCACTATTATATGTAGGGATCAAGACACTAATATTTGGCAATGGATACATTGTTCTTCATTCTAGTATTTTATGAAGCAAAGCTGTGGTCTGCGTCAAATTTGTTCCTAAATTAAGTTGGTAACAAGGAACTTTCTGAACGAGAGAGCCCAAATCGGAAAGCTCAACTTGTTCTACCCAACATAACTGTAAAATCGTACTCGGTGCAAGTAATTTTAAAGCTTGCATCGGAGAAATGTTACTCAGTGAAGAAAATTCTGTCTGATTAATGCGAGGCAAAACAATAGCCTTAATATTATATTCTTTTAGTATTCTCTGGGGAGCTATTTGTTGTAAAAATAGATTTATTTTTTCAGAGAAATTATTCTTCATATCAAAAGAAGAGGGATCTAACCAAGTTTGTCTTTTAATAGAATCATCATCAACCATTGCTGAATTGTAAAGACAATATCCTTTATTCTCAGGAGAATAAATAACATAATCATCTCCGCCGAATTCCATTCCATGACCAAAAGCGGCAAGTGATGTTGTAGATTTGCCCGAACCACCGACTCCTCCCAGGATTAATCCATTTTGATCAAATCCAACAGCGGCGGCGTGAATAATTCTAAAATTTTTGGATTTAAGCCAGGGATAAAGAATATTTAAAAAAGGCCGGCCTCTTTCGTAGTTTTTTAGTTTCCTAGGAGAAGAAGTACAAAAAATTCCTTTTTCTTCTTGCAAATCTAAGAGGCAAATAGAAGTGCTATCGATATCTACTACTTGTAAGCAGCGATAACGATCATCTTTATAAAGATAAAAAGTGGGATAGTCCTCCTCTTTCTTGTGGTTATTGGAGAGAGTTAATTTGTTTTTTAGATCATGAAAATCAAGGACAAAAAGCGACAGCGCTGGGAGGTCTTTATTCGCCGATTCTAAATGAGCGATTGCTGGACTTAGACCTTGCGCCAAGTCTGAAGAAAAATAGCTAATTTCAAAGAAATTTTCTGCTATTGAATATTTTTTCGTAATTATTTCTTTTGTTTTTTTTAGTTCTTCGATTTGGGCGAATGCTTCTTTAAAAGAATTTGAAGAACATTCCTTCTCGTTCATTATTTTTTATCCTGAAAGGGCCAACCTTTTTCACTTACGTCATGAATCGGATCAACGCTAAAATAATCAACCATGTTGTCAAATCTTTCATAAGAAAATTGCGAAAAATCTTTCTCGGAAAATTTATTTATTATTGATTCAGTATCTATGCTATTTGATTGTTGGCTATCATCTTTAACAATCAGAGCATCTTTTTCCAGTTGCAACAGAAAACCTTCAAGGGTAATTGCAAAAAATTCTTCAGAAATGTTTTTTGGTTTTAGCTTAGCCACTGTTTGTTGATCAAAAACACAATTTTTCATAATTAATTGCCAGATCAAAGCGGCATGTTCGCGCATACTGAAATAAAGAAAATTTTCTTGTGAAATAGCGATTACTTCCTGATCGATAATTTCATAGATTACTTTCTTGGAATTTATTTTATAGCTGTGATGCATAATAGGTATCCATACTATTGCTCCATAATTTATATAAATATCGAGATTTTGTGATAAGAACTTTAAATTCCAAAATCTAAAAAGACTGATTTGCTATGAAATCATATTGAACTATGGATAAAGATTCTAATGATCATTTAATCGTTTTTAAATCTGTTTCTGCAGCGAAACTGAAAAATTTCTCTTTTTTGCTTAAAAAACAAGCAATCAACTATCTCCTGGGTCCGAATGCTTCTGGCAAAAGTATTTTGGCACATCAGTTTTTATTATTCAGAATTAACAATAAGGAATTATACAACATTTCAATCTTGTATTAATAAGGCTATTAGTTATAACAATTCAGCGATTCCACTGACTCTAAGTTTTTTCACTGCATCTTTATCTGCTGTTAACCACACTCCTGAAACCAATTTTGCGGTAGAAACAAAAATTGCATCATAGCCGGGAAGAGAATATTTTTTAGCAATAATCGTAGCTTCCGAAAGTAGTTGCCGACCGTTTCCAATGCGTTCAATGCCCAGTTGAGATAATATCTCAAGATAATGATTAATGGTTTTAGCATCGGAAATTATTTTACAAAAAACAGCAAGTATTTCGTTGAAAAATAATTCCGGGACTACAAATCTTGTTGGATCAAGTTTAATTTGTAGCAAAACGTTCTTTGCTTTGTCCGTTTGTTCTCCGGATTCATTAATAAACCATTTTATTGCTACGGAAGTATCAATTACTGTAATCATTTAACTGCGAAGCTCTTTGATTAAATCCAGAGAGGACTTACCCTTGGGAAGTTCAATTTTAGCATTTAGGATTTTCTCTACAAGTTGCTCTCTTAGGGAATCTGCTTCTTTATCCACAAAGCGTTTTTTGTAATCTTCAAGAGTTATTAGAACAGCAGCAGGCTCCCGGCCTTTTTCAATTAAAATAGGTTCGCCGTTTTTCTGTAGCTTTTTAAGGATTGCTCCTAATGATTGTCTTAATTTGAGGGCATTGGTTTTTTCCATAGTATTGTAGAGATAGTTTATCATGTGTATACCTATATGTCAAGTTACTATACATATAGTAACTTATTATCAAACTTTCTTATTCTCTTTTCGCTAAGAATTATTTGTTGTTTCTTATTTTAAGAAATATTTTGCTTTTTTATTTAAATTATTGAGACTATATTGAAACAATGAACAAAAATTGCGATAGTGATTTAATAACTTTCAAATCTATCATTGCTGCTAACTTAAAAAATTTCTCTCTTTCGCTTAAAAAACAAGCGATCAACTGCCTTAGCGGGCCGAATGGCTCCGGGAAAACAATTTTAAGCCATCATTTAGTTTATAAATCATCTCTTCAGCAGATTCTTTCCCTATTAGGAGATCTTAAAATTGATTTACCTGGTAGCACTTTAGATCTGCAATACCAGCAAGCAACCGGCATGATCCCGGCCGTAGACATTCTTTGTTTGGCAGAAACTCTAAGCCCTAAAAAAACAATCGGAGAATTCCTGGGAGTAGATCAAATACTTGCAGGACTTGCTTTAGATTCTCCTCAGCCAAGATGCGTTAGCACGAATTGTCAGTTAAAGTCTGTTCAAGCAAAAAATGTGGCCAAAGAGCTTTTAAAAAAAGATCCTAAGCAAAAAATAATTATTTCTGTTGCCATTAAAAAAAGCAAGAACATGGAAACAAAGATTTCAAAACTGATCAAACTTGGTTTTAATCGTTTTATGATTAATGATCAGTTGATCAAAGTTCAGGAAGTAGCCGATGAGGTTTCTTTGTTTCTAAGAATGGAAAAGGAGAAAGAACTTTATGCGGTTCTTTCCAAAGTTGATTGTCAAGAAAGGTCTGAACAAGAACTGCTTCAAGAACTAAATGAAAGCTTGGAAATAGCCTACGGGATTGGAGAAGATTTGCTTGTAATATTTTCTGCTCGGGGGCAAAAAATATATTGTAAAAATGCTTTCTTTTGTTCCACTTGTCAGAAAACGCTAGCGTTTTCTGAATTAAGAGATCTGAGTAGTATTAAAAATGAAAATAAAAAAGAGTTTAATCTGTATCTGGGGAAATATAATTTAACTGAGCTTTCTCAGATGAGAATTGTTGAGTTAGCTAAATTATCAAACAACCATTTATCTAAATATCTTGAACTTTTAATTGAATTTGGTTTTGGAGAAAATAATTTATTTCTACATTTAGCAACGCTAAATGTAGCGGAAAAAATAGAATTACTTTGTATTTATTATCAGCTAACACAATTTTCTGATATTTTATTTATTCTCGATTCACCATCTCGTTTTTTAAACTATCTTGAACAAAAGCAATTGCTTTTGTGGGCTGAAAATATGGTCACCATGGGTAATACTATTTTGTTTACCGAGAGATCTCCCTTGATTTTAAATGGTGCGGATAATTTGATAAATCTTGCACCTTTGGAAGATGAAAAAACAAATTTAGATATTGAAAAAATATCCGTAAATAACTTCAAGAAAGCGGATTCTGTTTTGCTGTTAGTCCACAAACTTCTACAAATTCAAGTGAGGGATTTGAGAGAAAGTAATGAAGTGCTTAAAGGCTTGCAAGCAAGCTTTCAAGCCCTGAAAAAGACTAAAAAACTTCAATCATTAGTGCCTAATCTGCTTTATTTAAAGCTGCTAAATTATTATGCGGAAGAAGAATTATATGATCAGAAAATCAGCGGGCAAACAATTTTAGAATTCAGCGGATTGCTCAATCCGATTGCCCAACTTTTCGCTTCACTTTCTGCGGCAAAAAAAGAAGGACTGACTGAAAAAGATTTTCTTTCAGTAAAGGGAAGAGAAAAATGTATTGCAGTAAAATGGAATAATTTAAATATTAATGATGTTTTTAATTTAAGTGTGACCGCTGCTAGCGAGCTTTTTCAAAGCAGAGAAAATATTGTCAGCAGGTTCAATCAATTTATTTTGCTTGGCTTTTCTGATCTTTACTTGTCCAGAAAATTTTGTGAACTTAGTTATTCAGAAATTCAATTGCTGCGTGTATTTAGAGAATTCTCTGTCAGTTCTAATTTAAAACAAACTTTTTTTATTTTGGAGCAAGTGTTTTCTGGCTTAGATCCTTCTTCTCAAAAGCGTTGTTTTGATTATTTGCAGACAAAACTGGAAGAGACAAGCGGGGTTTGTCTTGTGCAAATGTGATTTTTTAAAAAATGTTGAATTAATTAAAAGTTATTTGAAGTAAAAGTGTTGGTGAGCAATACGTAGAAGAATAATAAGAAATCAGAAATCTCTAATAACTACGCTAAGCAATTGTTTTCTTGAGCTATTTTAAATTAACAATTCCTTGATTTCTAAGTAAATTTTCCACAATTTTTTTTATTCTCTAAGCTTGCAATCGAATTTGCTTTAGTGCATACTGCGCACCTCTCTGCGCCCAGCAAGGTGTTTTTTGCTGTGCGATGGAGTCTGTAAAGAAAAGTAAAAGGTCTTTGAAAACTAGATTGGGTAGATGCAAAACGATTGGTTTTGGATAAGAAAATCAATTGCCATAAAGCACAAGCATTGAAGGAAAATTTATATTTTCCCTGTCAATAAACAAGAGTAATCGAGCAAAAAATTTGTAATAAAATACAACAGATATCAAACTGAAGAGTTTGATCCTGGCTCAGAACGAACGCTAGCGGGATGCCTCAAACATGCAAGTCGTACGCGAAAGTGGCTTCGGCCATTAGTAGAGTGGCGCACGGGTGCGTAACACGTAACTAACGTACCTCTTCGCTGTGGATAACTCAGGGAAACCTGAGCTAATACAGAATAATCTGCCGGGTTCTGCGGAACCTGTCGGTAAAGTCGCAAGACGCGAAGAGATCGGGTTGCGGTCTATTAGCTAGTTGGTGGGGTAACGGCCTACCAAGGCTACGATAGATAGCTGGTCTGAGAGGATGATCAGCCACACTGGAACTGGAACACGGTCCAGACTCCTACGGGAGGCAGCAGTT
>CAYOOT010000065.1:0-15476 GCA_964405665.1 uncultured Bdellovibrionales bacterium | reverse complement strand
ATGCCCAGGGCCGGAATCGAACCGGCACGACCGTTTCCAGTCTCAGGATTTTAAGTCCTGTGCGTCTACCAATTTCGCCACCCGGGCAGAGGTGCGTGGAGAAAACTTTTACTGTAAATTTATTTTTTTAGCAATAATTGGGAAAGATTAGGAAATTACCCTATTTTTATTGGGGTCGTTGTAAAAAGGTTCGGATGGTACAGTAGGGAAATGTGAGTGCGGTTTCATCAGCTTCATCGAATTTTTATCTGCTTCCACCAATAAAAAAACATTGTTTTTATCTTTAAAGGATTTGAGTAATTTTGTGCTCGGATCAATTTCTTTCAGTTGTTCTAATCGCCAGCCCTCTTCTTCTTCTAAAAATAATAAATATACACGATTGTTATAATTTTGCGGATTCAGACTTTCCTCTGGTGTTAGTCTCCAAGTTTCTCGTCCCAGATGTTTTAAATAATAAGTGATCCAGCGCTCAAAAAATTCGATATTATAAATAATGGCCCCTTTTGGTAAAATTTCATTTATTTCCAGAGCGATTCCTTTAACTGATTTTTCATTGTTGCGATAAGTATAGAAAACATAGGTCAGCCCTGTTCTAATCGCAAAAAATAAAATTATTGTGCCCAATAATAATTGTTTGGAATTTTCTTTTTTACAACTAAAGTGAATTACCAATAAGGCTAGCAGCAGCAACAAGCCGGAAAAAATTATATTTTCTTGGCTGACCTCAGGTAAGCGCCAAAAGAACATCATAATTAGTACTCCTAAAGAACTGATTATGGCGAACCATTCTCCGAGTGCAAAAAGTTTTTTCTCTAAAGCAGTGTTTTTTAATTGATCGATAAAAAATGGCAGCAGGTTGATGCAGCAAGCATAAACCGGAAAAATATAGCGGGCGGACTTGCCTTTGGCGATAGTGAGCATCAATAAGGCAAGAATGACGGCTAAGCTATTGAAAATGATAAAATTAAGATTTTGTTTTTGCCAATTAAGTGCAATTTTTCTTTTTTTATAAAAAGCATACGCCCAATTTGCAAAAACGGCGAGATAGATTATTGTCCAGGGGGCAAGTTCCCCGATGAGAATTTCCAGATAATAAAAGGGACCTCGCGGATGATTTTTCTCAATCACAAATCTTTGGGCGACTTCAATGTTATATTGACGGATCAACTCCTGCCAGCCGAATTTCTGCGCAATATAATAAAGCCAGGGAAAAATTATTGCCAAAAATAAAGTAATTCCCAGTAAATTTTGCCATATAAATTTCCAGATTAATTTTATCAGTCCTTTCTTTCTTTGCTGATAGGCAAAAAAAGTGAAAAAAGAAAAATGAATGGCGACAAAGAAAAAAATTATCGGCGCCCCTTTTGTTAAAAAGGCAAGCGCTGCGGCAAAATATGAGTTTAAAGTAAGAAACAAACTGTTTTTGCTTATAGAAAAATAAGAAAAATAAAATGCCAAAGTACACAGAAAACCAAAAAGGATGTCAATTTCCGCGACGCTTGATTGGAGAAAAAAGAACATGCCCGTAATCAAAGCAATGCTGGCAAAAAAAGAACGGCCATGATTCTCTTGGCATTTCCTCCAAAAAAGATATTGCAGACAAGCAAATAATACAGAAATAATTACAGAAGGAAATCTTGCCGTAAACTCTGTTACTGCTCCAAAGAACTTAAAGCTTAAAGCCAAAGTCCAATAATAAAGAGGGGGTTTGGTGAGGATTACAGAATGAATCAGTTTAGGAGTTAAATAGTCCCCGCTTTCATACATTTCCCAAGCAATTAAAGTGCGATCGGCTTCAGTGTGCCGAAAGTATTCCAGCACTCCCAATCCTAGAATATTTAAGCAAAAAGTAAGCAGGGAGAGAAGCAGTAGATACTGGAAATCTTTTTTGTCTAAGCCGAACATTAAGCACCAAAAGTATTTAGTTCAATTTTCTCAGCCAGGAAAAAATTTCCTTTTTCATCTTTAGCCACTTTGGCGGCTGTCGTATGAAAGTCATGCTCGAACACTAAGGTCCAATGATGCTTGATCGCTTTTTCCAAAAAAACTTCTTTCTCTTTTAGTGTTGTTGCTGCGCAGAGATCGTATCCCATAATATAAGGTAAAGCAAGATGATGTGCGGTAGGAATCAAGTCGGTGACATAAGCAATTGCCGGACCGATTTCATTGCCGATTAAAACCCATTGCATGCCATCAGTGTGTCCGCTTACTTCAAAAACTTTTATACCGGGAATAATTTCTTCAGCATTTGTTGTCAGTTGCAGTTGAGCATTCTTTAACGGTTGAATATTGTTTGGGAGATAACTTGCTCTTTCCCTCACGCTGGGATTAAGTGCTCGTTCCCAATTTCTTTTTTGTAAATAAATTTTTGCCTTGGGATAGCTTAATTGTAGTGTTCTATTAGAATCAAGATAAGTGATTCCCCCGCAATGATCAAAATGTAAATGAGTGAGAATGATATCCGTAACATTGGGGATTATTTGTGATAATTCTCTTTGATCTCTTGGCTCCAATTGGAAAATTTTTCTAAATTTTTCATCTTCTTTTTTGCCGCAACCGGCATCGATCAGGATGGTTTGAGTTTGGTTTTTGAGAACTAAAATTCTAGTACACATTTGAATTCTGTTTTCTTGATCTGCCGGAATTCTTTTACTCCAGAGATTTTTAGGCACGGAGCCGAACATCGCTCCCCCATCAAGACGAAAATCCTCCAGCACAAGTTGAAATATTTCAAAATTGTTTACTTTCATTCTCCCCTTTTCCCCACGTAGAAAATATTATAGTAATAGAATATATTCAAGGTGGGGAAAAGGGGAGAATGAAAAACAAATCAAGATCAATCAAAATTTCTCATTTTCTGGCAACAGGCTTTTATTCTGGTCTGAGCCCGATTATGCCCGGGACCTGTGGAACCTTAGTTTCTGCTTTGATTCTTTTTGTCCTTAATTGGGTATTCCCTGGTTTTTATACTCCCGCAATTTCTTATCTATTAGCTTTTGCGGTTACTATAATTGCAGTAATCACTTCCAATATTTGTCTGAGACACAAGATCTTTGGGGGTTCTGCAAAAGACCCCCAGCAAATAGTGATTGATGAGTTTGCCGGATACTATGTAACGTTAATCGGTTTTGATGAGATCAATATTCCAATACTTTTCTGGGGCTTTATATTTTTTAGACTATTTGATATGACTAAGCTCTCAATTATAAAAAGAGCAGAGCTACTCCCTCAAGGTTGGGGGATTGTTGCTGATGATGTTGTTGCCGGAGTTTTTGCCGCTATTTGTTTACGATTGGCATTGTTTCTTTTTTAAGTTTTTAAATCAAGCCATTGAATGGGGGGAGGCCGGTTAATTTATGAAAACAAAAATATTTTACTTTTTCTTTCTTCTATTTTTTATTTCTCTCCAAGAAACTTTGGCCCAAGGCGTAGTAACTTTACCGGAAGGAAATTTATTACAAGATTTTAATGGTGATGGACATCTGACAATCCTTGCCTTTGGAGATAGCATTACAAAAGGAGAAGGTGATTTTATTTCTCCTGATAGTAAAGTAGAAAGTACTCCGCCACAAACCAGGCCGGCTGGTTATCCTCTCAGGATCGAAACTTATTTAGGGGTTGATGTTAGAAATGCGGGCAGACCCGGTGAATCTTTAACTCCGGCAGATACTCTTTCGAGATATATTTCCACAGTATTTAATGTTAGGCCGGATGTAGTAATCATCGCCGAAGGAACAAACGATGGCCGAAGTGGCGCTACAGCTGGATTATTTTATCGTCGGGTGCAAACAATGATCAATATTGCCAAAGCAGTGGGAGCTGTGCCGATAATAACATCAATTGTTCAAACCACGGGAGGACATCAATTTCTCAATGGATTTATTTCTTTATATAACCAAGAAATTAGAGTTCTCGCCACTGTGAACAGTTTGGAATTATCAGATGCTAACCATGCTTTTAATAATACTTGTAGTTATCCGGACTGTCGTTTATTAAACAGGCCCGAAGGTTTGCATCCTAATATCGATGGTTACGATGTCATGGGGGAAGCAATGATCTCTGCTCTCTTAAAAATCAATCTTTTTGCGCCAGACGGTCCGACATTATTATCTCAAGCATTAGGAATAGCCGTTACTGATATAAAGACCATACCTGATCCAGTAGTTCCTTAAGTGTTGGGGAAAAAATTAATAATAGTTCTTTTTCTAGTTCTCACAGCAGTTTCTTGTTCTTCCTGCTCTCCTATATACATTGCCAAAGCAAGCTGGGAAGAAGCTAAAATCCTCTGGCGCAGAGAAAAAATATCGAGATTAATCGAAGATCCGGCAACAGATGAAAAAACAAAAGCAAAATTACAATTGGTCCTGGAGGCAAGGGAATTTGCCAAAAAAATTGGTTTGGTTCCTAAAGAAAGTTTTACTCTATATTCCAAAATAGATCGTGATGAGTTGGTTTGGGTTTTAAGCGCAGCTCCTAAAACCTCTTTTTCGCCGGTAACTTGGTGGTTTCCGATTGTCGGGAGAATTCCTTATAAAGGTTTTTTTGAAAAAGAAGATGCGGAAAAAGAGGCTAAAAAATTTCAAAAAAAAGGAAATGATGTTTTCATTAGACCGAGTGCCGCTTTTAGCACACTTGGTTGGTTTAATGATCCTTTGCTTTCAACTACTATTAAAAGTGATGAGATCAATTTAGTAGATACGGTAATCCATGAGATTTTACATAACACTATTTTTATTAAAAACCATGTGGACTTTAATGAAACTTTAGCAAATTTTATCGGTGCTTACGGGGCATGTCAGTTTTTTTACGAAAAATATGGAGCAGAACATCCACTAACGAAAAATTGCTCCAGTCGTTTTGAAAAAGAACTTGCTTTTTCCTCCTTTTTGGAAACTTTAATCAGTAGGCTTAATAAGTTATATGAAAGACATAAAAGTAAATTGAGGGAAGAACCGAGTAATCATTTCTTACTGGAAGAAACATTAAAAGAGAAACACGCAATAATCGAAAATTCTCTTTTGGAATGGAACTCTAGCCCGGGGAAATCTAAGGTTATTTTTGACAAGAACAAGGAAATTAATAATGCCACAATTATTGCTTCAAAAATTTATTTAACAAAAACAAGCAGTTTTTTGGAGCTTTATCAATGCTCCAGTGCTGTGTTAAGCAATAAGACTGCTAACCAGGCGGAAGGAGAAATAAAGAGCTTATTAAATTATGTTGAGTTTTTAAAAAAAATGTCTGAAAATATAATAGCTAACAATTTGGATCCCTATGAAGAACTACAAAAAGAAATATCAAAAACTTGTCGTGCTAAGTCTGTGCTTGATTAGTAGCTATGTTCTTGCCGCCTGTAAGCAACAAGCAAAGACAGCTATTATTTGTGGAGGTGGAGAAGGTTTTACTTGCCCTATTGGGATGTTCTGCAATTTAGGTGAAAGATGTGGCGGTATAGATAAGTATGGTGAGTGTAAATATATCCCTGATGATTGCCCCGCAGATGAACAAGTGGTATGTGGTTGCGACGATAAAGTATATACCAATGCCTGTTATGCCAATGCTGCTGCGGTGTCAGTAGCATATCAGGGAACTTGTATAACAAAAAAATAGAGATCGTAAATTAAAAGCATAATACGTACGGAGCGCGGACTTTAGTCCGCTTAATACCAAACTTTTATTTTGCTATACTAAAATATTTGGAATTAAGCGGACTAAAGTCCGCGCTCCGTACGTATATTGGATGGTAAATAAAAGTTTAATTTTTAAAAAATGAGTATTAAAACAATCCCTTATGCCGCAAAGCATCTGGAGCCTTATTGTGTTGTCGAATATGAACAGCATGGCAACCCGATATTGTCAGTTGTCTTGGAAAAAAAGAAAGAAAAATGGAGTTTACTAAACCAATTTGGCGCAGAGTTGGAACTGCCCGAAAATAGATTGTATCTTTTACCGGAAAAAATAAAAGAGGAGAAAATTAGCAAAGCAGAATTAGAAAAATTTCTTAATTTAACTAAAGATTCCGTGGAAAAATCTCTGCAAGAACTTAATTTAGAAGATGCTTGGAATATTTTTAATGAAGTTCAAGAAGAAGTTAGTATTGTCGAGATTGTAGAATTGCTGGCAAGTAATAATTCTTTAATTAATCATCTTGCGGTAAGAAGGCTTTTAATTGGCGACAAAGTTTATTTCAAGCGTTTAAAAGACACTTTTCAACCTCGTTCTGCTTTGATGGTTCAAGATCTAAAGCACCAAGTGAAAATAGAAGAGAGCAGAAAAAAATTGCAAGAGGAACTAGTTCAAGCTCTAGTGGAAAGAATAAAAGGAGTTGATCTTATTTTGCCGGAAAGTATCTGCTTATTAGAGGATTATGCCGCTTTGGGAAGATCTTTGCACAATTATAAAGAAGCCGAGGCGGTAGTTGATTTAGTGATTGATCAAGCAAAGCTAAAAATAAATAAAAATTCTCCGGAAAAGGCTTTTCACTTGCTTGTTCTGGCCAAGCATTTTTCCGAAAATCAGAATTTAAGTTTAATTCGCTCCGGCAGAAAAAAAAGATTTAAAGCAGGGCTGAATACCGAAGTACAAAAAATTATGGAATTAGAAATTTCTAATCCAAATGGCCTGAGAGATTTGAGTGACATTTTTTCGCTGACTATTGATAATGAAGAAACAAAAGATTTTGATGATGCAATAAGTTTGATTGCCGATGCTGAAGGCTATCAGTTGGGGATTCATATCAGTGATGTTGCTTCTTATATTAAATCCGGATCCAAGCTGCAAGAAGAAGCCTTTTTTAGGGGTTCTTCGATATATTTCCCCGATGACACCATCCCCATGCTTCCGCCGGAACTTTCTGAAAATAAATTCAGCCTTTTGCAGGGAGAAAAAAGATTAGTTTGCAGCCATCTTTTAAAATTGGATCAAAAATTTAATATTATTCATCGTGAAATATTTTCTTCAGAAATTATTGTGAAAAGACGTTTGACTTATCATCAAGTAGATCAAATTCTAGCAGAACAAAAAACTGACGATCAATTGAATTCCCTTCTGAATTCCTTAAATGAAATTAGCCTAAAATTTGAAGCAAGACGCTTAGCCAGTGGTGCGGTGCAACTGCCGCGTTTGGAAAAACAAACAAAAATTGATTCTTCTGGAATGGTCTCTTTACATTCAAATAATGAAGAAACAGCTGCTCATAGAATAGTTTCCGAGATGATGATTGTTGCTAACGAAACTGCAGCGCTCTTTGGTAAAGAGCAGCAGCTTCCTTTAATTTGTCGGGCTCAGGAAAAACCCGATGTGGATATTAATCAGCATGTTTCTCACTTGGCAGCGGGACCGGCTCAGGAATATGCAAAAAGGGGTTGTTTAAAGAGATCAAGAATCGTAACCAAAGCAGATGTTCATGCCGGTTTGGGATTAGAAGCTTATTTACAAATTACTTCGCCGATTAGACGTTATATGGATTTAGTCAATCAACAACAGATCTTGGGATTTATTCAAGAAAAGAAAATTAAATATTCCGATCAGCAACTTCTGCAAATAATTAAAGACTTAGAAGGTAATCTGGATGAGGTTTCTTTGTTGCAAAGAGAAAGAAATAAATATTATTTACTTCGATATTTGCAGCAAGAAAAAATCAAACATTTAAAAGGCGTAATTGTCAAAGTAGATGGCCCCAAACCTCTTGTTTTTATTGAATTGCTTGGAACATTAAATCCATTTTATCCGGAGAATTTGAAAGATAAAGATGCCCTGAAAAAAAAATTGGGGGTGGAAATCAATTTGAATGTTGAACTTCTAGATCCGCGTAATGAAAAATTGATTTTGCGGGAAGTTATTTAAGTATTTTTGAAGATTTTTTGAATCCGGCAATTTGCCACCTTTTAATATTAAATAATATAATATTTATAGATACTTGGATTAATTTAAGGTAGAACTACTTTTAAGGTATCTTTTAGCAGCCAATTCTTCATAACAAATACTGTTATATCAATGATTTAGATTGAAAATTAGATGGCCGTTTTAAAAGGGATCGCAGCAAATACTCAGGGTAAACCGCTAGAGGCTTATTTGCCACTGCCTGAAAGCAAAAAAGAGGAAGTTAAATTAGGAAAAGAAGATCAGCCGCAACTGCCGGAAGCTATCGAAATAAAAGAACAGTTAAGAAAATATCAAGAAGTCATTTCCCATCAAGAAAGAAAAAGACAAGAAGATTTAGGGATATTAGGTAGACTGAAAGAAAGAACTTGGGAGCAGGCTGTAATTTTAAGTTGTAATACAGCAGAGGGAATTGCTTTGGTGGGATTAAGTATCGCGACGATAATCGGATATGCTGCAACCTTAGGCCAAGCTTTTAAATTAATAGATGCACAGGTAGCAGGAATTCAGTGGATACAAAAAAAGTTTGATCAGATTTGCCCCGGTGGATCAATTCTTAGTGGAGGAAAACCTTTACTTGATAGCAATAGTTTCGGAGGCTATCTCTTTGGTGCAGTCAAACTAGGTTTTGGAATCATCACCTATCCTACGACTTTAGTTTTAAATACCGCTTTGGGAACTCTTACTTCAGGAATTGAAGAGGTCGATCGCAATATCTTTAAAAAGGGAATTCCTTATTCCAAATATTTAAAAGATGTAGAAGAAAATCCCAGCACAGTAAGAGACAGTTTAAACCTGCTTTGCTTTGTTGTTTTAAGTTTTCTTACAGCGGGAAAATTAAGAACCCCCCTTCCGATGGCCCTGCGCAGTCAGAAAGCACTACAGCTAATGATTCCATCTCTGGGAATGGGTGCTGCCGGAGCCTTGGGAGAGCAGTTAATGAGAGTGGAAGATGAAGATAAGGGAGGATTTAGAAAAAGGGTATTGTTAAGTGATATGATATCCGGAGCCTTAAGCAGTGGAATCTTTATGGGAGGGATGAAGGTGGGGCCGAAGTGGTATCGGGGTTTTGCCGATGTGTCCGATGGGGGAGATGATTTTGTCGATGCCTCGGCTGAGTATGGTCGGATTGAAGCGGGGAGTAAGAAAATTAGTGTAATTGCAAAATTAGCTCGTACTGCAGGCTATGGATTGAAGGTAGGAACTGCCGTCTATGATTTAGGAGATACTAAGGTTCTTAATAAAATTGAGCAAAAACAAGTAATGGGTAGTCTTGAAACACAGACTTCCTTACAAGCAGATTTTCAAACTCAGGCTAAAAAATTACAAAGGAGCGTTGTTTCCAACGTATCAGAGTTAAGTGATTCCGGAACTACTGATATTGTTCAAGTCCAAAAAAGTTTGCAAACTATTATTGATACAATGTTGCAAATTAATACCGGATTTAGTGAGGCGGAAGGTGCGGCATTTAAAAGAGCTCAGAGTATAATAATTAATTTACTGATCTCCGATCCTGAAATAAAAGAAAATGAATCGATAATTGTTCAGAGCTGTTTGGAAAATCCTCTCTTGCGATCCAATATAAAATTGTTTTTAATTAAATCATTGGATACTGAAGCAAGATTAATAGATTTTACAGAAAATCCCCCCACACCTTCTTCTGACAATTGGTTAAACAAGTTGGGGATTTTATATCCAAAATTTGCGGCTGAAGTCATTACAGATTACCTTGATCGCAATTTTAGTGAACTTAAAACATTTAAAGACAATCCCCCTTACGCCAATCTCACAGCAAAACGAGCTGCATATATGCTGAATCATCTTTATAGTTTTTCCGATAATTTAAAGCAACAGCTCAATGGGAATGGCTCTCTGGTAGAAAAAATTCCTCAGATCATAAATTTTCTTAGTACAGTTAATACCAATAAGGAAGCTAAAGATATTTTCGCTCGTTCTTTGTTACTAATGCTGGTTAATTCTTCGGATACTCCTAATAATTCAAATCCAACATTACAATTAGGAGAGGCAGTGATGCTGTATAGAGCAAAATATAAAAAAGATTTTGAAGTTCTTTATGAAGTATTATCAGAAAAAACACAACATGAATTAGTCAATATGCAATTTCATGGTCACCAACCATTAAAAGGAATCAAACTTGCAGAAATGTTGGGATTTTATCTTAATAATTCAATGATCAAACCAAGTATCGATGGTTACTACGCCGCAAAAGAAAATGGATATGCAACACGATTGTCAGACTTAAAAAATAAACTTAATGGAAAAGAGCTGGAAATAGATGCCGAGGATCGGCAAGAAGTGTTAGACTTTTTTGAAATTGCTTGTGCGATGACTGAAAGGGGGTATCCTGATATGGCTTTTCAGAATGCATTTATCGGATTCTTAAGCCAAATAGATCCGCCGCAGTTGAATGCAACTAATGTCTTACATCATATATTAGCAGATGAGTCTTTTAGAGATCGATTTAAAAGAAATTTTAGTTTTTTATTAGAACATAATCATGCTGAAAGGGAAAATTTTCGAGCGACTAGTCGATCATTTGCCAATAAGCTAACTAATTTACTTAAAGTACGTAATTTAGATTTAATTCAAGATACTTGGGATTATACTATCGAGAGAATTTCCCGAGCCGGAATAGATAATTTTAATGGGGAAACCGCTGTTGCTCAAGCCGAAAGAATACTTTCTCTGGTTGTAGAATCTGATTCCCAATTAAATTATCCGATCTTAAATGAGAAAGGATTATGTCTACAATCAGAGGAGTCTATTGCCGCGCTCATATCTTTAACACAAAAAATGTTTCTTGATTCTCTTGATAAACAGGATGCGGAGTTAGCGCAAAAAGTAATTTCTCTTTTGAGAAATGATTATTTAATACCTAAACAACATCCACTGCTGCTTGTTGCAGTAGAAAATATGATCATCAAAGTGTTGTTATCAGACCAACTGGATCCTATCGAATTTCCAAGGGATCTAATCAAATGTTTAAAAGAAATTAAAGGAGTCAATGCAAAAAGAGCAGTAGCTAAAGCCTTGCCGTATATTATTGGAGAACCAGTTATAGAACAAATATTAGAAGAAACCTTCGGTGTCTTTGCCATTGAAGAGATTTGTTTAGAAGCTCTAAGTTACTATTCCTCTCTGGAAGTTCAACCTAACTTGGAGTTTAATACCGCTGCGGTTCAGTTCTTGACAGAATATTTACGAAATCTTTTAAGTTTTGAAAGGCCAATCAACAATCCACATGGATATTTAGGTAAGTTTCCTCTTAAACGCATGACTTCAGATGCGGCAGTCAAAGAGCATTTTCAAAATTTATCAAGAAGACTTATTGAAACCCAGATTCATTTACATCAATTTATTTCTGAGCATTTTTCATTACTGGGTTCTCAAGCGAGAGATTTGATTAAGCTAAGAACACGTTGTTTTGATGTGCTGCAAACATATCTAAAGATTGCTGCACAAAACGGAGATGGAAAATTTATTGCCGAGGTTATCGAGGATCTTTTAAAACCTTTTGTGGACAGTGATGATCTGATTTTGCAAGAATATGCAGAACGAGTAAGGCAGGAAGAGGCTGCATAAACTATCTCATCTAGTTTTTTATTTCCGATAATGCCACCGGATCTCCCAGAGAAGAAGAAATTAAATCTAAATTTTCATAATTAAATTTACAAGAGTAAATAATTGTATCTTTATCAATAATTTTGATCTCAATCGATTTTTCATTTTTATTTATCCCCACTAAAGAACGATATTCTTCTCTAATAAGATTGAGAGACTTAAGAGCAGTTTTATTAATAAATTCTAGATCATTTTTGTTAATAGCATTTCCTTTGTTTTTTAGGCTGATGATAATTCCCGTATCAACAAAACCCTTGATCATTTTAAGAGCCAACAAATCCCCAAGAGCTTCTTGCTTATTAGCAAGGGAGATATTGGGTGCTTGAAATTCTCTGTTTCCGGGAATTCCTAAATAACTTGGCGTAATGCCATGTCTGCTTGTAAAATAAAAATCGCCTCCGCCAGTTATCTTACAATGATCATAAATTCTTTGGAGAGCAGTTTTTAATTCTCTATCTGCTTCGTTTGAAGCTGGAGCAACAAAAATTTGATCTCCAGTACTCGTTTGCGGTGAAAGCAGCAGAATAGGAACAGTGCCGTTGCCGTTGTCATAATTGACTGCTACAGCCGAACCGTTGAGTGTGGATGAAATTTGTGCCTGATAGGTATCTGTTGTCGGTGCAATCACAGAAGACTGTGGCCAGATTCCCCCAAGAAAAGTGGCCATATTTAGTTGACCATAAAATTTACTTTCAGCTCCAGTGGAACAACTATTTAAAATTACAGTGCTACCTTCCTTCATGAATTTATTAAGTCTGGGGTAGAGATCGGATTGAAAAATATCAAGATTTTTATCTTCATTAAGAGTGATCGCATAAGGGTTCCCATGACCACCTAAAACTAACAATGAAACCTTGTTTTTCAGGTTATCAGTAGCTTGACTAAAGTTGTCGACTATCAAATTGGAATCGGGAACTTGATAAAAAATCACTCGATGGCTGTTACATAATCTGTCGATGCTATCTCTTTGTGCGCTCCAATGCTGATTAAAAGCTACACCATCATATTTTGGATAGAGCACCAAAGCAATTGGTTTGTCGGCATTAATTTCATCAAAATATTTTTCATTTGGAGTATTTAAAGCTTTTTCCAAATCTATTTTTACTTCCTTACTGGCTACTGCGTATCGCTGGCGAATAATTTCTTTACTATTATCAAAATAATTCACTTCTGCAGTTTTTTTATTGTTATTATTTTCGCGAGCCGACACAGACATTATTAGATCAATGCCTAAATGGCCATAAGCAGTTCTCATGTCCGAATATGCTGTTTCTGCCTTTGCTGAAATTTTAATTCCTCGAGCTTTCAGTTCTTTTTTTGCATTAATAGAGGTTTTAATTAATCTTACTTGCAGATCCTCATTTTGAAGAACTTCTTCGGGAACCAAATATACACCTGAACTGTTCTTTCTGCTTATTACCTTGGAATCAGAGGCAACTGCAGTTTCCAAATGTTGCTTAGATAGAGCAGTTCTTGTTTTAACATCATCCTTAAAATCATTTAGTAAAACAGAAAAAAATTCTCCATTGAGTTTAATGGCCTCTCTTATGAAATTCCCATCGTTGCGTAATTTTTCTGAAATTTCCTGGAGATGATTGATGCCTTGGTTAGTGTTAATTAAAGTTAAAGCAATCTCTCTGTTTTCTTTGAACTTGGTATTTAGTTTGGGGTTGCTATCTAGGTAATTATAAGCTTCCGTATTTTTAATTATGATTTCTTTGATTAAGTTAATATATTCTTTTTCTGTAAACAACTTTGTAGGTATTTGAGCTATTGTTGATAAAGAATGAAGGGCAGCTTCTTTCCAAAGTGATTTGTCATTGGCGTACAATTCTAATGCACCACGGATGTTCGGATCTAAATTTTTATTGTTTAAAAGAGTTAAAATATTTGGTAAAACATCTCCATTTATTTTTACTAATTTTCGAAAAGATTGTCCCTCTAGAACTGCCTGCAGTGCCTTTTCTGGAACACGTACAATAATTCTTGGATCCTGGTAAACTGCAGCGGCAATTACATCGATATGTTTTTTCTGATCATCAGAACAAGTATCATATTTTTTTGTGCCTGCTTTGATTGAACTAACAATTTGAGGAATGGTTTCTGGAAGTCGCACAATATCCTCTCTTGGTGGCATTGCGGATTGTTGTGGATTTTGTCTTTGAACTTCTTGAGCCATTGCTAAATTCTAATAAAAAATTCTTATAATATGTCAGCCCTAAAGTTATGCTAATTTTAGCTAAAGGTGTGATATTAAAAAGGTTTTTCTAGATTGATTGCTTAGAATTATCGCATTTTGATGCTAACGTCCTATAATTAATGATGATTTCTTGATTCTAGTTCTGCTCTCTTCCTGGTTTTTAGCAAATTAACAGTTTTTGATAACATTGTTCACAGAGAATCTTTGTTTGTTCGGGGTCATAAACAGTTTTACACTTTTGTTGGCAAGAAAAGCAGGAAGCTACTTTGGTATTTTGCCAACGGAAAAATAAACCAGCATGTCGAATTCTTTCAAAGGGTGTGACTTCAGGGGGAGCAACATTAATTTTTCGAAGAAATTCCAGTTCCTTGCGTAAAATGCGAAATCCTTTTCCTGTTTCTGAGCAAAGCAGCACTTTCCCTAAAATTTCGTCAGTGGCCTCCTGAATATGTTTAGGCGCTGCAACGGCAATATTAGTTGTCGTGGTTTCATGGCCATTGGACCAATCAAACCCCAGGGCCAATGCTTGCTCTTCTGGGAGAGGAAAAAATAAAGCAGCATCTGATTCGTTGTAGCAATAGGGATTTAAAGAGATCGGGAAAAATTCTCCATATTCTTTAGTTTGTCGCAGATGTGCCTTAATTCGGGGAAGAAGTTTGCAGTATTCTTCTTTGGAGTATTGTTTGTTTAAGATACAATATTGGCCATTTCGAATACTGATGCAGCCGAAACAATCATGAGAATTGGCTTCAACCAGCATACAATACTCAATGTCCCTAACACCGATGCGGCATTGGGAGCTGAATTTAACATTATAACTGGAATTGCCAACCCCTGTTGAGTTGTAAAGAAGTTCTGAATCACCTCCAAAGCCAATCGTGAATAAACAAGATTTTCCGCGATTAATCCAAATACAGTGATCAAGTGATTCACTCTCGGAAACAAGAAAACAGTCGTTGCAGTCTTTAACCTGATTAAGAAAATTCCCCGAGGAATTTTCGTAGAGATTTCCTTCTAAAAAACGAATCGGCTGAAGGATACAGAATTTTTCAAATTGCTCTCTTTCTCGATCAAGAGTTGCTCTGTCTCCCAAATCAATGCTTGCTCTTCGCTTTTTCCATTCTTTAGCGCTAAGTTGTTCATTGAACCAATAATATTCTTTATTGGACAAATTAACGCAGCCATAACAATTTTTACAAGCCCGACAAGATCGGAGGAAGGCAGAATCAGAACAGTTCTGACAATGTTCGGAAAACAAAAGATGGTAAGAAGATTGAATATCTCTGCAGCCATAACAGAGCTCCGATCCTCTGACAAAAAAGCAATCAACAATGTCCCGAGAATTGTAGAGAAATCGCCCATAAAGACAGTCTTCGAGCTGTTGTCCGGAAAATACTAAATAACAATTTTTTGCCGCAGTAATAAAATTACAATAGGAACTATTTTCCAAACTGGCATGAGAACCGGAAAGACTGGGAAAGGGAACAGTTAACATCAGTTGTTGAAACTGTTCAAAAAAAGGACGTGAGAAATCGTAAGGCCGACCATAACTGCGGGGATCCCAATCATCTGCTAGCCAAGCATTCACGTCGTAAACGTTAATGCCTTTATTCGGAGGAATCGAACTAAGCAGAGGCTTTGATGTTCTTGCACAATTAGTTTGATAAAGATAATGACCCGGACGAAAAGAACACATTAGCCGCAGTCTTTCTTCAGGGGATCTTGTGGGCAAAGGAATTTCTTTTTCTTTGCA
>CAYOOT010000064.1:0-15604 GCA_964405665.1 uncultured Bdellovibrionales bacterium | reverse complement strand
TATGTTGGAAATGGTTGGCTCTACTGATGAAGTAACAATTGCTGATCGTCAAACCGAAAGAGAAGATTCGTTTTTTATTAGCCCGGGATTGCGTTATGCTTTTAATTTTGAATCTGGTTTGCAAATCGTTCCGGGATTTGCTGTGCCGATTGGAGTTGGTCCTTCGGAAGGGGAGTATAATTTATTTTTATATCTTTCTTTGGAGCATGCATATTAGTTTAATTGTAGGGGCAGGGCTTGTCCCAGCCCGTTCAACCGTATTTGGTATTACGGGCAGTATAAAAACTAACATAAGTTAGTTTTTATACTGCCCGTACAATTAATAATTCTTAGGACTTACTAATTATCTTATCCAACACCGCAATATGTTGTTCTAGCTGCGGCAATAAAGAAGAGCGTACCAATTCTTTTACTTCAGCAGGAGCATTCTTATTATCAAGAAGTTCTTGATATTCTTTTACTCCATGTTCTTCACCTTCTTTCAACACTTTCAATGCTGCGGTTTCACCAAATACTTTAGCGCTTCCTTCTACCGCTTTAGCCCAAGCACCCCAAGGTCCGGCGCTGGTTGCTGGAGTTTCACCTAGTTTAATCACTTGTTGCTTTAATTGTGATACTGCATCTTGGTGTTGATCATAGAATTTTCTTAAGTCAGCAGAATTAGTACCGGCACCAAATTTATCCAAGGCTTGCCGATACGTTTCCACTGCAGCAAGCTCACCACGTAACAGTTCATTAATAATTGAAACTGCACTTTGATCCGCTTTTGCCAGCGACGTAATTAGTAAAACACCTAAAATTGTAAAAAGTTTTTTAAAAAGATTCATTATAGTATCCTCCAAATTAGAATTAAAGAGATTGCAAAATATAACAGGCAGATACTAACAAAATATGATTTTGCTTAGGTAACAATGCAGATTGATTTTATGAGCAATAATAGCTTAATAATTAATTTAGTTGGGTTATAAACTTAATGGTATTATCCCTTAAGCTTTTTTCTAGGAGCAGATTTAATTCTGATAGATAGGCGGTTAATTTGTAAATTGATTTATCAAGAGGATATCGTTGTTGATCATAAGGCTGCTTATTTTGATATGATTCGATATTTTTAAAAACCATAAAGTCAATATTTCCCGAGACAGTCAGATATCTAAAAAAAAGGGCATCGAAACCGCTAAGACTTAAATTTTTTATTTTTCCTTGAACAAAAAATTTTACTGTTTGATTTTGGTTGATTGCTTCTAGTCCGCAAGGTTCACTGATAATTGTGTTATAACCGAAGGAGTTTAAAATATCTTCCAAAACTTTTGTTGCCAAAATATCAGCAGGCTCTTTCAGATAAATTGCCGTAAAAGGGATAATTCCGAATAAATATTGGTGCCCCAGTGATTTTTCTTCTTCTTGTTCAGGATTTTGAACAATTACTACGGTTTGTTTTTTAATTAATCTTTCTAAGTTTTGCCCGAGAAGAGAAGAATCCGATTTAATCTTGTCATATTTTGGCAGATATGCTGGGATGCAAGAACTGTAGATTAGAAGAAAAAAAATCAAAAAACGTTTTTTCATTATTTGGGGATGTTACTCTTCTAAATTTTCAGTAAAAGGGAGAACAGTGAAATTAGGCTTATTCATACCATGTTATATTAATCAGCTCTACCCCCATGTTGCAGTGGCGACTTTGGAGCTGCTAAAAAAATTAGGCGTGGAAAATATCACATACCCTTTAGAACAGACTTGTTGTGGGCAGCCTTTGGCCAATTCCGGATTTGCAGAGGAAGCAAAAGAAGTTGGAGTTAAATTTATTAAAATATTTTCTGAATTTGATTATGTGATTTGTCCTTCAGGGTCATGCACTTCCATGGTTAAGAATCATTATCCTCATTTGCTAAAGCTGGAACATCAAATAAAAATTATGGAACTTTCTGAATTTATCTATGATGTCTTGAAAATCAAGAAGCTTAAGGGCAAATATCAGAAAAAAATTGCCTTTCATCAAAGTTGCCATGGACTTCGAGAATTAAGACTGGCTAGTTCCAGTGAAATGGTGGGACTTGCTTTTGGTAAAACCGAAGCCCTATTACGCTCGATTGAGGGAGTAGAAATTGTGGAATTAAAGAGAAAAGACGAATGCTGCGGATTTGGCGGGACTTTTGCCGTGGCTGAAGAAGCTTTGAGTATTGCTATGGGTGAAAGCAGAATTGCCGATCACTTGCAGGCTGGAGCCGAAGAAATTACGGCAATTGATATGAGCTGTTTAATGCATCTGCAAGGACTTGTTCAAAGACAAAATATTTCTCTTAGTGTAAAGCATATCGCAGAAATTTTTAATGAGAGTATTGCTAATTAAATGCATCCGGAAAAAGCCGAAAAATTTATTGCCAATACAGAGCGCTTTAAATGGCATGACCAAGCTCTTTGGTTTGTGCGCGAAAAGCGCGATCGTATGGCGCAAAGCGTTGCAGAATGGGAAGAACTGAGAGAAATTGCTTCCCAAATCAAGCTTCATACACTAAGCAGACTTGATTTTTATCTGGAAGAATTTGAAAAAAATGCTAGCGCTTTGGGAGCAAAAGTTCATTGGGCAAAAGATGCCGTGGAACACAACAAAATAGTTTTAGAAATTTTAGAAAGACATAGTGCAAAGAAAATAGTTAAAAGTAAGTCAATGCTTACCGAAGAATGTGGGCTCAATCATTTCTTGGAAGCAAAAGGATTGGAAGTTACCGATACTGATTTAGGAGAATGGCTGGTGCAACTTCGCAAAGAACCTCCAAGTCATATCGTGCTTCCGGCTATTCATATTAAGAAAGAAGAAGTGTCTGAGCTTTTTCAAGAAAAATTTAATACGGAAAAAGGAAATAATGATCCTAAATATTTAACCGATGTTTCCCGAGAAATTTTGCGAGCAAAATTGCTGGAAGCAGATGTTGCAATCACAGGAGTGAATTTTGCAGTTGCAGAAAGTGGGGCAGTAGTAGTTTGTACCAATGAGGGCAATGCTGATATGGGAACTTCCATGTGTAAAGTGCATATCGCCTCAATGGGAATAGAAAAATTAATCCCGAAACATAAAGATTTGGGAGTTTTTTTAAGATTACTTGCCCGCTCTGCTACAGGGCAACCGATTACTACTTATTCTTCTCATTTCCGGGGGCCGATTAGCGGAGGAGAGCTGCATATTATTTTGGTAGATAACGGAAGAACAGCACATTTGGGAGAAAAAGATTTTTCTCGCTCGCTAAGTTGTATTCGTTGTGGGGCCTGTATGAATACTTGTCCGGTTTATCGTCGAAGCGGGGGATATAGTTATAATTATACAGTGCCTGGACCGATTGGATCGATCTTAGCACCGCTAAAAAGTATTAAAGAACATAGTTCTCTTCCTTTTGCCAGTTCCCTTTGTGGATCTTGCACTGATGTTTGTCCGGTAAAAATTAATCTTCATGAACAGCTTTTATTTTTAAGAAAAAGAATAGTGCAGGCAGGAGAAGTGTCTTTGATTAAAAAAGTAATAATGAAGATTACGGCAAAAGTTTTAGTCTCGAGCAAACTTTTTGATCTAATGGGATTTTTAGTTTTAAGGTTTTTAAGATTTGCCCCCAGATTTATGATCTATAATCGATTTAATATTTGGGGCAAAAAGCGGGAACTGCCAAAAATTAAAGAAAAGAGTTTTAAAGAAATATATCTTAAAATAATCAATGAATAGTAAAGAAAGCATCATAAGAAAAATCTCGGCGCTTAATTTATTGGAACAACCTTATCCGGCGTATGATTTTTTATATCCAGAAAAAGAAGTGACTGTAGAGAAATTTTTCGAATCTTTAAAAATGATTGGAGGAAGTGGTTTTCTAGTTAAAAATATTACCCAAGTGGAAGAGCAAATTAAATCTTTTACTTATTTCAAACCTGAAATTAAAATTTTTTCTGCTTTAAAAGAAATAAGTATTGCTAATACTAATCCGGAAGATTTTTCTGATCCCAAAGAACTGCATACTTTGGATTTGGCGATAGTACGAGGAGAATTTGGAGTAGAAGAAAATGGAGCTATTTGGATCAATCCCAGGAATTTAAAACATCGAGCTGCTTTATTTGCCTGTGCTCATTTGGTAATTATCTTATCCAGAGAAGATTTAGTCTTGAATATGCATCAGGCTTATCAGCGAATTGATTTTGTAAAACATCAAACTGCTTATTTTATTTCCGGCCCTTCTAAAACAGCAGATATTGAGCAGTGTTTGGTTATCGGTGCTCAAGGGGCCAAGAGCTTAAATGTGTTCTTATTATAGCGACATGATAGGGATCATTGTTAGAAAAAGTCATATCTATGGCATGTTCTATATTGTAATTTTTCAATAATAAAATATCGTAAAAAATATGTCAGGGATTTCTGCCTTACCATCATTTTGGAACTTAGTTGACGGTCCAGAATTTGCTCCTCTTTCTTCTTCTTTGACAACAGATGTTGTGGTGATTGGCGGAGGGATGACGGGATTGTTAACTGCCTACTTAATAAAACAGCAAGGTTATAACGTAATAATTTTAGAAAAGGGTAAAATCGGGAAAGGGGAAACAGCTTCCACTACCGCTCATTTGACATATGTAACGGATTATTCATTAACTGAATTAACAAAAAAATTTGGCGAAGATCATGCAGTGGCGGTCTGGGATGCTGGATTAGCAGCAATTGAAAAATTACATGAAATTATTCATACAGAAGAAATTGAATGTGATTTTCAATGGGTTCCGGGTTATTATCACGCTTCTTCTCAGGCCAATCAAGAATCGTTTATTGAAGAATTAAAAAAAGAAACTGAACTTGCCAACAAACATGCTTTTATCTCAGGACTTCTAGAAAAAGTTCCGTTTTTTGATCTTCCTGGAATAGTCTTTCATCGTCAAGCAAAGTTTCATGCTACAAAGTTTGTTTATGGTTTAGCAAAAGCACTCAGCAGAAAAGGAGTATTGATTTTCGAAAATTCCGAGGTCAAAGAATATGGACAGGGCAAAGATCAATGGTTATTGGCCAATGGCCAGCGTGTTAAAACTAAATTTATCGTTACAGCAACCCATATTCCTCTCCAAGGTGATAGATCGACAATTAGCGCTGCTTTTTTCCAAACCAAACTTTATCCTTATACAAGTTATGTTCTGCGAGCAGAGATCGCAAAGAACATTGTAGAACCAGCCATTTTCTGGGATCAGGGAGATCCGTATAATTATTTAAGAATTGATCAAGGCACTGCTTCTGATTATGTTATTTTTGGTGGAGAGGATTCAAAAACGGGGCAAGAAGACTCTAGCGAACAATCATTTGTACGTTTAGAAAAAAAATTAAGGGAAATTTTACCGATCAAAAGTATCACTCATCGCTGGTCCGGCCAAGTCATTGAAACCAATGACGGCTTACCCTATATCGGCGAAGTAGAAGAAGGACAATTTTTATCCACCGGCTATGGTGGAAACGGAATTACTTTTGGTACAGTTGCCGCGATGATGGCAAGTGATTTTGTTAGTGCTAGAAAAAATCCTTGGAGAGAACTTTTTAATCTTTCCCGCTTTAACATTCTGGCAGGAGGTTATGATTACCTCAAAGAAAATCTAGATTATCCTTATTACATGGCCAAAAGATTTTTACAGCGGGATGCAAAATCATTATCGAATGATCTAAAACCCGGAGAAGGGGGAATTGTCTTGCTGGATAATAAACGTCTAGCCTGTTGTAAAGATCCTCAAGGAAATTTACATATTTTACAACCAGAATGCACTCACTTAGGTTGCTTAGTAAGATTCAATGAAGCCGAATGCACTTGGGATTGTCCTTGTCATGGATCGAGATTTAAAGCTGATGGGGAAGTGATTGCCGGGCCGGCCGAGGAAGCACTTCGATCATTTAAAATAAATAATCAATAAAAATAATTTTATTATCTTGAGCTAGTTTTTTTTAGATTTTGCAGGAGGTACTTTACCGCCTCTTTTTCTTGCTTCAGAAAGACCAATAGCGATTGCTTGCTTTCTGCTTGTTACTTTCTTTTTGCTTCTGCCCGAACGTAAAGTGCCTTTTTTCATTTCATGCATTACTTTCTTAACTTTTTTGGAAGCGAGTTTTCCATATTTTTTTGTGGCCATAATGAGCTCCAATATTAATAATAATTTTGGATGATAAATAAAGTAATTATTACTTTGGCATGATCGGGAACATTGCCTAATTTCTCTGTTTTAAGGTCAATTATCAGGCTATCAAAGTCGGAAAGCTTGAGTTATAACTAATGACATGTCGCAAACTTCTCCCATCGTTCTGATTACTGGAGCTAGTTCTGGTATTGGCTTGGCACTTGCTCGAAAATTATGGCAAGCTAATTTTCGTGTCGTTGCTACGGCAAGAACTTCCTCGGCTTCCTGGTCCGATCTGCAGAATCTTAAAGAACATGAAAAGTTTATCATTCGTGGGCTTGATATTAATATTGCTGAAGAAAGAATTCAGCTAATCAAAGAAATTAAAAATATTTGGGGAGACATAGATATCCTTGTCAATAATGCTGGCATCTCTTTTCGAGCAGTAGTTGAGCAGATGACTGAAGAAGATGAATTATTGCAGATTAAAACTAATTTTATTAGTCCCATGGAATTAACTCGTTTGGTATTGCCGGGAATGAGAAAAAAACGAGCAGGACGAATAATAAATGTTTCCTCAGTCGGTGGAATGATGGCAATGCCGACAATGGGATCATATAGCGCTTCCAAATTTGCATTAGAAGGTGCTTCCGAAGCCTTGTGGTATGAGATGCGACCTTGGAACGTTAAGGTTACTTTGGTGCAGCCGGGATTTATTAACTCAGCCGCTTTTAGTCATGTTTACTTAAATAAAAAAGCAAAAAATTCAATTGCCAATAAAGATGATTATCATGTTTACTATTGGAGTATGGGAGAGTTTGTAGAAAAATTGATGCATCGGGCAAAAGCAACGTCGGAGAGTGTAGCTGAGGTTATTTATCAAGTAATGCTCAAGAAAAATCCGCCCCTTCGAGTGGCCGCGACTTTGGATGCCTATTTTTTTGGAATACTGCGTCGAATCCTTCCCCGTGCTTTATATCATCAGATATTATATCGAATGCTGCCAAATATCAGTTCCTGGGGAAAATAAATGAAAATTAATTACGATTTAAGCGATCTCATTTTTCGAGCAATGTTTTGTTTGATCTTTATAGGTTTAGGAGGAGAGCATATTGTCTCCGATCAAATGATTCAACATTTAATGCCTACTTGGGTGCCTTATCCACGTTTGGTTTCAATTGCTTGTGGAATTTGGTTGGTGTTTTGGGGAAGTTTTATTTTAATTGGTTGGCGTATTCGTTATGCAGCATACGCTTTGGGAATTTTTTTAATTTTGGTAACAGTACTAGTTCATCTGCCAGCAATTTGTTTCAATCCGGCTGAGCTTCCTGAGCAATATATTTGGCTTTGGCAAATTCTACAAAGAAGTAATTTGGTAAAAAACCTCTGTCTCTTGGGAGTTTGTGTTCACCTAATGCACCACCCGCTTGGAAAGTATAGTTTGGAATATCGTTTAAAAAATAAGAGATCCTGACTAATTGTTACAGATTATTACAGATCGATAGTAATAATTATGTAAATCCCAAAGACGCTTAATTCTAGAACAGAATACATTTAATGATTTAAACCGATATTTTAAGTCTTAGGAATCTGTAAATACTAAGTATCCTTTGATGAAAACTATTATTAAACTGATCATAGCTTTGGGGCTTTTTTTTGGAGGAGTGGGTTTTGCCTCTGCTGCAAATCGGGACGTCTGCTCAACTTGTACTTATACAAATATTAATTCAGCCATTACTGCCGCAGTAAGTGGCGATACAATTCGTGTGGCGGCAGGAACTTATACGGGTTATCAGAATACTGTTAATCTTTCCAATACAAACATGATTATTACTTTTCAAGGCGGGTATAATGATACATTTACCAGCAGAAGTGGAGAAACAATTCTTGATGACACAGCTTTTCAAATTAGCCCATTTTTTTCAGGAAGTGTCAGCATCGATAAATTTACAATTACAAATCAATCAGGGATAGCAATATATTTTGCATCTAGCTCCGCGAATTTAAGTGTTACTAATTGCCATATCTATCATAATGACGGTTCAGCAATTTTAGTTTTCCCATATTATCCAGATTATAATCAACATATCTCAGCAACTTTTAACTTTAGTAACAATATCATTCATGGCAGTGGTCCTTCAGGATCTTACATTTATGGAGAGATTGATATTTCTTTAAACTCTCCCGATCCGTATATCAGTACAGTTACAATTGCCGATAATATTATTTACGATGCTCCTGGACCATATAATTCAGGTATTCGAATAATGGCGAGCGGAAATCATGATATTTATTCTATTACCAGAAATGAAATATATGGAACTAAAACAGGAATATCCTTTGATCTCTTTTCGGGAACTTCGGCACAAGTAGATATTTCTAAAAATAAAATTCATGATAATAGTTGGATCGGTATTAGGATGTCGGGATCTCCCACCTCAGGAAATCCGGTTCTGATGCACCATAATCTAGTTTATTCTAATTATATCTGGGGTATTTATCATTATAATCCCAGAACAAGCAATTATTACAATAATACCATTGCCAATAATGAGCGAGGAATTCAACTGATCTATCCTTCAGGGAGTCCTACTATTGAAAATAATATTTTTTATAATAATAATTATAAAGGTCTTTTTATTAGTGGGAGTGAGGGGGGTGGGGGAGGAACTTCGATGGTGCCAGCAAGTATGCGCTATAATGATTTCTTTGGGGGTAAAATTTTAAATACAGGACTTGCTCCGGCATATTCTTATAATTCCGAAATCCCGGGTGATTGGAATAATTATAATCAGTGGTCTTGGGCCGAGGGAAATTTTACTATTGATCCACATTTTATAGATCCTGATAATGGAGACTTTACTCTAGCCAGTGATTCTTTTTGTATTGATCAAGGAAAACCCAGCGACACTTATACTAATGAACCTGCGCCAAATGGTGGAAGAATTAATTTAGGATCTTCTGGCAATACTCTGCAAGCTGAAACAACAGCAACTCCTGTTGCCCTAAGTAACTTTGTAGCTGCACAAAATGGCAATCAAATTGATTTCTCCTTTGATAGCACTACTTCTATCTCTGCAGTTTGGCTTAAGGTGGAGTATTGGGATGGCTCAGCCTACCAACAGATCAACCCCTCTTCTCTTTCTGGAGATGATTATCAACTGGGATATTTTGGTGGAAGAATCACTAGCGGAAATGATAAAACTCTTAGTTGGCTAAATGCTCAGAGTTTACTTGCCGGAAGAGCAGGCCAAGATATTAAACTTAGACTTACGGCATTTCATGGTGCAGAGTCTTTCGTTATTGAATCACCCATTTTTAGAGTCGATTATCAGGCTCCGAGTATTACGATTACTTCGCCGACAGCAAGCAGTTATCTTCCAGCTGCAGGTAATTTGATCGCAGCTTCCGTAACAGATGCTGGAGCGGGAATTGCCTCAGTACTATTTCGTTATAAAGAAGAAGGAGCAGCTAGTTATATCGACTTAAATACAGATTATAGCGCTCCATTTGTCGGTTCTTTAAGCGGTGTAACATTAATTCCAGGAACAAGATATTCCTTACAAGCAATAGCTACTAATACAAATGGTTTTAGCGGAAGCTCCAGTGAAATAGTTGTCAATGTTTGTGGATTTAATCTATCGACTTATTCTAATTCTTTTGATTACAATTCTCAAACCTGGTCTTTAGGTATTTCTGCAAATGATTCCAGCTGCACTAGAACAGCATATAGTAATGCAGATTGGATTAATATTGTTTCTGGCAGTTCAGCTTCTGGTGCAGGATATATTGAATATTTACTTAGTGAAAATACAAGTTTTCTTTCTCGTTCTGGAAAAATTACTGTTCAGGGAAACGATTTAATAATTACACAAAGTGGAAAAGCTGTGCCAACAACTACGACCACCAGCACAACAACAACTACTATTACAACAACCTCCACAACAACCACAACTTTGCCTACAGTTGAACCAACGCCACCACCAGCGCCGATACCTTTACTTTCACCAAATTTGATATCTTCTGTAGAAAGCCTAAATTTCAATACAAAAGAAGGCAGCAAAAATATAGAAATTATTAATCGTAGCAGAAGCTCTCTAATTATTAAGAGCATGAAACTTTTTGGCAGTAATGTATTTAAAGCAGAATCTCAAAAATTTCCACTTACTATTAAAGCAGGAAAATCAAAAAAATTCTCAATTTCTTTTAAGCCAAAGAAAAAAGAAAAAGGAAATTTTAGCGGAAATATAATTATTATAACAACTGATCCTAATCGACAAAGTATCGAAGTATTTTTAAGCGCTAGGAAGTAGTTACTTTAAAGAGCATTTTTAACAAATAACAAAAAATCAAACTAAGCCCAAAAGAACAAACAATAGTTGCTCCTGTGGGGAGATCCACCTGGTAAGAAGCAATGATTCCAATAATGCTCGTTGCTAATCCACAAAACCAACCAACTAATAATCTATTTTTAAAACTATTAGCCAATAATATTCCGCAAATGGAAGGCACTATCAAATAAGAAAAAACTAAAAGCACTCCGGCAATTTCTGTGGAACTGGTCACAACTAAAGCAAAAGAACCATAAAATAAAAGATCCCAGATCCAAATTTTCATTTTTTTCTGAAAAGCAAGATGGGGATTTGTAGAAACTAAAAAAAGCTGTTTTCTAATCAAGAAGTGCAATATTCCGAGAATGGAATAAAGTATCAATATTTTAATGATCTCTGGCCAACTTACAAACAAAAGATGCCCGACCATTAGAGATTTTAGTTCTTCTCCGCCATCGGGAGCGTAATTGAGAACTAAGATACAAGCTGCCGCTGCAATTGCATAAAAGACTCCAATCAAAGCTTCTTGCGGGAAAAGCTGCTTTTGGTGTCGGCTCAAAGTAAAAAGTAAAGCACCGATTAAAGTAAAAAAAAGTGAGATAAAATAACATTGAGTAGAATGCAATCCATAGCCCAGTAAAAATCCTACCGTCGCACCAAAAGCAGCAATTTGTGCAAGCGCGAGATCGACAAAAATAACCCCGCGCTCAATTACATGGAATCCCAAGTAAGCATGAATCCCAGTAAGAATCAGACAAACCAAAAAAGGTTTTGTCATTAAATCAAAAAATTCAAGCATTATTTTAAAGCTCCCAGAATTTGACTTAAGTTATAATCAATCATCTTAATGTAGCTGTCGACCTCTTTAAGTTCTTCCACATTTTGACAAAGCATTATTACTTTAGCTCCAGTTTTGCTGCCAATTTCTTCAGCTGCATCTTTAGGATAAAAAGTTGCTTGCACAATTCCTTTGATATTATTCGCCTTGCTGTAATCACTAATAAAAGTAATTTGCTTGGCAGTCGGTGGGATACCGGCTTTTGGTTCCAAATACTTATCCATTTTTAAACCAGCAAATTTGATTAAATAAATCCATTCATTGTGATAGCCGATTAGTTCTTTGCCTTGATAGGGGCTAAGCGCATCTTGCCAGTAATTTATTCTCTCTTGTAATTTATTTACAAAGGAATCCAAATTGGCATGATATACAGACTGATTTTTGGGATCGACAAGGATTAATTTTGCGGCAATTTCTTTGGCAATAATTAATCCATTTCTGGGATCGGTCCAATAATGAGGGTTGCCAAAAATATGAATATCACCTTCGGCTCGACTAATTGGTTTATCCGGAACTTCCAACAGAGAAATTCCTAATGATAAATCTAATTCCTTGGAACCACCGGTTCTAATATCAGCATTGGCAGCGGCATCAACCAATGGTCCTCTCCAAGCCTCTAAATCAAGCCCTGAGTGAATAAAAAGATCGGCATTTTTTACTTTTAAAATGTCACTGGGTCTGGGTTCAATAAAGTGGGGATTGAATTTTGGTGAAGCAACATATTTGACCTCTACTAAATCAGCTCCGATATTTTTAACAATATCGGCATAAGACGACAATGTGGTTACTACCTTTAATTGTGCCGATGCTGTATTAGAAAGAAGCATTAATGTAAGAAATAATAGTTTTATTTTCATTTTAGTTCTCCTTACTTATTGAATATTATGTTTATGAGTTCCAATTGCGGCGGTCATTTGCAAGAGAAAACGATCATCATCTCCGTCAACTAACCTGGCATGTTGGTATTGAGCGCGAAAACGGGCAAACTCACTTTGATAAAAACTTACGTAAACACTGTATGCTGTTTCATTGTTTCTTTTGAGTTCCTCTGTGATATTAATTGGTTCAACATAATCAAATCTAAAACCAATTCCCCAACTCTGAGAGAGTCGGTAATCAAGGAGGGAATACATTCCCAGAGGATGATCTCTAAATTCTGGAGAACTCATTTCTTCTGCAGTTCCCAAGAATCCTGTATCTCTATCTTGTAAATAGATTTCCGTTTGGGATTTTATTTTATTAATCGGATTGAAGTGATGATCCAATAATAAATCAATTCCTAAGACCTTGGTTTCAAAAGAAGAATCTTTATCGCTGGAACCGGCAAGAAACGTTGTTCCCAGATTAAGCAGAGTACTTTCAGAAATATCTACAGAATTTTTTAATCTGGCGTAAATTGTCGGGCTGCGCTCAGAATCTCCAAAAAGAGTTCCGCCATCTCCCACACCACCTTCTAAAACTCCGAAAGCAGCTTCCTGAGTAAGACCATCAGCAAAAATTGGTAAAAAATTAGATAGTTCCAATCCGCTTCTGCTATAGGCTTCCTCTCCAAAAAGCTGCTGAACTACAAAAGGTTCATCAACGGTATCCAAAGAATCACGGTGCATCGATGAAGCAATTCCTACTCTCGGGAAAAATCGACCAAGTTTTACTTTAAAACCAAGAGGCAGGCCCCAATGTGACAAATAAGCTTCTTCCAAAGCAGCATCTTCTAATTCGGAAAAAGAAACTGTGGCATCAAGACGAGAATAGGGATCAACATCATGCCCAAAAACCACTTCCAGCTCTCGAATACTTAATCTGTCATTTCCTTCTTCATCTTCGGAGCTTTCAGTAAATGATGCTACGCCGTCAGCGACAACTCCGATTTCCGGAACAAATGTGGAAATGGCTTTATTACTAGTGGTAGGTGTAATTTGTGGAGTGCTAGAAACTTGCGCTTTGCTTTCTAATTGATCAATAGTTTTCTGTTGTTTCTCGATTAAAGCATTTAGCTTGCTAACAGAATCGCCTAATGATTTTAATTCGGTTTTTAATTTTTGTAATTCTGTAGCATCATCTGCGTGTGCTAAAGAATTAAAACTAGAGAAAAACAGTAGTCCAATAGATAAGGAAATTATCTTTTTCATAAAGGTATACCTAAAAATAAAAATTAATACTTAGCAAAAAAGTTGAGAGAGTAAGCTTAGTTTAAAGGCGGGGAACGGGATTTGTTTAGGCCAAAAGTTGGCTGAGAGTAAGGATGGATATAGAAAAAAGTGCTGAGAATTAAGGCTAAAACAAGAATTAGAGAAATAGCATTGCTATTGTCCGGAAGAGTAACTCTAGAAAATCCTTCTGTAAACATACAGAGGTTACAACTTCCATGATCGTGGTGACTATCAGCAGCTTCGATCTGATGATGATAAAAAGAAATGAAACTGATAAAAGAGAAGATCAGCGGGAAAATAAGCCAAAGATATTTTTTTAGAGAAACTTTCATCAGGGCCTTAGTAAATTTTATCTGGACATTTGTCAATGTCCAGCTATTATCTGATAAATATTAAGTAGTTAACAAATAAAAAATTTAAAAGCTAGTTCTGTGATTTTTGTCTATGATCAAGAACATAACAAAAGATCTTAAAATTTATATAGTAATAACCTCCGCTCAAAATGATTAAAATTTTTTTAAAACTAATAGCCCCATTTTTTCGTTCTACTGAAAAAAGAAAAGCCTGGCTTTTTCTGTTCTTGCTTTTATTGCTTTCAGCTTCTGTGATCACTATTCAAGTTTGGATGAGTTATTCCAACAGAGATCTGATGACGGCGATAACAGATCGCAATAATGAACGTTACATTGCCACTCTTTTAATTTATTTGCTAACGATTGCTTCGGCAATTCCTATTGGCGTGATTTATCGCTACTGTGAAGAACGTTTTGCCTTATTGTGGCGAGAGTGGATGACCAACCATTTAATTAAAAAATATTTTTTTAAACGTGCTTATTATAATCTTCGAGGAGAAGAACAATTAGACAACCCCGATCAGCGTATTGCAGAAGATGTTAGAAATTTTACTGCTACCACTCTTTCCTTCGGATTAATTATACTTAATTCATTTGTTACTTTAATTAGTTTCATTGGTGTACTATATTCAATTTCAGGAGTTCTAGTTTTAGTGTTGATTGGTTATGCGGTAATAGGAACGGGCCTGACGATTCTTATTGGGAAGCGATTAATCGGAATCCATTATTTGCAATATCAAAAAGAAGCCAACTTACGGTATGGACTGGTTCGAGTGCGGGATAACGCCGAATCTATTGCTTTTTTTCGAGGAGAACCGCGCGAACGTTTGGATCTGATGCATAAGCTTAGCGATCTAATAAAAAATACTTTTAATTTGATTAATTGGAATAGAAACCTTGCTTTCTTCACATCGGGTTATAACTATGTTGCACTTGTTGTTCCTTTAATCGTGATTGTTCCTAAATTTATTAACCGAGAAATAGAATTTGGCGTAGTGACTCAAGCCGTTGGGGCATTTGCTCAAGTGTTAGCGGCAATGTCTTTGATTATTACTCAGTTTGAACGTTTAAGTGCTTATACTGCAGGAGTAAAACGTCTTGCTGGATTATGGGAAGCGCTAAATAGTGATGATACATCGGAAGACGATGATCCAGAAATTTCTGTTGAAGAAGGTAAAAGTCTGGTTTTAACAGGACTTACTGTGCGTCCTCCAAAATCAGAAAGAGTTTTGGTCAAAGAACTTACTTTCACACTACCTAAGGCCCAAGGGCTAATGATTATGGGAGAAAGTGGTTCCGGAAAAAGTTCAATTTTAAGAACCATTGCTGGACTATGGAATTCCGGAGAAGGAGCGATTAAAAGACCACAGCTTAAAAAAATGATGTTTCTTCCGCAAAAACCTTATTTGATGACTGCTTCCTTAAAAGCAAATATTTTATATCCTCATCGTAGTGACACTGAAATTGCACCAGGTCTACTGGAAGAAGCAATTTCAGCAGTGCATTTAGATGACGTGCTTAAACGTGCCGAACATGGTTTAGAGACAGAACTTGATTGGACAAATATTTTATCTCTGGGTGAACAGCAGCGACTTTCTTTCGCCCGTTTAGTTATCTCAAAACCAGAACTTATTTTTTTAGATGAAGCAACTAGTGCTTTAGATGAAGAAAATGAGACAATTCTTTATAGCTTTTTAAAATCGATGAAATGCCCATTTGTCAGTGTGGGACATCGTTCGACGATTAAAAAATTCCATGATTATCTTTTACTGCTGGATGGAGTGGGGGGTTGGAAAATAGAGAAAATATAATAAATCA
>CAYOOT010000063.1:0-15668 GCA_964405665.1 uncultured Bdellovibrionales bacterium | reverse complement strand
CCATAAAGGCTGCCCCTACATTGTTAATAGCCAAAATAAAATGTTTGTAAGAAACAACAGATGTTTGTTTTTACTAATTTTTAGAGAGGCCCTTTAGTCTAATGCCATTTAACGAAAAGGGAAAACCTGTCTTCACGAGGAGCCCGAAGGGCGACGAAGTGACGCCCAGATTAAAAACAAAGATATTGTTGGTAAACACAGGGAGATTGCTTCAGTCGCTTCGCTCCTTCGCAAAGACAGGTATTTCTTTTGTAATTGTCATTTCGTTAAGTGGCATTAGACTAAAGTTTGCGCTCCGATATTAATTGTGCCTTAAGACCCTAAGAATGCTTTTAAACTGAGATTGAATTGTATTTATCGGTAGTTTTTAATCTGGAGAAAAAATGTAGACAGTTCAATAGGTTGCCGATAATATTATCATATCTATGTTATTAAAATTATTTCGCCTGACATTTCTTTCTTTCTTATTTTTGCTTCTGACAGCAGAGCTCGGTATTATTTTGCCAAAAATTGCTTATGCTGAAAGTAAAAAAGAAGAAAAGAAGCCTAAAAAGGAAGAGAAAAAGAGCAGTAAACAGGAGAAGGAAACAGTAAGCAAGAAAAAAAAGGTAAATCTCAAAGAAGAAGATAAAGTAGTAATCGAATCTTCGGAGAAAGAAGAAATAAAGGGAGAAGAGATTCTTGATCCTAAGAATCCAGAAGTAGAGATACCGGAGTTGGTAAGAATCGATGCAGTGCTGATCATCGATTCTTCCAGAAGCATGCAAAAAACTGATCCGGAAAAATTGAGAGAACAAGCTGCCAAGTTGTTTTTTCGTTTGCTTAGCGAAGGGGATCGTTTGGCAATCATCAGTTTTGATAAAGAGACAAGACAAGTTTTGCCTTTAACGGAAATTAATTTACAGACAATCGCGACATTTGATCGGGCAATTTCTGCAATTAAATACGAAGGTGGTTTTACGGATATTGAAGCACCTCTTGCTATGGCGTATAAAATTTTATCCGAGCAAGGCAGACCAGATGTATTCAAATCAGTTTTGCTCTTAAGTGACGGCAAAATGGATCCTTATCCGGAAAGGGGAACGGCGGAAGAATTAATCAGTGAAACGAAAAAAAATATTCTTCCTCGTTATAAAAGCAGTAAAATCAAGCTTTATACGGTAGCTCTGAGTGAGCAATCAGATAAGAATTTGCTTGGTGAATTTGCTAAATTGACTGAAGGAGTAAATCTTTATGCACCGGATTCTTCACTGATTCATAAAAAATTTGGTGAAATGTTTTTAAGTATAAAAAAGCCACAAATGATTACTCTGGAAGGCGGTATATTTGAAATAGATTCTGCGGTGAAAGAAGTAACATTTTTTATCTCTAAAAAAGATGCCTTAGCTACATTGAATATTTTAGATCCTCAAGGAAATACTATTGTCCCCGATGACTTCGTGCCAAAAATTAAATGGTATAGTGACGATAAAGTTGATTTGATTACAATTTATGAACCAATGTTGGGACGTTGGCAAATTCGTAGTAATGAAAAAATTGAAGGTTTTGCCAGATTACTTTCTGATCCCAAATTACATGTTAAATTTCCGGCAGGTAATTTCAAGTTTGGAGAAAGTGCCGCAGCTTATGCCAAATTAACGAACCTCCCTAAAGATATTAAGAAAGAAGATTTGGAAAATTTTACATTTTACACATATAAAATCATTGATGTAAATTCCGGAGATCTGGCCCTAAGCGGGATGCTCAATGATAAAGGGGAAGAGGGAGATCAGATTGCCGGAGATGGAGTTTATTCTGCAGTTCTAAAATTCGACAAGGAGGGGGAATTCCAAGCTCTTTTTGGGGTAACTACTCCCACATTTACCCGCCAACAAAGATTTCCGATGACTGTTTCTAAAGAAGCGATAAGCATTAAAATGCTTTATGAAAATGCTGGAGAAGAAGAAAGCAAAGAAGATTCAAAAGAAGCCGGTGAATTAAAGAAAGATGATTTTGAAAGTAGCGAAGAGGGCAGCTTAAATTTAGGAAAATTAAGTGACGCCGAGCTGGAAGCTAAAGCAAAAGAACTGGAAAAGGAATTGGAAAATGAAACTAATGGAAAAAAGGAAGCACCTGAGATAAAGGAAACACTTGAATCGAAGGAAAATCTTGTTCACTCTTCGACCTTAAAAGGAATTCAAGTAAATTTAAATGAAGAATTGGAAAAATTAGTTTCACCTAAAGTGAAATTAATTCTCAAGAAAATTAATTTGGAAAAACCAATTTCTAAAGAAGCAAAAAAGAAAAGCAGTAAAAAAGAACAAATCGCTGAAAAAAATAAAGATACATTTATTGTTACATTAAAGCCGCTTAAAAATAATCCTTTGGCTTATGAATATCCGATAGAAAAATTAGAAGGTGGTGAATATAAAGTGTATGCGCGCTTAACCGCTGAAGATGAAAATGGAAAAGAATATACGGCAATTAGTTCTACAATAAAAATTGATTTGGATGAAAAAGAAAGTCTTTTTTCTAATCAAATAAACGAATTGCTGTTAATTAGCGGCGTAAGTAGCATTTTTATTTCCTTTATTTGGATTTCAGTGCTGACTTTGCTTATCAAAAATAAAAATCAGAGGAATAAGACTATTTTTGAAATTCCCAAAGAAGGAATTATTGCTGAAAGTTTAAGACAACAAATTGAAAGTTTAAAAGCAAAAGTTTCCAGCAGTAAAAGAATACATACGGAAAAGGATTTGGAAATATTCGCGGAAGTAGCCGATGTTTTTCAACCAGAGAAAGCGGCAGCGGAAGATTCTGAAATAAAACCGCCGGAAACTGAGATTTTAACAGCAGAAGAAAAAGTTACAGAAGAAGTAAAAGAACCGGAAGCCGCTATTTCCGAAGAAGCTCCGCAAGAAGAGATCAAAAATAAAGAAACGGGCACAGAACAAACAAATTAGAGGACTATGATTTTTATTATTATTCCAGCTGTCATTTTTGTTTTTGGAACAATAATTGCTTATTTTTTGTTTATTTATAAACTAAGTAGTCCCCAAGATTCATATCAAGAGAGTATTGAGAGTCTGGATAAGTTGGTGTTGGAGAGAAGGAATATTTTAAAAGAAATTGCTGTTTTTGTATTGGGACTAGTTGATCCTCTGTATTATCAAGAACTTAATAAACAAGTGACAGAATTGAAGGAGCAATTAGCTGCAAAAAAACTAAAAATACAAACTGTAGAAAATGAAATAAACAAAACTGAAACTAACTTAAAGGATGTTGCGGAAGTTAATCAAGAATTAGAAATGTCTCAGATTGATTCACAGAAAGAAATAGATTTATTAAAGGCGCAAGAAACAGACATTAGCAATCAAAATGCCTGGTATAAACAAGAATTACAAAATGTAGTAAAAAATGTTTCTGAATCATTAGCAAAAATTGAAGGAAGCAAAAGTTTAATTGATAATTTGTCTACCCAAACCGCAAAAGCCGACCAAAAAGCACGCTATTTTCAATCGGAAATTGAACTTTTAAATAAAAAATATCTGGAAATAAAAAATCAATATGATGCTCTGGATATTGAGTATGCGCAACTGTATGAGGATGGCGGCGAATAATTAATTATTTGGAATTTCCGTATACGTAATTAAAAGTATAAAATGTACGGAGCGCGGACTTTAGGGCATCTCTAAAAATTAAACAAAACAAACATCTGTTTCTTACAAATATTTTATTTTGGCTATTAACAATGTAGGGGCACCCATAAAGGGTGCCCCTACAAATTAAATTTTCGTAATTTAAACATCCCAAACAATTATTCTACCTAATTTTTAGCGATGCCCTTTAGTCCGCTTAATACCAAACTTTTATTCTGCCATACTAAAAATATTTGGAGATAATCGAATTAAAGTCCCCAATTATTTCAATCCCAAACCGTAGGCTTGTGCTCTTGTTGTGATATAGGCATATGCCTCTTCCAGAATTTTATCTGCTTCTTCTTCAAAACCATTTAAAGGCAAGGAATCAAGTCTTTTCAAAATTGCTGCTGGCAAATCATCTGCCCTTAGGGAATAAGAAAGGTTCAAAAGTTCACTTCCATGTTTCCAGAAATTTTCAATTTGCTTGGAATCTAAATCAAGAGATCTAGAATGCTGGATGGTCTTTTTATCCTCTTCCATTCTTTTGCCTCTAAATAAAAATTCTCTTTGTCTTTTTATTTCTAATAAAATTTCATCTTTGCCTTTACCTCGAAGAAGAAAAAGAGAAAAAGGATCTTCTTGAATTTTTTCGCTAAGCTTAATCAGCAAACAAGTAAGATTAAGATTTAGTTCGTTTGTTTCTTGATAATCGTAAAATAACTGATATTGGCTCGCAGAAGCGGGAAATATTTCTAGCTCTTCTAAGATACCGCAAATTTCCTCCGATATTTCTCCATTAAGCAGGTAAGAAGTAAATATAGCTTTATGAGCCAGTTTTTTTGTCAATGCAGTCCATTTTTCATTTTCTATTTCTTGTAAACGTACTTCCAATAGATGCATTTTTGTATTTTCATCCTGAATTTTTGCTGTCACCTTTCCCGGTAAAATGTAGAAATCAAGTATTTTTCTTTTTCTTAATAACTGTTGAGCTTCTTCGGAAAAGGAATCTATTCCTTTAGAAGCAAAGGGGAGAAGTAGACGTTCATTGATATCAGTTTTTGGAGTTAGCGAAGTCATTTTATTCCTGTAATCCCAAAGTATTAGTTAATTCCAGTAATGATTTTAAATCATCGGTTGATAACTGAGTTAATTCTTGTTTGCTTGCTAAAACAATTTGCTGTGCTAAATCAACTTTATTTTTTTGAATAGCTGAAATTTTTTCTTCAAGAGTTCCTTGGCAGATTAATTTTCTTACCTGAACATTTCTTTTTTGACCAATTCGATAGGCCCGATCGGTGGCCTGAGCCTCTACTGCCGGGTTCCACCATTGATCTAAGTGTACTATTTGATTGGCCTCAGTTAGATTTAGTCCAAATCCACCGGCTTTCAAAGAAAGAATCATCACCGGCGGACCTGATTTTTCCTGAAATTTTTGTACCAAGGTATCACGTTTAGTTCTATTTAATCCTCCATGAAAAAATAAAACTTCTAAATTTAATTTTTCTTGTAAATATGGCTGTAGCAAATGTCCAAATTGCGCAAATTGTGTAAAGATTAAAACTTTATCTCCTCGTTCTACTACTTCTTCCAAAAGTTGTTCTAAGCGAGATATTTTATGAGAACGGCCAGCTAGGGGACTTCCGTCTTTAAGAAATAATGCCGGATGAATACAAATTTGTTTAAGTTTTGTAATGGTGGAAAGCACCAACCCTTTACGGTGTATTCCTGTTGCCGCTTCCAATTGAGGCATGATTTCATCCAGGGCGATTTGATACAAGGATGCTTGCTCCGGAGTAAGTGGTATCGGAACTTCCATTTCAATTTTTTCCGGTAAATCAGAAATTATTTCCGGATCACTTTTAAGTCTTCTTAAAATAAATGGTTGAAGCAATTTAGAAAGAGCCGCTGCCCGTTCTTTATCACGGAATTTTTCAATAGGGACAGCAAATCTTGTTTTAAAATCATTATAGGTGCCTAAAAGGCCGGGATTGAGAAAATCAAAAATGGACCAAATTTCTTCCAAATGATTTTCTAATGGAGTTCCGGTTAGGGCCAGTCGTTTAAAGGGAAGAGAACGATCGTTATTTAAGTTTTGTTGGCATAAACGGCGAATCGCTTGGCTTTGTTTGGTTTCTATGTTTTTAATATTTTGTGCTTCATCCAGCACAATTCCGGAAAGCTTGATATTGGTAAAAAGAGTTTCATCGCGGTAAGCAAGATTATACGTAGTAATAATAATATCTGCATCTTGTGCTTCATTTAAAAATGATTTTCCGCTTAATCTTTGAGAACCATGATGGAGATATACTTTTAAAGAAGGTGTAAAACGTTTTGCTTCTTGTTCCCAATTCATTAGGATGGACATCGGAACAACTAATAATATCGGAAGAGATTCTTCTTCTGAGCTGAATTCTTTTTTATAAAGCAGGAAATTTAAAAATTGTACGGTTTTCCCCAATCCCATATCATCAGCCAAACAACAACCGATGCCGATATTTAAACGAGAACAAAGCCAGGCCACTCCCAGTTGTTGATAGGGTCTTAATGTACCATGAAAGTCTTTAGGCATTTCCGGTAAATTCAAATTTAATTGGTTGCCGTCAAGAATCTGCTTAATCCAACCGGAAGCGGAAAGTCCAACTACCGGTAAAATATCATCTTCATTACTATCCAAGCCGATTTTTAAAGCTTCGAAAAAAGAGATTTTCTTTTTGTTTTCAATTGATTTTAAGAAATTTAGTGTCGAAGAGATTTTCTTTTGATCCAGTTCAATCCATTCCCCGTTAATATTTTGTAAAGGAACGTTTTGGGCGACTAATTTTAAGAAATCTTCTTTGGAAATATCTTGACCACCTAAAACTGCTTGCCAGGAAAATTCCAGTAACTCTGTGCTTCCTAATAAAGCAGAAGAGATTTTAGTTTTATTCAGATCATCACCAGAATCAATATTTACTTTAATACCAATTTGTTTTCTGGATTTCGTCCACCAGGAAGGGACAACAACGCTAAATCCGATCTGCTCCAAAGCGGGAGCTTGTTTCTTTAAAAAATCATAAGCCTCTTCCAGGTTGAGCATGATTTTTGTGGGAAAACTTTCTTCCAGTGCTCTTGCTAAAAGCGGAGAAACTTTTAAAGCTTTCCCCAAATCTTTTAAGAAAAAATTTTCTAAATCTTCTTCCTGAAAATTTGCAAAAACTCCAATATTTGGACTCGCTTCCCAAATTTCTTTTGCGGAAATAAAATGTTCCTGTTCTCCAATGGGTCTTAATCCCAACTCCAATATCCAAGGATTTTCCGGAGACTTTTCTTCAGGAGAAATTAAACGAAATGCTGTTTGTGGACTGTATTTGAGTTCCGATTGATAGTATTTGTTAGCCCAAGTTTTTAAACGCTGCTCTAATTTGGTTAATTCAAAATTACTGATTTGCAGAGATGAATCTTCCAAGGCTAAGGACTGAAACCAAAGTCTGGGAATGAGAGTTTTTGTATCGTTTCTTAATTCCAGTACGCCCTGAAATGGGTCAAAACGTTTTAGAAAAATTCTAATTAAACTCTCACCAATGGTGTTGATGAATGAGGATAATATTTCTTCTTTAGTATTATTATTGCTTTCAATATTTTTTGCTAAAGATAAACAGGCCTCAGGCATGGATTCTTTTAAGATTTGAAATTTTTCTTCAAAGCTTCCCAGTGTTGTCAAAAAATTCCAAGAAGAAAAAAACTTGCCATTTATTTTATTCATTCCCGGAAGGAAATAACCTTTAGTGAGTAGCTCTAGAACAAACTTACTTAATTCTCTCCAATAAGTTACGGTCTTATCAATCCGCGCAGGCAGATTATCATTTTGAATAAATGAAGTAAGAAAATTTATGGCATCAAGCGGAGATAAAACGGCTGCCGGGACAGAGAATTCTTTAATTGGGATTTCCTGTTTAGATTTGTTTTCAAGAGCCAATAGATTATTTGATACTTTTGAGGAAAGTAAAACTTGGTTTTCGATTAAAGGGATTTTTAAATAAATTTTTTCTATTTTTGAAAAATCAACATCCAATTCTTTTAAAATCTCAGTTAATTTTTCTTCGCTTACGGCAGAAGGAAGATCGGAAGAATCAGTTTCTCCTTTATTGCTAAGCGGTGTTTCTGCCCAAAGAAATAAGTTACCTTGAATACTCCAAACGGCCTGAAAAAAATACATAATTTAAAATAATCTCTATGCAGGGTGGACATAAGTCCGCCCTAAAAAATAAGGCTCAAATACTTCCTCAAGCTGATTTTTTAGTAATCATCAACCCTAATTTACGAGGAGTATAGTCAACAATTTTGTGCAAATACAATACACTTTTTTGCGATAAAATGAAACGGCCAATCTTAAGCTGTTCTTCCTTAGATCAACGTCAGTTCACCAGACAAAAATATTATTGAAATCCAAGAGTAATCTCGTCTCTACTTTTAAACCCGTGGAAATGAGCTAATCAATAATAAACAACTTTTCTAATGTTGGATTGTTTGTTTTGTTGTATTCTTTGGTTGAAGAGATAAGAAACGAAATGCCAGATCAGCTGAAACTTAAAAATCCGGACTCCCTTACTAAAACTTACAACTATTCCATTCAGTTCACTCAGTGGTTAGAAAGTTCTTCTTTTTATCCTCTTGGTTTTAAAAAAGAAAAAATTATTGAAACTGAAAAATATTGGATCGTTTTGGGTAAGGAAATTGTTTATAAATTTTTAAAATTAAATCACCTACCGCAAAGAACCATCAAAAGTGTAACTTTACGTGAATTGTTTCATTATCGCTGGAAAGCCGCTTGTGAAGAAATCTTGGATAATTCTTTCTTGGCGGACAAAGTATATTTAGGTTTAAGATTATTGCGTTGGCAGGAAGATCATCCGGAGTGGATTTCTGAAAAAACGGCCCTGGATTTAAATCCGTTCCAACCGCCTCAAGGAGCCGATGATGTAGTGATTGTCATGCGCAGAATTAAGAAAGAAGAAAGTCTTGATTTTGTATTGGAAGAACAAAGAACAATTTCCCGGAAAACGATTTTTAACTTGGCCGATAAAATTTATACTTTTCAATTGGCAGAAATTCATAAAAAACTATATCGATCTTTTAGCCATTTTTCTTCATTCCGACAATCATTAGAGAATAATTATTTAAGATCTCTAAAAACGTTTATTCTTACAGAAGGAAGTTATTTAGATCAGTTTTCACAGACCGCTCTGCAAGAAATAAAAGCTTATTTACAATATTTTCTTCAAAATAAAGAAGATTTTTTAATTTCTAGGTTAAAGCAGGGCAGCGTTATTGACTGTCACTCTACATTATCTCTACAACATATTTCTAAAATCACAGCAATTGCCGGAACAGAAGAAGAAAAAAATTTTGTAATTTGGGGCCGCCCCAGGCGGAATCAAAATATCAGGATCAATGATTTGCTGATGGACTGGGCATCATTAATCAGCGATTTGGAAACCAGAGGTTTCAAAGTGATTGCCAAAGAGTTTGAAGATTATTTGATTTTTCGTTTCAGAGAGCATTTTGATGCCAATCTTTTAACTTTTTATAAAATAGCAGAAGCAACAAGAAGAGCCTGCCTTGGTTTTTCGGAACAAGGCATGGATATTATGCAATCAACAAACAATCTTTCCTTGGCTTTTAATTATGCTTTAGGAATTAAATTGCCCTATCTGATAGTGCTTGATTCTAATAATCTAGAACAAACAATGACCCTGGCCAGAAGTATCAAAGAACTTTCTTTAAGCAATATCATTAGCTATGAGCAATTCCGGGCAACAAACTCTAGTTTAGAAAATGTCCATGATCTGCTTTTGGAAAAAGCATTAGGTTTAATGGAAAATAAAATTTTATTGGGCCACTCCGTTATTCTTCTTTGGCCATTGAACAGAGATGAAGAGTGTTTGAAAATTAGTAATTTGGCCGAGAAATTAAAAATGCCTTATCGTTTTATTAAATTTATTTCTCAAAGAAATGAAGTGCCAATCAATAATAATCAAAAAGAGATTAGAAAAATAGTTGCAGCAAACAATAATTTTTCTGCCAAGGCACTTTCTCACAGCATTCCTCAATGTTTTCTCGATGCCACAATTGGCAATTCAGAACAGGCACTTCATGTGTTGAGAAGTTTAAAGTAAAGAAAGACAAATTAGGATATTTCCAAAACTAAACCCTTTAAATATTCACCTTCCGGGTGATAGAGATTTACCGGATGGCAAGGGGCTTGATGCAGTTGATGGATAATTTTAACTTCTCGTTTTGCCTGGAGTGCTGCTTCAAATAAAGTTTTTTGAAATAATTCTTTTGTCATCGCTTGAGAACAAGAAAAAGTAAAAAGTAAACCTCCCGGATTTAAGCATTGCATACTTTGACTGTTAATATTGCGATAGCCTTTGATTCCGTTATCAAGGGCTCGATGTGTTTTGGCAAAAGCCGGAGGATCGAGAATAATTACATCAAAATTTTCTTTAGTATTTTTTATAAAGTTAAAATAATCTGCACAAACAGTTTGATGTACTGCTTCCGGAAAATTAAGATTGATATTTTTTTCTAGAATACTTAACGCTTGTTTAGAGCTATCCAGAGAATAAACTTTTTTAGCTAAACCAGCCAAAGCATAAACACTAAAACCTCCGGTATAACAAAAAGCATTAAGCAAGACTTTTCCTTGAGAATATTTTTTAACCAAAGCTCGATTTTCTCTTTGATCGAGAAAGAAACCTGTTTTTTGTCCTTTTTCGTGATCGATGATAAATTTTAATTTGTTTTCCAAGGCTTGTTGTTCCAGTGGCCCTGCTCCCAGCAGATATCCGGATTCTTCCGCTATTGAATATTGAAAAAAAATAGCTTTTAGGTTTTTTAGATTTTCCTTGAGAGCGGCACTTATTAATTCCAGGTTTTTATAAATTCCCAAAGTTTGACATTGGATTACAGCAAGGTCAGAGTAAACATCAATAATTAGTCCCGGAGCTAAATCTCCTTCGGCATTAATTAAACGATAACAATTTGTTTCAGGATTATTAATCAGCTTTAAATTTATTCTAAGATCATAAGCTTTTTTTATTTTATTTAACCAAAAGTCCAGATCGATTTTTGTTTTTTCAAATGCCAGTATTTTTACCGCAATACTAGCCTCTTTACAGAAATAACCAACTGCAAGAAATTCTCCGTTTTTGGAAGTTACTTCCACCAAATCTCCATCTTCGATCTTTCCTTTGGTAGAATCAATCCCGCCGGAAAAAATCCAATGATGGCGTCTGAGTAGAGAAATACCCCTTTCTTTTTTTAAGATAACAACAGGGTAGGTCATGATTAATGATATGTAATATTGTTATCGCTAGGATTTAATTCTAAAGATTTGAAAAGATCTTCGAGGTTTTTCCTTAAACTGGATTTACATTTATTTAATTCTTCCTGAATTTCCAGTAAGCGTTTCTCGTAATCATCTTTTGTCCATTGAGGGATAATTTTACCGGAGTTTTCTCTTCTATTAGTTAAATTATTATAAGATTCGAATGCTTTAAGAAAAAGTTTTTGTAATTCAACTTGTTCCTGAAAAAGATATTCTACAGTTGCCAGGTTATCAGCTCTGGTATTTAATTCTTCGGCGATAATTAAGGAACGACTGAGAATATTTTGGTGATGTTCTTTTATCAACTCTAGAAGCTCTGCTTTATAGATAGTTTCTAAGTAAGCAGAATTTTTTAAAACCTTTAAAGCTAAAATAGGTTTTTTTTGTGCCAGAAGTTCATCTACTATATTTATTTTTGCAATAAGTGTATTTATTTTATTGCTTTCATTTTTTTCTTTAAACATTTTAAACATGGGCAGCAATAGGATAAAAGAAAAATAGGTGAGGCAGATTATTGCTACAACAAGTAAGGCCAGAGGGACGATTATTGAAATTATATCCATGATCACGTATTTAGACTATCTGTCTTAATTAGCAAAGTTTTTATGTTTAAACCAATATATCTTGATTATAACTCTACTGCTCCAGTTTTTGCCAGAGCATTGGAAAAAATGATGCCTTATTTAAACGCAGAATTTGGAAACCCTTCTAGTGTTTCTAATAACTTAGGTAAAAATGCAAAAATTGCTCTGGAAAACTCCAGAGAAGAATTAGCTGGTTTTTTAGGCGCAAAATCAGAAAATGTCATTTTTACAAGTGGGGGAACGGAAGCAAATTTTAGCGCTTTAGTGGGCGCTTACCGGGCACGACCGGAAAAAAATCATTTTATTGTTTCCAGCGTAGAGCATCCTTCAATTTTAGAAACTATAGAGTTTTTACAAGCAATGGTTCCGATAGAAGTTAGCTATATCGGGGTCAATAATAATGGTGAGCTTGATTTAGAAGAACTGAAAAAAAACATTAAAGTAAACACAAACCTGATTAGCCTGATGCTAGCCAATAATGAAACCGGAGTGATTTTTCCAATTAAAGAGATTGCCCAAGTTGCCCAAGAAAAAGGAATTCTTTTTCATACGGATGCAATTTCTGCAGTAGGAAAATTAAAATTAAATTTTTCTGATTTATCTGTGGACTTACTTAGCATTTCCGGACATAAATTTGGATCTCCCAAAGGAGTGGGAGCTTTGTTGATCAAAGATAATATTCCCTGGGAAGCTGTGATTAAAGGTGGCGGTCAGGAAAATGGAAGAAGGGGAGGAACGGAAGCGGTAGCCAATATTGTTGCTATGGCTGAAGCAGCAATGATTAGCAATGAACATTTGAAAAATAATTATCTAAGTGAGCTTAGTGAACTAAGAGATTATTTTGAAAACAATTTACTGGAAAATATTTCAGGTCTTAAGATCAATGGAGAAAGGGCTTTAAGAATTGCCAATACTTCTAGTATCCAAATTTCTGGCGTTGCTGCTCAAGATTTAATTGCCCTACTTAGCACAAAAGGAATCATTTTCTCAGCCGGATCTGCTTGCAAAACAGGTTCGCAAAAACCATCATTTGTGTTAAAAAGTATGGGTTTAAGTTTAATGCAGTGTTTGTCTACAATCAGGATTTCTCTGGGCTCTGATACTAATAAAGAAACCCTAGATATTGCTTTAGAAGAAATAATTGCCGGCATCAATGAATTAAGAAAAATGGCGCAGGAAGAAATGAAGGAAATTTCCAGAAATGTTTGAAAAAAATTTATTTGAGGGGAGGAAAGGTTTTAAACATGGAGATCCCGAAAAAATCGGAATTTTGTTGATTAATTTAGGCACTCCTGATGCTCCAACTAAGGAAGCTTTAAAGCCATATTTAAAACAATTTCTTTGGGATAAAAGAATCATCGAACTAAGTAGGCCTTTCTGGTGGTTGATTTTAAATGGTATTATTCTTAATACCAGACCAAAAAAATCAGCGGCACTTTATCAAAAAATTTGGACCAAAGAAGGCTCTCCTCTATTGGTTTATACAAGAAACTTAGCGCAGAAACTGCAGCAGAAATTTGAGCAAGAAAAGCAAGATCAATTTTTGGTAGAATTTGGCATGGCCTACGGCAATCCTTCGCTAAAATCAGCACTAGGAAATTTAAAAGATAAAGGAATGACCAAACTCTTAGTGATTCCTCTTTACCCGCAGTATTCCGGAACAACTACTGCCAGTGCACTTGATGGACTATTTAGTGTTTTAAAAACCTGGAGATTTGTTCCAGAACTGAGAACAATTAATACCTATTATGATCATCCGCTTTATATTTCTGCTTTGGTTGATTCAGTGAAGGCGAAGTGGGCCAAAGAAAAAAAGGGAGAGAAACTATTTTTTTCATATCATGGAATTCCTCAGCGCTATTTTGATGAAGGGGATCCTTACTACTGTCACTGCCAAAAAACTTCCCGCTTAGTTACAGAACAATTAGGTCTTTCTAAGAACGACTATATTGTTGCCTTTCAATCATTGTTTGGCAAAGAGGAATGGATTAAGCCGACTACGGATAAAACGATCAAGGCCCTTGCAAAAAGTGGCGTAAAATCCTTGGATGTGATTTGTCCTGGCTTTTCCATGGATTGCTTGGAAACGATCGATGAGATTGATCAGTTAAATCGCGAGATATTTTTAAAAAATGGCGGAGAAAGTTTTCAATATATTCCCTGCTTAAATGATACTGCGGATCATTTGGAATTGTTTGCTGAGCTGGTTAGAGAGCATACTGAAGGCTGGAAAATTCCTAGTGTTGAAGAATTAAAACAGACAGAAAAAAGAGCTGTTACTGTAAAATAATATTATACACTTCCGATAAACGACTGAAGTAAGGATTCAAATGACTAAACAGGACGAACCTCGACGAATTACGAATCGTGATATTAGTTTGACGCCCATGCTTTCCTCATCTCAACGAATTCTAGAATTCAAATTTCCTGGATTACAAATCGGATCCGCGGAGTACAGAGAAGGACCAACAGGATGTACGGTATTTCGCTTTGATCAATATGTTTCTTGTGCAGTGGATCTACGTGGCGGATCTAGTTGCACAGTACTGCTTGATGGATGGGAGACAGGAGATGCGCTTGTTGATGCAATCTGTTTTGCGGGAGGATCCTGTTGCGGAATCGAGGCCATTGGAGGAGTAACAACTTCTATTTTCTCTGAGCGTCCAGATGGAATTGTTTGGAATCGTCTTCCTAGAGTGATGGGTGCAATTATCTATGACTATCGACCTAGAAAAAATTCGATTTATCCAGATAAGTTCCTGGGAGAATTTGCTGCTACAAATTCCATAACAGGTCAGTTTCCTCTTGGTCCCCATGGTGCTGGAAGTTCGGCATCAGTTGGCAAAGGACCGCAGTTTGATTTATGGGAAATTAGTGGGCAAGGCGGAGCTTTCGCCAAATCAGGTAATTTTTCAGTTGGTATATTTACGGTCGTAAATGCAATCGGAGCTATCTCTAACCGCTCTGGCAATATAGTGAGAGGTCATTTAGATCCTGTCACACAACAAAAGTTGTCATTCAAAGAAGCTGTATTCCGTTCTTCTCCAAATATGTCAAAGAGTAATGGAGGAAACACAACCAATACGCTCTTAGTAACAGATCTTAAACTTTCCCCATACCAGTTGAGGCAGTTAGCACGTTCTGTCCATTCATCGATGGCCAGAGCACTACATCCGTTTCATGCGCTTGCTGATGGAGATACTTTTTTTGCAGTCTCAACTCAATCGGTTACAGCAACAGATATAAACTATTTGGAATTGACTGCCGTGGCCTCAGATCTTGCATGGGATGCAGTATTAAGTTGCTTTGATCCGGAGTAAGAAAGAAAAGGGACGGACACTTTTTTCTAAATGGTGACTGTTCCCATTGATAGGAGACTATATGAAAATAATATTAACAATTTTCTTAATAAGTAGTTTCGCCCTAAGTGATTGCTGTATTGCAGAAGATGAAATAAATCTTAACACGGGTGAATCTTTGATGGATCTTGGTGGAGGAAATAGAATGAATACTACCACCGGGGAATATTATATGAATATGGGCAATGGCGATTCAATGAATATTGATACGGGGGAGTATCAAATGAATATGGGCAATGGTGATTCAATGAACATTGATACGGGAGAGTATATGATGGACATGGGTAACGGAGATAAAATGAATATTGATACTGGCGAGTATCTGGACATGGATTAATATTACAAAATGAAACCAAAATTAATCCCAGAATTAGATGTGAGTAATCTTGCTATTTCCTTATCTTTCTATCTCGATATTCTTGGTTTTAAATTAGTTTACAAGAGATCAGAAGATCTTTTTGCAATCCTCGATCTTGAAGGTGCTTGCATAATGCTTGAAGAAGCAGCTGGCCCTGGTCGTCGTTTTCGAACTGCTTGGTAATAACTGAAGCAGCCCTACTTTCAAATCTGCTAATAATAGCAAAGAAAAGTTACAGCTTTTTTGCTGTTTGGCAGATTAAATGTTTTAGTTCTTAGACTAAAGCCATAAAGATTTTGTTTTTTTATAGAAACTCCATTGATTTTAAAGCAATTTTGAAGTTTTAAAAAAACACAGTACTTTTGCTGTCGTAAACAG
>CAYOOT010000062.1:0-15856 GCA_964405665.1 uncultured Bdellovibrionales bacterium | reverse complement strand
CGCACCAAAGCATCAGGTGGACAATCAATCATACAAAGTGGATTCTCACAGTGTCTGCAAGAAATTGGAAGTTGCACTGAAGCAAAACTTTTTCCGCCCTTGCGATCAAGTCGACTGTAGCCTCCATGTGTCGCAGCACAAGCTTTTTCACAATTATCACAACCGATACAACGATCAGAATCAATAATTAAAACATTTTCTGCATCGGAGACCCCTTCCTTAAGTAAAAAATCCAACATCATGCCGATTGTCGTTTCCTGAAATCCCGTATTGTTTTGGATTTTTCTTTCCTGGGCCAGCAGAAGAACGCGGTCTTTAGTTTTAGGGCTCTTTTCCAATAGATTTAAAAAATCTTTTTTCTCAATAACCAGCATCTCACAAGGAACAGCCGCAGAAAATGTAGCATTTCTGCGTCCACTTTTTTCCAAAAGACCCATTTCTCCCACATAATTTCCGGCAGAAACATAGGTTTGAGTGATATCATTTCCTTTAAAATTTTTCATAGATACCTTAACAGAACCTTTTCTTATCACATATAAAAAATCAGCTTCATCCCCTTCTTTAAAAATGACCTCACCTTTTATGAAGCTTTTGAATTTGCTTTTTTCGACCAATTCTCGATTTAACTCGACACTGGCATCATGAAAAATTGAAGTTAGTAAAAGTCTCAAGGCAAATGTTTCATCAATATCCTTTTTTACACTTTCTACAGAACTTATTAATTTTAAAATTTGTTTTCGTGGCGTTTCCAACAAGACAGTTGTTTTACTGACTCCTGCTCGGATAGTGGCTAATCTTTTTCTTCCAGACAACAAGCCCATTTCACCAAAATAACTTCCTTCTTTTATTTCTATATCTTTTTTAACCTCTGTATCCGCAAAGGCTTCTCCCGAAATTATGGAAAATAGCGTATCTCCATAATCGTTGATCTTAAAAATAGTGCTGCCTTTTTTAGGCTGATGAATTGTGGATTCTAAAATCAATTCTCTAAACTGCGGGGCACTCAAATCAGAAAACAAGGGAAGTGCGGCTTGAATTTTCTGTAGGTTTTCATTAACCGATCCGGGAAGAACCTTTAATTTTTCTTCGAGTAGTCCTTGGTCTGCCGGCTCAACCGGATTACCTAAAATATGCTCAATAACTTCATAGCCCTGATTAATCCCTTGTTTAATTAAGGGATAGCCAATTAAGGATCCAATTAAAAATAAACCCGACACATTTGATTCATATTTTTCAGAAACAATCGGAACGGTTTGAGGATCGGGGTTAGAAAAAACAATGCCGCAACTTTCTAGAAATTTCCTGGGCAGCACTGCTCCCAAGCGGGCAATAATTCTGGTAGTTTTAACCTGAATATCGCCATCTGGAGTACTTAGTATCGTAACTTCTTTTTCCACTCGAGAGATCGTGGAATTATAGTAACATTTTATTTTGCCGGATTGAATGGCATTTTGTATTAATGCTGCATTAGCATCTTTGGCCCGAGCAAAGTCAGCACTGCGATTTAGTAAGAACACTCTGTTTTTTGCTGCCAGAGCCAGGGCATTCTCAATTGCCGAATCTCCGGCACCCACTATAATGATATCTTCATTTTTAAAAGCATCGGGATCGGATAAGGTATAACTAACATGCGGCAAATCTCCTCCCGGCACTTCCAGTTTCCTCGGACTTCCTTGAAGACCAATTGCCAAAATAATATTATCAGCCGTACAACTTTCACCATTGAAACTTATTTTAAAAATCGCTCCTTCTTTTTTAATTTTAGTTACTTCAGCATTCCTAACTTTTACCCCTAAATTTTTTACGGTGTTTCCCCAAGTATCAAGCACCGCTTCTCTGCTGCTTGCCCTAAAGGGCAATTCTGAACGCAAGGGAAGTCTTGCTGGTTCATCCATTACATGTTTTCGTAATTGATAATTATAAATGGTATTGCCCAATTCTTCTTTTTCAAAAAGCAGATGAGAGATCTTTTGCGAAGCTGCTCGACAAGACGCGGCCAAACCTGCAGGTCCGGCGCCAATAATTACAATCTGATAATGTTCATTCATGGAAATAAAATTTTCTATATGTTTTACATGCTTTGATGTATCTTAACCATAATTGATTGCTAATTTTGCAGCAATATTCTAGGTAATAAGTCATGTTGAAATTTAAAGCCCTTTTAATTTTAGTTTTATTCTCTTCCTCTTTGGCCAATGCCGAAAATGATCGGAAATTCATGGGAACTGCAAGTTGCTCCTCCTCAAACTGTCACGGCAATGTTAATCCCAGAAGGGGGAATAATGTTTTGCAGAATGAATATGTCACTTGGCAAAAATTAGACAAACATTCACAAGCATACAATGTTCTTTTAAATGAAGAATCAAAAATAATTGCTAAACATTTAGGAATAGCTTCCCCAGAAAAAGAAGCACTTTGTTTAAAATGTCACAGCACCTATGTTCCAAATAAAACTGAACAGGGAGAAAAATTTCAATCGTCTGACGGAGTAAGTTGTGAATCCTGTCACGGCTCTTCAGAAAAATGGTTGAGCACTCATCTTAGTTCTGGAGTAACACATCAGCAAAATATTAATAATGGAATGATCGATTTAAATGACAGAAAAATAAAAAATAATCTTTGTCTTAGTTGCCATTTTGGTAACGACGACAAATCGGTTAATCACCGTCTAATTGGCGCCGGACATCCCCGTCTTACTTTTGAAGCCGATACATTTGAGAGTATCATGCCTAAGCATTGGGAGATTGATAAAGATTATATTTCCCGAAAAGGAGATTACAATGCTTCCTCTAATTGGCTCTCCGGGCAGCTTGCTCTAGCAGAAGAAAGCATCAAGCGCATACTTTCTAAGAAACGCTCGACTAATGGAAACTATCCGGAGTTTTCACTTTTTTATTGTTACAGTTGTCATCATTCTTTAAGCCCCAATCAATGGAAAAGTAGAAATTATTCCGGCCATCCCGGAGATCCCACCTTAAATCTTTCTTCACTAATGATTGTTAACATCTCTTTAAAAACATTTAATCCGGCACTTGCTGCAGAGCTTGAAGGCTTAATGACAACTTTGCACAATTCGCACAAATCAGGAGAAAGTCTGACTACTCTAACTGCGCTCAATAAGTTTCTAAAAAACAAAGCAACAATTCTCGCCAAAGACGAACTCAATGAAGGGCAAAATAAGAAATTATTAAAAGCACTGATTAACTATGCAGCAGACACTCCCTTTCTCCAATATGAAGTTGCTGAACAGATTTTAATGGGCGCATCCAGTATTCTGGCAAGCTCCACAAATTTAAATCAAAAATTTAAAGCTGATATAGACAATCTTTATTCTGCGCTAAAAAATGAGGACGAATTCATTGCCGAAAATTTCACCAAAGTTGCGCAGGGGTTGAAAGCAAAAGTAGATAAATACTAAGTTTTTAAGTTAATTTCCTGTTCAAAATCATATTTCCTGAATTTTTCTAGCATGTTATAGCCTGAAGCCATAATTGACAAAATAAGTATCTTTATATACATTAAGACCTACATAAATTTAGTATGTTTTAATCATGCCTAATATTCTCCTTCAAAAATCCTTAGCTAATTCCCTCAAGGCTAATCCCGCATTGCCAACGACCACTGCTTCCTTGGAAGTTGAAAAAAGAGGTTTGGAAAAGATAACTACAGAATTTTCTAAACGAGTTTCCAATGCTCAAGAATCAATATTGTACGCCTATGTATTTCTTGCTGGAAAAGATGCTGAGTATAAAGAAGCAATAAGAGATTATTTTAATCAAAGTGAATTTGGTTCTATTTTAGGAAAGAATCAGGGAAGCAATGAAGAAGTTGGATTTTTTACAAAGGCAATGGCCCATAATCCCCTGGCCTATGTTTCTGATCTGATTTTTGGAACAATCGACAATCTGATTGAAGTCGCACACGATGAAACGGTTTACAAATTATATTGTTCTGCCAATGGCGAAATTTCCTGGCAAGATTATCAAAATATCTTAACTAAAGAAGAGGGATTTTTAAGATGGGAAAGACGAGTTGTCTTATTTGGCGGGCAACTTCTGTTGGGATCTAGTTTAATGTCTGGTGGACAAAAACTAAAGATGCTCTGCACTACTGCACAATCGGCAATAGTTCTTTCTCTTGGAGAAGAAGCCTTAAACAATAGTTTTAGCGAAAAAAAATTCGAACGCTCCGGAGATTTTCTAGACAGTTTTTTAAATAACTGGGGCACAAATTCCAGATATGTTGGGACAATTAGTAGAATTGGTAATATCTTATTAAAACTACAAGGTGTACCCAATTCCTTACAGCATCTTGCCCAAGCTGAATTAATTTCTGGGATGAATGTAAAATCCAGAATTAAGTTTGTTCACTGTGTGATGGGAGCTTTAGATTTTTTTGATGATCAAAGCGATATCGCCGGCTCTATCTCTCAATTAGATCAAACAGGATACCAGAAAATATTACAAGATCTAGAAAAAGGAGAATATTGGAAGCTTGCTCAGACAGCAGAAAGACTAATCGGTGCAGGTGTTAGCATTGCGCAGAATTTTAGAAATACAAAACATCTTAAAAGAGCCGGAGGCTATGAAAATACGAATAAATTATTGAATCCAGACAACAAAGAAGAAAGTATAAAGATAGAACTTCCGAATAAAATTGAAATCTCTGGCCATTATGACAACAGTCAATTTGTTGTCGATTCGGCAATTAAGATCAATTACTTATATCGTCATTTAGAAGATATTGGAGAAAAGCAAGATTCAAAATCAGTAGCTGGATTCTATCACCCTAAAATTCAAAGAACCGCGGTCCAAGAAACAAATCATGAATTAGATTCCGCATGGAAACTGCATGAGAAAATTCACCAGGAACAATATGAAGGAAAAAGTCTAAGTCGCCGCTGGAATCGACTAAAGTATGGAATTGCAAAATTATTCCGTGGGGAAACTGCAGAGAAAAAATGGAAAAATGACTGTGAAGTAGAAGCACTTCTGATTCAACAAAATGCCGTTTTAGAAATGAATTATCAGCTTAGCTTCAAAGATGGAAATCCTGATTGGATCAAATTAGATGATCAACAAAAACCAAGCAAATTATCTGAAGAGGAAATACGAAATAATTTAATTTTAGTTGATGGTGTGACTTTAACAGCGATATTTTCAAGAGATTCTGTTAAAAACTTTATAACAAGTATAACAACTGCCGTTGCTAATTTTGTTAAACCACCTCCTAAGACAAGCGTTGAATCACGTCGTGGTTTTTTTACTAATGCTGCTGTGGGTGGGGTTACTGCGGTAACCAATGCTGCTAATCTAACAGGGACTACTACTGAGGAACTAGGATTAGAATCGCATCTGGAATTGCTGGAAGTAGTGGATAAGCTCTGCGGATTGGAATGGGATCATAGCTTTCATAGCAAGAACCAAATACCTGCAATGAGTAACTTTGATTATGGTCTTCAAAAAGCATGGGAAACTTCTCCCCTATCAAAGGTCGAAGAAGCAGCAAGGGAACGTCAAGCTGAATATCAAAGAGCATTGGATAAATTAAGTAATTTTGCAAAAAGTGGCTTTTCTATTCCTGCTTCTCTTCTCCAGGGCGGGATTAAAGATACAGGGACTGGGAGATCCGGCTTACAAATGAGATTTCGCCATTTCTCTTTTCGCAATGATGAGGTGATTACACCGGAGCTTTTAGCTCAACGATTTAAACCGGACTTATTAAAAGATGCAGTAATGAATTCAGTTAATTCTGCGCGAAATAATCAGGTGCTTTTAGAGCAAGCTATGCGTTTAGAAGCACAGCTTAAAAGTAATGGTGTTAGCGATAATAAAGTAAATGATATGGTGACTGACTTAGTGAGGAGGATTGGCTGGTCATTCTTTGATAGTTCACCACCTGCTGACGCCCCAGCTTTTGAAGCAGCGATAGTAAATGCCTTCAATCAGCAGATAGCGGAAATTCCCAAATTTCTTGCAGCACAGGCTGCAGAAGCTCTAAGAAAATTGAGTTTAGATAAGAGAAATAAATATCAATTAAAGTTTGATTTTTCTCAGAGGACTAACAGGGATAAGCAGCTTCTAACAAACCTTTCTACGCTTTTCGGTGGAACAAAATTCCAGCAAGATCGGGGGAACCTGGTTGTGTACTCACCTACTAGCTTAATATCTATCGAAATGCAGCGAGATGTAACTGAAGCTGTGATTAATCTATTGAAACTTGCTGGTGTTTCCGAAAGGCAATTTCCAAGCTATGATTCTGATATCAGTGATCTTCGACCACCTAAGAATAAGGGTTTATTTCGAGTTTATCTTGCTGACAATCGGCGACAACGAGTACCTTTGGAAATGCATGTTCCGATCTGCATATATTTTGAATTACGTCCCAGCCAAGCTATGGCATTGGTTTTATTTCTTGAACGCCAAAAAAATCTGCTTAATTCAGGACTTGATCTAGGAGTCTTGACTAAAAGCATTGCCACACTCCAGGCCTTTGGCAAAGCGCATCTAGCACCTCTTGATCCGCGGTCAAAGCAACCGCTTTTTTCTTAAAAGTTAACGCAAGGATCGAAATTAATGTAGGGGCAGGCTTCATGCCTGCCCGGCTGACCTTATATTTTGGAATTCCGGGCAGGGAGATAAATCCTGCCCCTACAGTATTCGGAAATAAATAACCTACCTCACCACCTTAACTTTCACCCCAGCATTTACCTTCTTCCAAACTTGATCGGCGGTCAAAGCAACCGCTTTCTTGTTTATCGCAAGCGCCAGACAAGCTCTATCTCCAAGCGATAACCTCAGAGCAGAAGTTTTTGATTTTATATCTGCTGCAATCAATGCTTGGTCTTTATTAAAATCCTCAACACCACAAGGAAGCAGTTTGAGAATTAAATCAATATCTTTTTCACTTATCTTTTTATCTTTAAGCTTCCCAACAACTTCCGATAAATTTACACTTGAGATTGAAGCTGAATCAATATGTTCTTCAACTAAGTTAGAGCCTTCTTCTTGGTTCAAATAAACAAGTAAGGCTGAAGCATCAAGAACATATTCTGACATTATTCCTTTTCTTTTTTTCTCTCTAGAATTAACTCATCAGCAAGTGAGTCCTCTCCTGAGTGCTTTTTACAGATCGATTGAATGATCTTTGTAGCCTGCTTTTTATTGACTAACAAAATACTATCTTCCATTGGCCGAAGAATTATTTCTTCTCCAATTTTGAGGTTAAACAATTTTCTTAACTTGGCTGGAATAATAATTCTCCCGCCTTCTGTAATTCTTGATTTTAAATCATTCATCGATCTATCTCTTATCTGCCATTATCATACAAACATGACATACTTTTTAATTTATGTCAATTTTCACAAATATGTCAGATAAGAGTATAAATTCTAGAAGATATTATCGCTCGATTAAAAGAAATTTCTTAAGTCTTATCAGCCAAAACCCAACTCCCCGAAATCATTAACAAAATAAAAATTGTTCAAAAATGTTCCTTCCCTGCAAAAAATTCCTAAAGTTTTACCGCCCATTAGCCGTTAGTTCAAATTAGAACAAAGAAGTTTGTTCAAAAATGAACAGCAAAAGATGACTAAAGCATCTTATAAGTAGGAGAAAAAATAATGGAGCGCACAAATATACAGAAATCATCAGAAGTAATCGACCTTGAAACCAGAGAAGTTCAAGAAGACGGAACTCCTAATAGGCCAAGAGCTATGACAACTCTTAAACTACAATGGTTAGCAGAAAGACTTAGAAAAACCGAAAGAATTAAGAAAGCGGTTGCTGAAGGAACTTATCATCCAGACTCAGTATCTGTTGCTAAAGCCCTCTTAGGCATAGAAGAGTTCGAAGTAAAAAAGTAATTTAAAGCTTTGTTTTATTAACGATATAATATGGATGAGACAAACCATCTTCAAACTGATAATAGGGCTTACCACTACCTTCTCCAATAATGGGAGTTGCTCCATTAGCGGCGGAATTCTTAGTAAGAACAGACCAACTAAAATCAATATCTTTATACCCAGATTTAATCTCTAATTGACCAATATTGTTAGTTTTATCATCTAACATGAAACGTGCATGCTCCACGCCTTTTTTATCGCTATGTTTAGAACTATTATCTTCAGCTCGGGCATCTAAATTACAAGCTAATATATAGGACAAAATTAAAATCGTTTTAAGTGTTTTCATTTGTTGACCTCCAACTATAAATGTTATGTAGTTTTACAGAGGTTGTGCATCATTATAAAATTATAAACAAAATGAGCATTCTAGTTTCAAATTTAAATACCTCTTCTAAGGAATATCAGGATAACTATCTTTCCTATTCCAAGTTAAGTAATGAATTACAAGACTATCTAAAAAAATCTTCCAATCCCGAAACCCCAGATGCAATCAAACTTTCTCGTCAAAGAAATAAATTTTTAAGTTCTGAACGAATTGAACTGCTGATAGATCCCGGTGCTCCCATTTTACAACTCTCTCCTCTTGCAGGAATGGATGTCGATGGCAACACCGAACCGGGTGCCGGTATTACAACTTGTATTTCTTATATTTTTGGCAGACCCTGCGTAATTGTCGCCAATAATCCTAATGTCAAAGGTGGAACCTATTTTCCCTCCACTGTAAAAAAACATTTACGAGCCCAAGAAATTGCCGCAGAAAATAAACTACCTTGCATTTATTTAGTTGATAGTGGCGGAGCATACTTACCGCTGCAAGATCAAATCTTTCCCGATAGATTTCACTTCGGAAGGATTTTCTACAATCAAGCCCAAATGAGTTCCCAAGGAATTCCTCAAATTTCTGCAGTTTTAGGTTCTTGCACAGCAGGAGGAGCTTATGTTCCGGCAATGAGTGATGAAACAATTATTGTAAAAAACAACGGAACAATTTTTCTAGGTGGCCCGCCACTGGTTAAAGCTGCAACAGGTGAAGAAGTAACCGCCGAAGAACTAGGAGGAGCCGAAGTTCATTGCAAAATTAGCGGAGTAGCAGATCATTTAGCAGAAAACGAAGAACAAGCTTTATCTTTAGTCCGGGGCATTATTAAATCTTTGGGTAACGAAAAAATTTCTCCTTATCAACGTTTACTGCCGGAACAAGAAAATGTTGAGCCGCTTTATCCAGCTGAAGAAATTTACGGCATCATCAATCAAGACATCAAAAAAACTTTTTCGATGAAAGAAATTCTTGCAAGATTGCTTGATGGCTCCCGGCTAGAAGAATTTAAAGCAAACTATGGCACTTCCCTTATTTGTGGCTTTGCTCATATCTATGGTTTTCCGGTGGGAGTAATTGCCAATGATGGAATTCTTTTTAGCGAATCGGCTTTAAAAGCGACGCATTTTATTGAACTCTGCAATCAAAGAAATATTCCTTTGCTTTTTTTACATAACATTACCGGCTTCATGGTCGGCAAAGCTTACGAACACGAAGGAATTGCCAAGCATGGCGCTAAAATGGTTTCTGCCGTTGCCACTTCCCGAGTTCCAAAATTTTCCCTTCTTGTCGGCAGTTCTTACGGCGCAGGAAATTATGGAATGTGCGGCCGTGCTTATGATCCCCGATTCTTATTTAGCTGGCCCAACTCCAAAATATCTGTCATGGGCGGGATGCAAGCTGCGAAAGTTTTAACTGACGTTAAAACTTTCAGTGCGAAACGAAAAGGTGAGAAGTTAGAACAAGGAGAAATTGATAAATATTCTAAAAGTATTCTTGAAAAATATGAAAGAGAAGGAAGTCCTTATTATGCTACTGCCCGATTATGGGATGATGGTGTAATTGACCCTGTTAATACCAGAAAAATTTTAGCCCTAGCCTTTAGTATCACCGCCTATAATCCCGATACCCGTTACACTCCGGGAATTTTCAGAATGTAAAAAGATGAAAAAATTATTAATCGCCAATCGCGGGGAAATTGCTCTTCGAATCATTCGAACTGCAAAGAAAATGGGAATTAAAACTGTTGCAGTTTATTCCGATGTTGATAAAAATTCCCCTTATGTCAGTTTTGCAGATCAAGCATTTTCCTTAAATGGCAACTCTGCTCAAGACACTTATCTTAATACAGAAAAAATTATTGCGATTGCTAAAAAATCTGCTGCTGAGGCAATTCATCCTGGATATGGCTTCTTATCCGAAAACGCAGCGTTTGTGGAAGAGCTTAACAAAAATGGAATTATTTTTATTGGTCCCAGCGCACAAACAATCAGAGAATTGGGGAATAAAGACAACGCCAGAATTCTTGCAAAAAAATTAGCTATCCCGATTACCCAAGGCTACGACGAGAGCAAACAAGATTTATCTTCTTTAAAAAAAGCAGCAAACACAATTGGCTTTCCCCTTTTAATCAAAGCCGTCGGTGGTGGTGGCGGAAGAGGAATGCGTTTAGTAAATAATGTTGGAGAACTAGAATCACTTCTAGAAAGTGCTGCTCGTGAGGCCCAAGCTTTTTTTAACAACCCGCAACTAATTCTTGAAAAATACATTTATCCGGCTCGCCATCTCGAAGTACAACTTATTGGAGACAAGTATGGCAATGTCCTACATCTTTTTGAACGGGATTGCTCCATGCAGCGTCGTTATCAAAAAGTAATCGAAGAAGCTCCTGCTCTTGGTATTTCAGAGAATTTAAGAACAAAGCTTTTAAGCGCTGCAGTAAAAATTGGAGAGGCTGTTCAATTATCCAGCGCCGCAACCGTAGAATTTTTAGTGCCCACAAACAATCCTCAAGACGAGTTCTATTTTCTGGAAGTAAATCCCAGGATTCAAGTGGAACATCCGGTAACTGAAGCAATCACTGGCCTGGATATAGTTGAACTACAAATAAAATCAGCTCTCGGAGAAAAGTTTAGTATCAAACAAAAAGAGATTAAAGTTTCCGGGCATGCCATCGAAGCAAGAGTTTGCGCGGAAAATCCCCTTCGGGATTTTCAACCCAGCATTGGAGAAATTAAGAATTTATATTTGCCTGAGAATAAACATTTACGCCTGGAGCATTCTTTAAGTAAAAATTGCCAAACCACAACCTACTATGATTCCTTACTATTGAAAATTATTGCTACTGGCAAAAATCAAGAAGAAGCAAAAACTGCTTTGCTTAAAGCCCTTGATCAAACAATCATTACGGGCCTGGAAACAAATATATTTTTCTTAAAAAATTTACTTGGAGAATACCAACTAAAGAATCAATATACTTCCTTTATTGATGAAAATTTAAAAAGTAAAAAATTAGCCGATGCTGATAGTGATCCATTAAGTATGGCAAAAATCTCTTTAGCCGCACATTATATTTTATCCGCTCAAAAATTTCAGCAAAAAAAGGATTTACAATACTTTCGAGAAACAAAGCAACTCAACACCCCTTTGCTTAAATACAAAATAAATAATATCTATTTGGAAAATCAAAGACTAAATATTAAACTAAAAAACTTTTCTCCTGAGAATCAAGTCTATAAATTCGAAATTGAACAAGAAGAACTGTCTTTAAAATTAATTTCCCTAAGTAAAGAATATTTAGAAATTGAATTGGCAAAAGATATTTATAAAATCTACATTAATCAACAAACCGCCGATGAGAATTCCAACTTACAAACTAATCTTTATTTAAAAGGATTTAATTTTGAAATTTCAAGGGAGATTTTAAGTACTGACAACAGTAAAACTGCTGACTCCAATCAGATCCAGTCCACTCTTCCGGGAACCATTTTAGAAATCAAATTTGCAGAGGGACAAGTAGTAAAAAAAGGAGATTGTCTGCTTATCTTCGAATCAATGAAAATGGAGCATAAAATATTATCCCCTGCCGATGGAACAATCGATCAGATTAGAGTCCTGAAAGGTCAAAATGTGAAAAAGGGTGAGATTTTAATCGTTATTAAAAGTAATTAAAGGTTGTTTTCATTTACTTCATACAGTATTGTCGGTTGTCATTTTATAATTTAAAAACACTTATTGAATTAATGTAGGGGCATCCTTTATGGGTACCCGGAATTCCAAAACATATTGGTCAACCGGGCACCCATAAAGAGTGCCCCTACAATCATTTTTAGAGAATTTCATGAAAAAAATTTTTTGCATTCTATTGATTTTTACTTCCTGCGGCGGTCATGGAGGCGGTGGCAATTCCGAATTCATTCTTCCCACTCCCGCTGTTAACACCTCAATAGAAAAAGTTTTAGGAAATTTAGCTTTCCCCACAAGCATTGCCTTTACCCCCGATGGTCGGATGTTTTTTACGGAGCTGGCCACAGGGAAAGTCCGGGTTTTTGGAAATGGTAATTTATTGGAACAACCCTTTATTCAATTGGAAGCGCCGCCTGCCGGAACAACTGATGGCCCAGTAGGATTAGCAATCGATCCTCAATACAGCAGTAACAGATTTGTTTATGTATTTCACTACAGCTCAGAAGGTGGTGGAAGTAATCGGGTTACAAGATTCAAGGATCAAGCAAGCACCGGCACCGAGCCTTTGGTAATCGCCAATCAACTTCCAGCAGGTGGTCATGCCGGAGGAAAACTGGCCTTTGGAAAAGACCACACTTTATTTATTTCTACTGGAGACGACGGGGATCCAGCTTCGGCCCAAGATCTTTCTTCATTAAATGGAAAAATTTTAAGAAAGAATAGAGACGGAAGCGATCCTCAGAGCAATCCTCTGGGAAATGGTTTGTATGCTTTAGGTTTTAGAAATGTCTTTGGTTTGGCCGTTCAGCCGGAAACCGGAAGTCTTTATGCCAGTGAAAATGGTCCCGATTGTGATGACGAAATCGATAAAATTTTAGCTGCAGGCAATTACGGCTGGAGAGAAGGACAACCTTGTGGGGATACTGATCCTAGTTATTTACAGCCGATTATTAGAATCCCTACAACAATCGGACTTACTGGCATTACTTTTTATCAAGGAAATGTTTTCCCTGAATTCAAAAACCATCTTTTTGTAGCAGACTATAATACAGGAACCATTAGAAGATATGTGATTGCGGATCGATCTTCTAGCGTGTTGGAAGAAGCAATTTTTTATGCTGGCGGCAGTGGACCGATACTTGATCTTGCTGTTAGTCCTGATGGGATTTTGTATTTTTGTACGACTGAAGGGATTTATCGGATAAATCGCAGCTAGAGAAATAAAATGTAGGGGCAGCCTTTAGGGCTGCCCGGTTGGCCATTATATTTTGGAATTCCGGGCAGGTATAAAACCTGCCCCTACATTCTAATTAAAAATAACCGTTTACTTCAGATTAGCCGTCGCTTCCTTCATCCGATTCAAGCCTTTCACCAATTGTGCGGTATCTAGCGCGAAGCTCATTCTTACTGCTTTAGAATTACCAAACGCCTCCCCTTGCACCACAACAACATCATATTTTTCTAATAAGTAAGTCATGAAATCCTGCCCACAATTTATTTTGTAATCGGCAAAGCTTTTTCCAATTAAATTATCTATTTCCAAGAAAGCAAAAAACGCCCCTCTTGGTTTTACGGTAAGTTTAATCCCATTCATTTCTTTAACGGCATTACAAACTATTTCCAAACGTTTGGCAAACTCCGTTTGCATTTTTCTTGGAAATTCATAGCTATCTTCATATGCTCTGGATGCAGCATATTGGGCAATTGAACAGACATTACTGGTAAACTGACTTAGATGATTGGTCATTGCATCAATGATATTTTTTGGGCCAACAGCATAACCCACTCTCCAGCCAGTCATCGAATAGGCTTTACTAAAAGCATTAATCAATAAAGTTTGCTCCCTTAATTCCGGAGCAACTTCCAAAAATGAAGTATGTTCAAATCCATCAAAAGTTATGTACTCATACACTTCATCAGAGATCACGGTTAAATTTGGATTATTTAAAGATTTGACCGCAGCAGCAATGTCTTTTAATTGTTCCGCAGAAAAACAAGCTCCTGTGGGGTTTGATGGAGTGTTGATAATCAAAGCTTTTGTTTTGGGGCTGCAAACTTTTAGGAATTCCTCTGCACTAAAAGTATAGCCATTTTCCGCTTTTGTTTCCAAAAATACCGGAACTCCTCCCACAAGTTTCACCATATCAGGATAACTGGTCCAATAAGGAGCGGGAATTACCACTTCGTCTCCGGGATTCAATAAAACAGCAAAAGCAGTGGCTAATGCTTGCTTGCCACCGTTTGTAACAATGACTTCATTAATTGCGTATTTTAGATTATTGTCGCGCTCTACTTTTTGGACAATCGCTTCTCGAAGAGGCACAATTCCTTGAGCTGCAGTATATTTTGTAAAACCTTTATTCAAAGCTTCTACTGCGGCATTTTTAATGTGTTGTGGTGTATCTAAGTCTGGCTCACCGACAGTAAATGAAATTACATCCTTTCCTTTGGCTTTTAGCTCATTGGCTTTGGCCGCCGCCGCCAGCGTTGGAGAGGGTGGAACATTTTGAATCAGTTTGCTCAAAGTAGTCATAAAAATCCTTAAAAAAGTGCCTTCTTAAAATAATAATTTGCTATAATTGTCAAGCTATTTTGCTTGTTTTTGCGATATCTTTTTCTTGACTCTGTTATTGACTGATTTTGGGACAAGAGAGGAAACATCTCCACCAAGTTTGGCAATTTCACGAACTACGCTGGAACTAATGAAAGAATTTTCTTCGGCAGTCATTAAAAACACAGTTTCTATTTGATTATCTAAGTTCCGATTAATCACAGCCATTTGAGATTCATATTCATAATCAGAAACAGCTCTTAGTCCCCGAATAATTACCTTGGAATTTAATTTTCTTACATAATCCACAAGAAGACCCTGAAATGTATCCACTTTTATTCTCTTGCGATCGGCTGCGGGGAATTCTTTTAGCGTTTCAGAAATAAGCTCAATTCTTTCTTCTGGAGTAAAAAGTGTATCTTTTCGTGAATCTTCAGCCACAGCTACTACTAAAGAATCAAAAATTCCGGCAGCTCTAATGATAATATCTCTATGACCATTAGTTAGGGGATCAAACGTTCCCGCATAGACAGCAGATATATTTTTTCCCATAAATATCCAAAGTAATTTCCCATGCTCTCATACATCATTCCCTAAGAACTCTCAATGAGCTAAATATACAGGTAACTATTTGAACCTTTTATAAAATTGACACTTGAAAAAACAATCCATTAGATACATAATCGCCAGTAATTCTTTAGTAATCTAACTAAGTATTATTACGACTATGAATCTAGCTTTGGAAATTGCAAGAAAAACTAAACGTTTAAAATATTGGCAAGAACAATTTCAACACTTAACTAAGGACAAAGACTCTATTTTAGAAAAACTAAATACATACAATCTTTTGATATCAAAACTAGCAAAAGCTAAAGAAAAAACTGATGTGGAGGAATGTGAAAACAGGCTTGTTGCATTGGAAAGAGAGTTGAGTAGTCTTTTTGAAGAACGAAGGTTGCTAACTTCAGACTTAGGGACTCCTGCAGTAAAAGATACTTATTAATTTTTTGTATCAGGCGTTCCGGGCACCCATAAAGGGTGCCCCTACATTCAATCATTTCTATGTACGCGATTTCTGATTCGGGCATCATTTCCGTAGGGGCACCCTTTATGGGTGCCGGTTCAACATATAAACGACTTTCATATCTTGATAACTACCCAAAAATACAAATAAATAAAACTTTTTTACTTTTATCCCTTGTCTTTTTTATGCATTAACTTTATTAAGTTCAGTCTTTAGAGTTCGATTCGAGGCGTTAGCTCAGTTGGTAGAGCAGTTGCCTTTTAAGCAACGGGTCAGTGGTTCAAATCCACTACGCCTCACCATCTTCGGCTTCTTTTGTCTTCTTAAAGAAGAGCGTCTTGGCCGTTTTCAGCATGTCTGCCACTCGTGAAC